>JBBANT010000022.1:12976-16258 GCA_040401815.1 Ilumatobacteraceae bacterium | reverse complement strand
TGGTAAGCGAGGTGACAAGCGCGGCGCGCTGGACGTAGTGCAGATTCCACCTGGGGTGGACACTCAACGCTTTGTGCCGCTTGATGATGCAGCGCGACGCGCAGCCCGTGAAAAGTTCGGCGTGCCAGCACATGCGCCACTTGTGGTGGGGGTGAGTCGTTTGGTGCCCCGCAAAGGTTTTGACGTTGCGATTCGGGCAGTGGCCCAAGTGGCCCGCAATCTTGACGGCATCACCATGCTGATTGGCGGCATGGGTCGCGATCATGATCGTCTGCAAAGCATCATCGATGAGCTGCGTGCACCGGTGCGACTGCTCGGTCGTGTGAGCGACGCTGACCTCCCTGGCTTGTATGGCTGTGCTGACGCGTTCATGATGCTGTGTCGCAACCGCTGGGGCGGGCTGGAGCAAGAGGGCTTTGGCATCGTCTTTGCTGAGGCTGCTGCTTGTGCCGTGCCGCAGATTGCTGGCGACAGCGGCGGGGCAGCAGAAGCAGTAGTGGATGGCAGTACGGGTTATGTAGTGCGTGACCCACGCAATGTTGACGAAGTCGCGGCACGGCTGTCGACCCTGCTGGGGGATTCAGCGATTCGCACTGCAATGGGCATGGCGGCTCGGGCGCGTGCCGTGGGCGAGTTTGACTACTCGGTGCTAGTGGCTCGGCTCGTCGCCGTGTTGCAATCTTGACCCGACCCTGTCGGCCGGGAAGCGTCAACTAGCCTTGCCAGCGTGATCGACCAAGCAACCGAAACCGAACACGTTGCAGCCGACCCAGCGCGTTGTTTTGACATCGCAGTGGATTTCGAGCGGTACCCCGAATGGGCTCGTGACGTGAAAGAAGCCAATGTGCTGGAGCGCGATGCCACAGGTCGTGCGGTGAAAGTCGAATATCGCGCCAGTGCTCTGGGCCGCAGTACTCATTACACGTTGGCCTACGACTACTCGCAGGCACCAGAGCGTATTTCGTGGTCGCTCGTTGACGGCGACATCATGCGAGTAATCGACGGGGCCTACACATTCATGCCCGAGGGCGGTGGCACTGACATCACCTATTCGCTGAAGATTGAGCTCATCGTGCCGTTGCCAGGTTTCGTTAAGCGTCGTGCCGAAGTGCGCATTCTGCACACCCTGAAAGAATTGAAAATTCGCGCTGAGTTGTGACCCGCGTCGCGGGAATCGACGTCGGGGGCACCAAGTGTCTCGGCGTGGTGATCGACATTGATCGCGATGTCAACGGCGAGCAAGACCTGATCGCTCAAGTGCGGTACACGACGCCGCATGCGTCAGCACTAGTCGACACCCTCGCCGATGTAACTGGTGAGTTAGGTGAGGTCGAAACGATTGGTGTTGGTATACCTGGGCTCATCACGTTACACGGGGTAATGCGCGCATCGCCGAACATCGTGGGCTCGATTGATGTTGCTGTGGGGCCCGACTTGTCTGCGCGACTTGGGCGACACGTATATGTAGACAACGACGGCAACGCAGCCGCATTGGCAGAGTGGCGCTATGGCGCCGGTCGCGGCGCACGAAACATGTGGATGGTCACGCTCGGCACCGGTATCGGTGGAGGACATGTGTTGAACGGCGTGGTGCAGCGTGGGGCAAACGGTTTCGCTGGCGAAATCGGCCACATGGTGGTGCACCCGCAAGGCCCGCAGTGCACATGTGGTCGCAGCGGTTGTTGGGAGGTGTATGCCTCGGGTCGCGGCCTGCGTATGTTGGCTGGTGGCGAACCCGGCGAAGACGTGATTGCGCGGGCTCGCACAGGTGATGCAGCCGCAGTGGCAGTGCTCGAGTCGTATGCGCAATGGGTGGCAATCGGGCTGTCGAACCTCACCAACCTGAGCGATCCGGATGTCATCGTCATTGGTGGTGGGGTTTCGGGTGCTGGTGACATCGTGATGCCGATGGTGCAGCGGTGGTTTGCTGACACGCTGTATTCACCCGAGCAGCGCACTCATCCCGCTTTGCGCCTGGCCCAGTTGGGTGAGTACGCCGGGGCGATCGGCGCGGCATTGTTACCGCAGTCCGGTGTTTAGGATTACGCCATGGATTTTCGACGCATCAGCAGCCTGCCGCCGTATGTGTTCACCATCATCAATAATCTGAAAATTACGGCGCGTCGTGAGGGCGACGATGTAATTGACCTCGGTTTCGGTAACCCCGATATTCCATCACCCGATATCGCGGTGGAAAAACTCGTGGAGGCGGCCCATAACCCGAAAAATCACCGGTACTCGCTGTCGCGCGGTTTGCCTAAATTGCGCGAGGCAGTCGCTGGCATGTATCTGCGCAAGTTTGGCGTAACACTCGATCCTGATTTGCAGATCACCAACACGATTGGATCAAAAGAAGGCTTCAGCCACCTGATGTGGGTGTTGCTCGAATCCGGGGATGCAGCCATCGTGCCAAGCCCCAGTTATCCAATTCACATTTTCGGGCCGCTGTTTGCCGGGGCTGATTTGCGACAGATTCCGATGCGCAGCCAGAGACGGTTGCTTTCGGCCACTGATGTCGATGTCGAATATCAGGATGAATTCTTTGACTCACTACAAAAGGCATGGGAAGTTGGTTGGCCCAAGCCACGTGTCTTGGTGATTTCGTTTCCACATAACCCGACTGGTGCCACCGTGGATTTGTCGTTCATGCAACGCGTGGTCGACTTTTGTCGTGAGCGAGAGATGATCGTGGTGCACGACTTTGCCTACGCCGATATGGGGTTCAACGGCTACGAGCCGCCATCAATTTTGCAGGCAGAAGGCGCAATGGAATGCGCCGTTGAGTTGTACTCGATGACAAAGGGCTATTCGATGGCCGGCTGGCGATGCGCATTCCTCGTCGGAAACACCGAGGTCGTGCAGGCATTGGTGAAACTGAAGTCGTATCTCGACTACGGCTCGTTTCAGCCGATTCAGATTGCTGCCACAGTCACATTGAACGAAGCCCACGACTTTCCTGTCGAAGTGTGCAAGACGTACGAGTCGCGCCGTGATGCTCTCATTGATGGGCTTGATCGCATCGGTTGGTCGATTCCGTCACCACGCGGTTCGATGTTTGTGTGGGCGCCGATTCCCGAGCCGTATCGCGAAATGAACGCTGTGGAGTTCTGTTCGCATCTCGTTACTGAATGCAACGTGGCACTCTCGCCAGGTTCAGGCTTTGGGCCAGGCGGCGAGGGCTTCGTGCGGTTCGCACTGATTGAAAATGAACAGCGCATTCATCAGGCAGTGCGCAACCTCGATCACGGCTTGCCAAAGTTGTAGGCCGCCGGCCGCTACGGC
>JBBANT010000022.1:0-12876 GCA_040401815.1 Ilumatobacteraceae bacterium | reverse complement strand
AGTGCGCAACCTCGATCACGGCTTGCCAAAGTTGTAGGCCGCCGGCCGCTACGGCTCCATCGGTCTTTGGAGAAAGTCATCGGTGTCGACGTGGCCGATGAGTTGATTGATTTTCTTCCGCCGAGTGGATGGGGAGACTTGGTGCGCAAGTCTGATCTTGAAGCGACAGAGCGTCGGTTGGATTCCGATATCGATGCGCTTGGTGCACGCTTGGATGCGAAAATCGATGCGCTTGGTGCACGCTTGGACGCGAGAATTGATGCGCTGAGTCAGCGTGTGGAGTCGCTGCAGGAAGAGGTGCGACGCCTTGGCAATCTTCGCTCAACCATCATCATCACGGGGCTCTCGCTTTTTGTTGGGCTGGGCAGCCTGATGGTGGCTATGTTCGAAATAACCGGGCGTTAACTCACCCAGTTGCGTGACCGCTCCACCCCACGCAACCACAACGCATGCGCTTTGTCGCGGTCTGCGGCTGTGCTGTTACCGACGCCAGTGCTCGGTGTGAATCGGCGCTCGAGCACCCATCGTGCTGCGATGTCATCAGTTGAACCCCATACGCCCTCGGCTAGCCCGGCAAGATACGCCGCACCCATGGCTGTGGTTTCCAACTCGGTTGGCCGCAACACGTCGACATCAAGTTGGTCAGCTTGCATTTGCAACATCAGGTTCATGACTGCCGCGCCACCATCGACTCGCAAATCACGAATCGTTACACCAGAGGCGCGAGTCATTGCGTCAATCACGTCGCGAGTTTGAAACACCATTGACTCGACCACGGCGCGAGCGATGTGTGCGCGTGTAGTGCCGCGTGTAATGCCCAAGATCGCACCACGCGCATATGGGTCCCACCAGGGGCTACCCAGCCCGGTGAATGCGGGCACGAGCACGACTCCGCCCGTGTCGGCAACGGTCTCTGCCAATGGGCCAAGGTCGCTTGCTGCAGAAATGATGTCGAGGCCATCGCGCAGCCATTGCACTGCTGCACCGGTCACGAAAATGGCTCCTTCAAGCGCGTACACCGCTGGCTCGTTGCCGAGTTGCCAGGCAACGGTGGTGAGCATGCCCGAGGTTGGGGCAGGGCATGCAGTGCCAACATTCAGCAGCACAAAACTGCCAGTGCCATACGTGTTCTTGGCGCTGCCTGCTGCAAAGCACGCTTGACCAAAAAGTGCTGCCTGTTGGTCGCCGGCAACACCACTAACAGCTACACCCGCCGGAATTGCACCGTCGCCAACAGTCACCCCGATGCGTGCGCTAGACGGCACAACCTGCGGTAGCGAATCAATATTGACACCGAACATTGCACACATCTCTGGGCTCCAGCGCAAGGCGCGGATGTCAAACAGCATGGTGCGTGACGCATTGGAAACATCCGTGGCAAACGCCGCGCCGCCGGTGAGGCGGTGGATGAGAAATGCGTCAATCGTGGCAAAAGCCAAGTCAGGGTTGCTACCGATCTCGGTGTTGTGCAACAACCACTCCATTTTTGAACCCGAAAAATATGGATCAAGCACCAATCCCGTTGTCGAACGAACAACAGACAAGTGGTCGCCGAGCATGTCGCAGCGGGCAGCCGTGCGGCGGTCTTGCCAAACAATCGCACGGTGGAGCGGCTCACCCGTGCGGCGGTTGAAAGCCACCACAGTTTCACGCTGATTGGTGATACCAATTGCAGCAATCGGCTCGTTGATTTGCGCACACACCGCTTGCATAGTGGCGCGCACCGCCTGCCAAATTTCTTCGGCGTCGTGTTCGACCCAGCCTGGCTGTGGGTAGTGCTGGGTGAACTCGCGATAGTCGGCAATCGACGGTCGCGCATCAGCGAACACCGCACGGGTGCGCACACCCGTGGTGCCTGCGTCAATGGCCAGCACTACACCTGCAGAAGTTGCGCTGGCTGTCATATGGCCGTGGTCTCGCAGGCCAGTTCGACGATGAAACGCGCACCCGACTCACCGTCACGGCGCGACTCTGCCCACACGCGTCCACCGTGCAGTCGCACATGCTCACGCACGAGTGCGAGCCCGAGCCCAGCACCCTCGGATGCGCCGCGCTTGCTGGCGCCAACACCGCGCGAGAAACGTTCAAAAATTCGATCAGCGTCGGTGTCGACGACGCCTTCACCGGCATCCTCGACGACAATCCACACGTGCGAGTTTGAGTCTTCAGCTGGGCAGACGTGTACTGAAGCGCTGCCGCCACCATGCAGACGAGCGTTGTCAATGAGATTAGCTACGACGCGAGCCAGGCGGCGGCGGTCACCGCTCAACGTGGTGGTGGCGCAGCGTGGATCAATGTGAATCGGCGAGCGGGCGAGTGTGCTCGCTCGCACGGCTTGTTCGACAAACTCTGCGACGCGCAACTGGTCGCGCATAATTCGCACTGCACCAGCGTCGTAGCGGGAGATCTCCAAAAGGTCTTCAACGAGACTGCTAAACCGAGCCACATCGGCGACCAACAAGTCGAGGGCAGCCTGCCCGCGCTCGGGAAGTTCGTCGCGCCGCGACACCATCACTTCTACTGATGCTGCCAAGGTCATCAATGGTGAGCGCAACTCGTGGCTCACGTCTGATGCAAACCGCGCGTCACGCTCGACGCGATCCTGTAGACGAGCCACCATGTCATTGAACGACTCAGTGAGAGCGTTGAGATCCGGGTCGTCAGTGGGCTCGAGTCGCGTATCGAGTCGGCCATCGGCGATGGCGCGCGCAGCGTTGGCGGCACCAGCCAGCGGTCGCACCACTCGCTCGCTCGACACAATGCCGAGCATCAACCCGACGAGCACTGTGATGATGGTTGCCAAAATCAACGAGGCCCGCACACTGTTGAGGGTTTCGTTGATGAGATCGTTGCTCAAACCCAGTTCGCCCTCACGCTCACGCAGGTTCGTGCGAGTGAGTGTGAACGTGAGAAAAAACAGCACACCTGACAACAACAACGAGCCGACCACGAACGTAGCCAGAATTCGCGACCGAACCCCCATGCGCCGTGGCCGGCGGCGGCGCACGAAAGCGCGCAGCGAATCAAGAGGTGATGGCCGCGATGGATGAATCGGGCTGGTCACGACTGCAAGCGATAGCCGAGGCCGCGCACGGTGACCACGTGACGAGGGTTCGCTGGGTCGAGCTCAATCTTCATGCGCAGGCGTCGCACGTGCACATCCACTAAACGTCCATCACCGAAGTAGTCGTAGTCCCAGACCTTTTCCAATAGTTGCTCTCGGCTGAACACACCGCTTGGGTTTTCGGCAAGCACACAGAGCAGCCGGAACTCGGTTTTGGTCACCAGCACCTCGTCGCCGCGCACCGTGACGCGACCCTCCTCGGGGATGATCACCAAATCGCCGAAGGTAAGAGTCGAATGCACATGATCTGTCGGGCGGATGCGACGCAGGAGGGCGCGAATGCGCGCAGAGAGTTCTTTGGGGGCGAACGGCTTGGTGAGGTAATCGTCGGCGCCAGCTTCAAGCCCAGCGACCACGTCGTGGGTGTCGCTGCGCGCCGTGACCATCACAATGGGCACGCTGCTCTTGGCGCGAATTCGCCGACACAACTCGAAACCATCGATGCCCGGCAACATGATGTCGATCAACACCACATCGGCAGGGTTAGCGACAAATAACTCGACTGCGTCTTCACCGGTCGCAGCCTCGTCAACCGTCCAACCCTCGTCTTCGAGCGCCAAGCGCACTGAAGCGCGAATTCGTTCGTCGTCTTCGACAGTCAGAACGCGCGTGCCCACGACGCACCAAGGTAGTGGCTAGTCAGGCGTGTGGGTGTTTGCGCACAGCATCCACCAGCATTGCCGAGAGTGCATCAAACACACCTGGGGTCGCTACCAGCACTTCGGGCGCGCGCAGCGGGCCACCGCTGAAATCGCCACCGCGTGCACCGGCCTCGCGGGCGATGAGTTCAGCAGCAAGGATGTCCCAAGAGTGCAGATTTTCTTCAAAGTAGGCATCAAGGCGTCCACAAGCCACGAAGCAGATATCAATTGCGGCAGCACCCATGCGCCGCACATCACGAATGCGGTGGATGAATTCGGTCAAGCGGCGCGACTGCACCGTGCGCTGGGTGGGGGTGTAACTAAACCCGGTTGCCACTAGTGCCTTACTTACGTCGGACAAACCTGAACAGTGCAGTGGGGCATCGTTGAGTGTGGCACCGTGGCCGCGTCGGGCGGCGAACATCTCGTCGAGGTCGGGCAGAAACACGGCGCCGACGAGTGCACCGTCAGCATCTTGCGCACCAATGGAAACGCACCACGTTGGTAATCCATACATAAAGCTCGTGGTTCCATCGATGGGGTCGACATGCCACTCGACTCCACTTGTGCCGCGGTGGCCGCCACCTTCTTCGCCGACAATCGAGTCGTCTGGTCGTGCAGCGCGCAACCCGGCGATGATCATTGATTCGGCTTCGCGATCGAACTTGGTCACCATGTCGGTGTCGGTGAGCTTGGTTCCCACGACGTGCATCCCTTGGCTGCGACCGATGCGGGCCTGGGTGCCAGCTCGGCGAGCAAGGTTTTGTGCCAGGGTTAATAGGTCGGCAGTCATCGGTGGCTCGTTCAACTTATTGCACTTGCTGGTCGCCGCGTTCGCGCCATTCGCCCATGGCTCGCAACCCGAGCACGGCTACCACGGCGATGCCTGCAGCAAAACTTGTTGCACCAATCAACATCGCCACACCCGAAGATGTTGCACAATCACCGTCACACTGCACATCAACGAGCGCATAACCAATGGTGCCACCAGCCAAGCCCGACACCACGATTGCACCAAAGGCAACGGTGCGTGCTGCACGCGATGGCAAAGCAGAAAGCGGTCGGTCGTTCATCGCCCTCATACGGTATTACTAGCGTTGCCCTCATGTCGGTGACACCTCAACGGTCACCCGTCACGCCAGGAGCAAGCGGCAGCCCACGGCGGATCTTGCACGTGGATATGAACGCGTTCTTTGTGGCGTGTGAGTTGCTGCGGCGGCCTGAGCTGATTGGTAAGCCGGTCGTGGTGGGTGGCTCGGCTCAACGCGGCGTGGTGGCAGCTGCGTCATACGAAGCGCGGCAATTTGGTGTGCGCTCGGCGATGGCTTCAGCGCATGCTCATCGGTTGTGCAACCATGCAGTGTTTCTGGATGGTGACCACGACTTCTACAGCGAAATCAGCGCCCAAGTGTTTGACGTATTTCGCCAATACACGCCATTAGTCGAAGGCTTGTCGCTTGATGAAGCATTTCTCGACGTCACGGGCGCTCAGCGAATCTTCGGTGATGCCCACACCGTGGCACAACAAGTGCGCGAGGCGGTGCGCACACAGGTTGGTTTGGCGTGCAGTGTTGGAATCGCTACGAACAAGTTCATCGCCAAACTGGCAACAGAGTTTGCCAAGCCACGGGCCACACGCGAACGAATCGACCCCGGCCCCGGAGTGTTCGAAGTTGCGCCAGGTGCCGAGCTTGAGTTTTTGCATCCGCTGGATGTGGGAATGCTCTGGGGCGTCGGGCCGGTAACACTCGAAAAGTTGCACAGCGTGGGGATGAAGACCGTCGGTGACATAGCGGCATGCGAATTGCGCCTTCTTGCGTTGGCAGTGGGCGCCAACCAGGCCGAGCATTTGTTTGAGCTGAGTAATGCGGTGGATGAACGTGATGTCGAGCCTGACCGCGAGGCCAAATCCATCGGCAGCGAAGAAACCTTTAGTGACGATGTGACTGACCCGCTTGAACTACGGCGCCATTTGTTGCAGATGGCAGACACCGTGGCTCGGCGCTGTCGTGAGCAGGGGTTGGCTGCACTTACGGTCACACTCAAGATTCGTTATGGCGACATGCGCAACATGTCGCGTTCGCGCACCGTCGAATCACCAGTCGACACGAGCCAGGCAATCATCGCTGTTATTGATGAGCTGCTTGAGGATGTCGAAGTCCACGAAGGCATCCGGTTGGCGGGGGTGAGTCTGCGAAATTTCGGGCTGCCTGAAACCCAGTTGAGCCTGTTTGACGAACCCGAAAAAATTGCGGAATCGGAGTGGCGCACGGCGTCACTGGCCATTGACCAGATTCGAGAAAAGTTCGGCGATGGCGCCATAAGTACGGGCGTTTCTGACGAGACCCAAAGCACACCATGGGGCCCACGCAGGGGGTGACAACATCACACGGCGCTACTAAGGTCTAGTTCTCATGAAGTTTGCTGTCCTAGCCCCACGAGGTGCATAACGTGCCGTTGTCTGACAATGAACAACAGATTCTTCGCCAGATCGAAGCGCAGCTTGAAAGTGACGAGCGTTTTGCCCAGGCAGTATCGCCATCAGGCTTGTACCGTCCGGCAGTAAAAAAGGTGCGCTTGGCTGCCCTTGGGGCAGTGGCGTCGTTGGCGTTGGTGTTCGTCGGTTTGCAAATTCATTTTGCGGCGGGCTTTGCTGGCTTTGTGCTCATGCTCGGTTGTGTGCTGGTTATTGAACGTGAACTGCGCGCTGTAGGCAAGGTGGGTTTGAGCGACTTCGCCACCATGTTGCGCACCACGCGCGAAAACGCCAAACAAATGCGCGACAAGATGGGCCGCGACCAGTAACCATCTCGTCATGACCGCCGAGCGCGCCTATTTGGCGGTGGATATCGGCGGAACCAAGTTGTTGTGCGGTGTCGTGTCACTCGATGGGCGAGTGCTCGCCCAAGAACGCTGCGCAACACCCCCGGCGCAAGTGTGGGACACCCTTTCGGCGTTGGTTGGTCGAGTAATGGCGGGCGCTGCGCACCTGCAGTTGATTGCTTGCGGTGTCGGTGCGGGTGGGCCGATGTCTGACAACGGCGACAAGGTGTCAACACTGAGCATTCCATCGTGGCGCAACTTTGCGTTGCGATCATCGCTGGCTCAACTCACCGGTCTGGCAACATTCGTCGACAACGACGCCAAAGCCGTCGTGCTCGGCGAAACCTGGTGTGGGGCAGCAGTGGGATGCCGTGATGTCATCGGCATGGTGGTGTCCACTGGAGTGGGTGGGGGCATCATCACCGACGGCAGGTTGCTTGATGGCGACAGCGGCAACGCCGGCCATATTGGCCATATCTGCGTGGTGCCTAACGGTCGACTATGTAAGTGCGGGGCACGCGGTTGTCTTGAAGCAGTCGCATCGGGCACGGCCATTGCTGAAATGACCGGCCAACCAGCGGCCGATGCACCCGCCCACGTCGTTGAGCAGACCGGCATGTATGTCGGTCGAGCAGTGGCATCAGTAGCCGCGCTGTTGGACTTGCGCTTGGCGGTCATCGGTGGCTCGGTGGCCCTGGGTTTTGGCGAACCATTTTTTCGTGCCGCGCAAACCGAAGCAGATCGCTATGCCACTATCGAGTTTGCCCGTGGCATCAGGCTGCTGCCCGCGGGCCTGGGTGCCGATGCGCCACTCGTTGGCGCTGCAGCAATCGCCCGCCGCCAACTGGCGTAGCGGGCTCGGTGCTGACCTGCTTGGGGTGCTCAACTAGCGTCGGGGTTATGCGCCCGACCTATACGCCTGAAGCCGAGGCCTACCGCGAAAAGGTGCAAGCCTTCCTCGCCGAAAAGTTACCCGCCAGCTGGAAGGGCATCGGTGGCCTTGACGGCCAAGAACTCGAAACTTTTATCGCTCAGTGGCGAGTGCATCTCGCCCAGAGCGGATATCTGGCACCGGGTTGGCCAACGGCCTACGGCGGCGGTGGATTGTCGGCACTCGAACAAGTTATTGTCGCTGAAGAGTTCACCCGCGCCGGGGTGCCAACCGGGGCGATGAACGATGTGTTCGGCATCCAGATGTTGGGCAACACACTCTTGCTGTTCGGAAGCGAGGAACAAAAGCGTTACTACTTGCCGCGCATCATTGCCGGTGACGACATCTGGTGTCAGGGCTATAGCGAGCCGAATGCTGGTAGCGACTTGAGCAACATCGGTCTGAAGGCTGAATTGGATGGCGATGAATGGGTGCTGAACGGTCAAAAAATCTGGACCTCAGCCGGGCATCTTGCCACTCATATCTTTACGTTGGCGCGCACCGACGCAACGGTGGCCAAGCACAAGGGCATTTCGTTCATGCTCGTTGACATGCGTCAACCCGGCATCGAGGTGCGTCCGATCAAGATGATCTCGGGCGAGAGCGAGTTCAACGAGGTGTTCTACACCGATGTGCGTGTGCCGAAAGACAATGTGGTTGGTGGTGTCAATAACGGTTGGGCTATTGCGATGGCTCTACTAGGTTTTGAACGCGGCGAGGCAGCAGCTACCGGGCCAATTCGATACGAAGCCGAGTTCGACCGTCTCGTTGCACTTGCCACCGAGCGTGGTGTCATCAACGATCCGCGCATCCGTCAGCGATTGGCGTGGTGCTACACGAAGGTGCAGATCATGAAGTATCTCGGGCGGCGCACGTTGACCAAGTTTTTGGCAGGCCACCACCCTGGCCCTGATGGCGCGGTGTCAAAGTTGTACTGGAGTGAGTATCACACCAAGTCAACCGAACTGGCAATCGACATCATGGGGATGGATGCAATGATTCCCGTTGGGCGCAAGCCAAGCACGGCATTTCAAACCGACGACCCGGGTGCTGCAAACTCGAGCATGAGTTGGGCCATGACGTTTCTTAATGCACGAGCCGGAACCATTTACGCAGGCTCGTCACAGATTCAGCGCAACATCATCGGTGAAATGGTGCTTGGCCTGCCGAAAGAACCAAAACCGAACTGAGCAGCGCCATGAAGTCATCGTGGTGGAAAGCAGCTGCAGCAGTCGCTCGGCGACCAGGGCTGTGGACTACGGCAGTAGGTCAGATTTTTCGGTTGGCACCAAACGGCTGGTGGCATCGGGCCCCGTTCCTGCCGATACCCGACGCGCGGTACTTACGCTTCCGTATGGAGACGCAGTACGGTGATGCCATGCACCGACCTACGGCCAACGACATGGTGACCTACCTCGCGTGGTGTCGTGGCTATCGGCGCCATCAAAGTAGAAAAAGACCCAGGGCGTAGTCACATGAGAAGCGCGCTCGTTCTCAATGCAACATTCGAGCCGTTGAGTGTGGTTTCGGCGCGACGAGCAATTTGTCTGGTGCTGTCTGAAAAAGCTGAAATCATCGAAGATGACGGCACCGAAGTGCGTGCCGAAACATTGGTGATGCGCGCACCATTGGTGATTCGTCTCAATTACGTGGTGCGAGCCCCGTTTCGTCGGCGCACGGCATTGTCGCGTCGTGCTGTGTTCGCTCGTGACGGCTACAAGTGTCAGTACTGCGGTCGGCCGGCTGATTCCATTGACCATGTGATGCCCAAGTCGCGGGGTGGTGAGCACGCTTGGGAAAACGTGGCAGCAGCGTGTCGCACCTGCAACTTGCACAAACGCGACCGCACACCCAAAGAAGCGGGGATGATTTTGGCTAAGACGCCACACCTGCCGCGTGATCTGGCGTGGATCACCGTGTCGGTGCAAAAGGTGCCGGAGGCGTGGAAGCAGTATCTGTCCATCGCTTCATGAGCCACGCGGCGAACGTGCATCGCGCAGATAGCAACGTGCGTCGCATAGATGGCGATGTTGCAACGTTGCACCATCGCCCGATTGCGGCACTGGCAGGTGTGGAAGTACTTGCTATCAGCCGTGCCGCAGTAGTGCTCGGCAGTACGCAGGCCCAAGACATCGTGAACGTTGATCGCGCCAACGACCAGGGTTTCGACGTCGTGCGGCGGCGTAGCGGTGGCGGAATCGTGATCTTGCAGCCTCATGATCATGTGTGGATCGACGTGACGGTGCCACGCGGGCATCCACTGTGGCACGACGATGTGGAGCGGGCCACATGGTGGGTGGGCGAAGTCTGGTGCGACGTGTTGCAACAAGTGGATGCAACGCCTTCCTGGCGGGTGCACCGCGACAAGCTGGCAGCTAGTGCGCTGGAGCGCAGCGTGTGCTTTGCCGCAGTCGGCCCTGGAGAAGTGCTGCGTAGCGAATCGGGGAGCGAGGCTGGCAGAAAAGTTGTCGGCATTTCGCAACGACGCACCAAGGACGCCGCCCGATTTCAGTGCACGTTGTTTCGTGCTATCAATATTGCGTTACACGAGACGTTGCTGGCGATAGCAGTGCCGGCAACCTTGCGCGATGCGTGCGGTGTCGGCGATGCACTCGACGACGTGGGTCACCGAGCTGCTGTTGCTTTGGCGACAAAGCTGGGCTGACCGTCGCCGCGGCGACAATCGACGCAACTGGGCTAGCGCAGTGTCGTGGTGGTTTCGCCAGCATGCACTTGGCGGGCGTAGGCACCCTCGAGTGCCATGAGCTCGGCGTGGTTGCCTTGTTCAACGATGCGGCCATCTTCCACCACCAAGATGCGGTCTGCGGAGATGATCGTCGACAAGCGATGGGCGATGACGACGGCGGTGCGACCACGCATTGCTTCATCCAATGCCGACTGCACAAGGGATTCATTTTCATTGTCCAGATGGCTCGTGGCCTCGTCCAAAATCATGAGCACGGGGTTTTTGAGCAGCAAACGGGCGATTGCCAGACGCTGTTTTTCGCCACCCGAGAATCGGTAGCCACGTTCGCCGACGACGGTTTGGTATCCGTCAGGCAGCGCAGCAATCGTGTCGTGGATTCGCGCACCAACACACGCAGCAACGATGTCGGCGTCTGTGGCGCTGGGCCGGGCGTAACGCAGGTTGGACTCGATGCTTTCGTGAAACAAGTGAGGGTCCTGCGACACCACGCCAATTGCGGCATGCAGTGAATCTGCGGTCAAGTCGCGTACGTCGTGGCCGTCGATGCGCACGACACCGGCAGTTGCGTCGTACAAACGTGGAATCAACGACGCCAACGTCGTTTTGCCCGAACCCGAAGGCCCGACAATGGCGACGGTTTCTCCCGGCGACACGGTGAGTGTCACGTCGTGCAACACATCGCGATCAGGGTCTCCAGTTGGCGCACCAGGAGCTTCGAGTGAAGGCACCGAGACAGATGCAGCCGGGGGATAGCGAAACGTAACGTGGTCAAACTCGATTCTGCCCTGCGGGGCAACCAAGTCGTAAGCACCTGGGCGGTCGCTGATGGCAACTGGTGCATCCAGCACCTCAAATACGCGATCAAAACTTACGAATGAAGTGAGCAGCTCAACTCGGGCGTTGCTGAGTGCGGTGAGTGGCATGTATACCCGAGCCACGAGTGCAGCCAGAGCCACCAGGGTGCCGGAAGTGATGTCGCCAGAAACCACGAGTTGAGCGCCGATGCCATAGACCGCTACGGCACCCAGTGCCCCGACCAAACCGAGTGCTACAAAAAATACTCGTCCGTACATTGCGGCCAAGACCCCCGAGTCGCGAACACCAGCGGCACGGCCCGAGAACGCATCAGTTTCTTGTTTGTGGCGACCAAAAAGTTTGACCAGCAACGCACCAGCCACGTTGAAGCGTTCTTGCATCTGGGTGTTCATTTGGGCGTTGAGATCCATCTGTTTGGCAGCGATGGCTTGCAGTCGCTTGCCAACTCGGCGCGCCGGAATGATGAAAGCCGGCAGCACCACCAGGGATAACACCGTGAGGCGCCACTCGAGGGTGAGCATCGCTGCCACGGTGGTTACCAACACCACGGAGTTGCTCACCGCGGTGCCCAGAGTGGATGTGACTGCACTTTGGGCCCCAATCACGTCATTATTTAGACGACTAATCAGCGACCCGGTTTGGGTGCGGGTGAAGAAGGCAATAGGCATGCGCTGCACCTTGGTAAAGAGTGCAACCCGCAGGTCATAGATCAAGCCCTCACCGATTTGGGCCGACCCCCAACGTTGCACGATGGCAAGTGCTGCTTCGACCAACGCAGCAGTAACGGCCAATAACGCCAGCCACCACACTTGGTTGCGGTTGCCAGCCGGAATCGCTGTATCGATAATTGCGCGAAAAACGAATGGCGGCACCAAGGCCACCACAGCCGACGCGATGATGGCCGCCAAAAAGATGGCGATGGTCGTGGCGTAGGGACGGGCAAATTCGCCGACGCGACGCAAGGTGGCTCGCTCCAGCGACTGGCCTGACACCGCTGCAGCGTTGCGGGGAATCAGGGCATGGGGGTGCATCTGCACTCCCGCGACGATACCGACGCCGTGACCCCAGCCCCGTGACCTCAGCCCTGTAACCCCGGCTGAAGTCAAGAGGCACAGCACTCGGGAGCCGAGCTGGGGTCAAGGCAGGTCGAGTTGGGTGCCGGGTGGGTCCCAGATGGGTCTGAGTTGGGCTATGTGGGGCAGGGTGGTTGACAGTGGGGAGAAGTGGGGGCTAGGGTTCGGGTCGGTGGGGAAACCCACCACGGGATCCGAGCAATCGGATGGGAAGGAGTAACGCGACATGTTCGTAGGTGTACACGAACGACAACTCGACCCAAAAGGTCGCGTCGCATTACCCGCCGCATTTCGCCCGCGTCTTGAGCCACGTTGTTATCTCGCGTTGGGCGCTGACAAATGTGTTGACATTCTCACCGCCGAAGCATTCGAGCAAGTGGCCAGCGACATGATGGAAAAAGTTCGTCGGGGCGAAGTGGATCGCACTCAGCAGCGTGCACTGGCTGCCAGCGCCGTAGAAGTCACGATTGACGCCCAAGGTCGCATCAACATCGACGAAAAATTGCGGGCGTATGCAGGGCTCACGCTGGATTCCAAAGTTGTTATCAGCGGTTCGTTTGACCGCTGTGAAATTTGGGATCCAACGCGTCACCAACGCGTGAGCGAAGCCGGCACCGCCCAGATGGCGGGTGGCGCTTCATGATTCAACACAACGAACGAAAGGAGTACCGAGGAACGCTTCGACTTGACCATTGGTCGCGTTGAAGTTTCGCTCATCAGCAGTCTCCCGGTCAGCAAAGATGGACAGCCCCAACTCCGCC
>JBBANT010000021.1:12356-16580 GCA_040401815.1 Ilumatobacteraceae bacterium | reverse complement strand
CGAACTACACCAACATCGCACCAGTAATGCAAATCTCAGAGGTTGTCGAATAATTGGGAGTTCGTACATGAAGATCTTGGTTTTGGCACTTTCCATCTCGCTTGTATCGGTCACGAACAATGCTCCGGCAACGGCACAGTCGGGTGCGAATTGCAAGAGGCCCGGTTCAACGACCATTTCTTCTGGAAAGAAATACACATGTATTAAGAAGGGCAAAGCCTTCGTCTGGAATAAAGGTGTAGCGGTCAAATCACGATCAACCACAAGCAGCAGCACGATTCCAAAGTCGTCCTGTCCAACTCCACTTCTTCAAACGCCAGTTGATCTCTCAGCTGTCACATCAATTCTTTATCCTGGTCAGGAGCGAGGCGGAAATTATAAAGCTCATGGTGGTTTTGGTTTTGATAACGCGACCAACAATTTGGTGACGGTGAAGATTCCACTAAGTGGCAAAATCACTCGTGTCGTCCGTTATCGAGAGATGGGTGAGGTCCAGTATCTCTTTGAGTTTGAGGGAGATTGTGGAGTTTCGTTCAGATTTGATCATTTAAGAAAATTGACCGCCAAATTTGAGTCAGTAGTTAATGCGTTTCCAATTAAAGAAGACACTCGAACTGACTTAGTCAGTCCGCCTGTCTCTGTAAGCGTTGGTGAAGTGATTGCCACGGAAGTTGGATTCCTTAATAATGTCTCTGTGGATTTTGGCGTTTACGACATGCGTCAGAAAAATGAAGCATCGAAAGACCCTGCTTGGGCGAGTGCCCATTCTCAGTTTCCGGCAGATTCTTACGGAATATGCTGGCTCAACTCACTGCCACAAGCTGACAGCGCGGCAGTGAAATTACTTCCCTCTCGTGATGCCCAAAATGGAAAGAAGAGCGACTACTGCAAATAGGTCTTGACATTGAGATTCGCACCTCAATGGTTTATGAGGGTCTTTAACCTCAACCTAGTGACTAAGACTTGACGGAATTAATTGTGAATTATTCGACGCGCATGCCGCTGATCGCTCGCGCGATCACTAGTTGTTGGATTTCTGATGTTCCCTCGAAGATGGTGTGAATTTTTGCGTCGCGGTGCCAACGTTCGACAGGGTATTCGCGCGTGTAGCCGTAGCCACCAAGAATCTGAATTGCCTCTTCGGTCACTTTCACTGCCATCTCGGATGCGAAGTATTTGCTTTGTGAACCCTCACCGTTTTTGAAGCCACCATTTTTTGCCAGCCACGATGCACGCCAAATCAATAGGCGTGCTGCATCAATCTGGGTAATCATGTTGGCCAGTTTGAAAGCAATCGCTTGGTGCATGATGATTGGTTTGCCAAACGCCTTGCGTTCTTTTGCGTAATCAAGCGCGTACTCATAAGCGGCTCGCGCAACACCAAGCGCTTGCGCTCCAACAGCCGGGCGCGTTGCTTCAAATGTGGCCATTGCTGGTTGCTTGCCACTTGATGTTCCTTCGCGGTAGCGGGCAAGTTTGGCATCGAGTTTTTCTTTGCCACCCAGTAGGCAGCGGCCAGGCACGCGCACATCTTCGAGCACGACTTCTGCCGTGTGGCTGGCGCGGATGCCGTGCTTCAGATACTTCTGTCCTTGTGACAGGCCCTTGGTTCCGGGAGGAATAATGAAGCTCGCTTGACCGCGACCTTTGAGTTCTGGATCGACCGCAGCAACTACTACGTGCACATTGGCGATGCCACCGTTGGTGATCCATGCCTTTGTTCCGTTCAGTACCCACTCATCATTTGCTTCGTCGTAAATGGCTCGCGTGCGCAGGTTCGACACGTCGCTTCCCGCGTCGGGTTCGCTCACGCAGAAAGCACCGAGTTTTACGTCATCGGCAGTGCCGTAGCACTGTGGCACCCACTCCATCATCTGTTCTGGTGTTCCGTTGCCGGCGATGCCAGCGGCAGCAAGACCCGAACCCATGATCGCCATACCAATACCAGCGTCGCCCCAGAACATTTCTTCAATCGCCACCACCATCGTGAGCCCGGTGGGGTCGGCCATTGCATTCATAATGAAGTCGAGGCCGTACAAACCGATCTTGGCCGCTTCTTGCACCACTGGCCATGGGAATTCTTCTTTTTCATCCCACTCGTGGGCAGCAGGGCGAATGGTGTCGACCGCGAACTGATGAATCCAGTCTTTGATCTGGAGTTGGTCGTCGTTGAGTGCGAGTGAGAAGTCAGCCATGGCTACAAGTTACCAGTGGGTAGGTTTTAGCGTCACGTCGAGCGACGAAGTGCCGTGCCGGCCTTGGTGGTTTCCACCACATAGCCAAGGGATTGCAACTCGGCGCGCAATGCGTCGGCTTTGGCGAAGTCTTTTGCTGCTCGGGCTGCGTCGAGTGCCTTGGCAAGGGCTTGTGCGTCGTCAGCCACTTCACCCGAAGAACCAAGTTGCAAACCAAGCGCACCACACATCTCGTGCACCGCAGCCGTCAAAGCACCAGCGGCGGCACCGCCTGCATCAATGGCGGTATTCGCACGGCGCACGGTATCGAAGATATGAGCCATGGCGTTCGGTGTGTCCAGGTCGTTGTTCATGATCTGCACAAACCGCGCGAGGGTGTCGGCATCGGCGGCTGCGGTTTGCCCTGCACTGCGGGCAGCAAACGAATCCAATCCTGCGAGCGCTTGCACCGAGGCATCGATGTTGTCTTGCCCCACTTTCACCGGCGAGCGATAGTGGGTTTGTAGCAGCAACATGCGATACGCGCGCGGGTCATAGTTGTCAAGCAAATCCAACAAGTTGGCTACGTTGCCGATGCTCTTCGACATTTTCTCGCCCTCTGGGTCGACCACGAAGCCGTTATGCATCCAATGGTTGGCAAATTGTTTGCCGAGTGCCACTGCCTGAGCGCGCTCGTTTTCGTGATGTGGGAAGCGCAGGTCGGCACCACCACAATGCAGATCAAAACCCTCACCCAATAACTCCAGACTCATCACCACGCACTCGCTGTGCCAACCTGGCCGGCCATCGCCCCATGGTGACGGCCACGATGGCTCGTCAGGTTTGGAAAATTTCCACAAGGCAAAATCTGCCGAGTGACGTTTTTCTTGCGCACCAAGCACCTCGCGGTCTCCGCCGCCAGCCAACATGTCGTCGAGCGACTGGTGGGCAAGAGCGCCGTAGCCGGGCACACTCTCGACGGAAAGGTACACGCCATCACTAGTGGTGTACGCCGCACTGCGCTCCACGAGCGCACCAATCATGTGCACCATCTGCTTGACATAGTCAGTGGCATGAGGAATATCGGTCGGGCGCTTTACCCCGAGGCGACCCATGGCATCGAACCACACCGATTCGCACTTGTGCGTGATGTCTTGCCAAGGTCGGTTCTCACGATTGGCGCGATCGATGATCTTGTCATCAATGTCGGTGATGTTGGAAACGAGTCGCACCTCGATGCCTCGCCACTCGAGATATTGACGCAAGACGTCATAGACGAGCGTGGCACGACCATGGCCAAGATGCGGCGGGCCATACACCGTGGGGCCACATAAATACATCCCCAACTTGCCTGGTTCGCGCATGGCGAGCGGTCGAACTTCGCGCGTCAGGGTGTCATACAGCGCGAACACGTGATGATTCTACGAGTAATGCCGCGCCACTACCGTTGAGTGCGCATGTCGAACGGTTCCCCGACGCGCAGAGTTCCCGAGAAACCGACACTCTCTGGGGTGGAAGCCCGATTGGTCGAACGCTGGAACGCTGACAACATTTACGCCTTTGATCGCACGGCGCTGCGCGACGACGTGTTTGCAATCGACACACCACCGCCCACCGTGAGTGGTTCGTTGCACATGGGACACGTGTTTTCTTACACCCACACCGACACCATTGCGCGTTACCAGCGCATGCGGGGCAAGCACGTGTTTTATCCGATGGGATGGGACGACAACGGCCTACCCACCGAGCGACGCGTGCAGAACTATTTCGGTGTCACCTGTGACCCATCGTTGCCTTATACGCCCGGCTTTGTGCCGCCGTTTCGTGGTGACCCACCCAAAGACCACCGTGCAGTGCCCGTGTCGCGGCCGAACTTCATCGAGTTGTGCGACGAACTCACCGCACAAGACGAGCAAGTATTTGAAGATTTGTTCCGCCGCCTCGGGCTGTCGGTGGATTGGTCGCTGCTGTACACGACCATCTCCAAGCATGCGCGGCGCACGTCGCAGCGGGCGTTTCTCGACAACTTGTCGCGCGGCGAGACCTACAC
>JBBANT010000021.1:4834-12256 GCA_040401815.1 Ilumatobacteraceae bacterium | reverse complement strand
CACCCACTTGCCCAACCCGACAAAGGCACGGGCATCGCCATGGTCTGCACGTTCGGTGACCTCACCGACGTGGTGTGGTGGCGCGAATTCAACTTGCCAACCCGCGCCATCATCGGCCGCGATGGGCGCATCATCGCCGAGCCGCCCGCTGCGATTGTGTCTGATTCTGCCCGCGCGCACTACGCCGTGCTCGCCGGCAAAAGTGCGAAACAGGCCCAAACTGCAATCGTCGATTTGTTGCGCACATCGGGTGACTTGCAAGCCGAACCACGGCCAATCACACACCCCGTGAAGTTTTATGAAAAGGGCGATCGCCCCTTGGAGATCGTCACCAGCCGACAGTGGTACATCCGCAACGGTGGCCGCGACGAATCGCTACGCAATACGTTGCTTGGCCGCGGTGAAGAAATGGTGTGGCACCCCGACCATATGAAACATCGTTACGCCAACTGGGTGCAGGGCTTGAATGGCGACTGGCTCGTATCGCGTCAACGTTTCTTTGGTGTGCCGATTCCGCTGTGGTATCGCGTTGGTGCCGACGGCACGCCCGACCACGACGCACCGTTGGTGCCGACACTCGAACAACTGCCGATCGACCCCAGCACCGACGTGCCGACTGGTTTCACTGCCTCCCAGCGTGGCGTCACAGGCGGGTTCGTCGGTGACCCCGACGTGATGGACACCTGGGCTACATCATCGCTCACGCCACAAATTGCTTCGAACTGGGTGGATGGTGACGATCTGTTCTCGCGGGTCTTCCCGATGGACATGCGACCACAAGGCCACGACATCATTCGCACGTGGCTGTTTTCCACCATGGTGCGTTCGCACTTTGCCCATGGCGGAATCCCGTGGAAGCGCGCCGCATTGTCCGGGTGGATTCTCGACCCTGACCGCAAGAAAATGTCGAAATCTAAAGGCAACGTGGTGACACCCGTCGACCTGTTCGATAAGTACGGCAGCGACGCAGTGCGTTACTGGGCGGCTTCGGCTCGCCCTGGTGTTGACACCGCATTCAGTGAAGACCAGATGAAAGTTGGTGGCAAGCTCGCCAATAAATTGCTGAACGTCACCAAATTTGTGCTCGCCTTCGGTGGCGACGAAACCGGTGCGGTCGGCATGCCGATCGACCAAGCCATGCTCACGCGACTGTCGGGTGTGATCGCTGATGCCACCGCAGCCTTTGATGAACTCGACTATGCCCGAGCGCTGGAGCGTACGGAGTCGTTCTTTTGGTGGTTCTGTGACGACTATGTGGAGTTGGTAAAGACCCGCGCCTACGGTGCCGGTGGTGTTGATGGCATACCGGCCAGTGGCGACGTTGCCAAGGATTCGCTGTCGGCGCGCAACGCACTCACCCAAGCATTGAGCGTGTTGCAACGACTGTTTGCCCCGCACATGCCGTTCTGCACTGATGAAGTTTGGTCATGGTGGCACGACACCAGCGTGCACCGCGCCGCATGGCCATCACGGGTCGAAGTTGACGCATCTGGCTCTGACACATCTGACGCAGACAACACGTCGAATGCCGAGTTCTTCCTGGCCACCGTGGGCAGCGTGCTGTCAGAAATTCGCCGCTGCAAGACGGAAGCAAAAGTCTCGCAACGCGCCGTGGTGTCTCATGTGGTGGTCGCCTGCGACGACGCCCGTGCTGCTGCAATCACCCAGGCTCGTGTCGACTTGGTCAACGCCGGCAACGTGGCCGACTTTGCAATAACAACGGGTGACTCGCTGGCCGTAACCGTCACGCTCGCACCCGCATCATGACCGAGTCGCGCACCCCGCCACGGCCACGGTCGCACGTGGTGGTCATGGTGGTCAATCTTTTCATCGCAACCACCCTGATTGTTGCTGGTGTTCTCGTTGTTTGGGCCAACAATAAAGTTGGTGATCGACTCGTCGTCAGCATTGATGGTGGCACTACGTCAGCCACCACACCCGACGGTGCACCGGCCGAAGACTGGGCTTACGACACCAGCAATCTGCGCGCCAAAAACTTTCTGCTGACGGGTTCGGACAACGGCGCCTGCCCCGACAAAGGTGACGGCACCAGCGGCGGCATCGGTGACCGCAAATCATTTGGTGAGCGCTCCGACACCATCATGGTGTTGCGTGTTGACCCAACAGTGAACGATGTGGTGGTGTTGTCGTTCCCTCGTGACTTGTGGGTGAAGATTGCCGGCACCACACGCGAAGCACGTATCAACTCGGCATTTGATAGCAAAGACCCAAGTCGTTTGATTCGTACCATCGCCGACAACTTTGATGTGCCGATTGATCATTATGTGAATGTCAATCTGTGTGCGTTCAAAGAAATCGTGGATTCTGTTGGTGGCGTAAAGGTTCCGTTTGCCTACCGCACCAAGGACGAGCAAGTGGGCTTTCGCGAAGTCGGTCCAGGATGTGTCGAGTTGCGCGGCTCGCAGGCACTTGCCTATGTGCGTTCGCGTTCGGGATATCGCTATTTCAACGAGACAGAACAAGATTGGGTCAGCGACCCCACGGGCGACATTGGCCGTATCGCCCGACAACAGGATTTTCTGCGGCGCTCCATGCAGCGTGCGCTTGACCGGGGCACGAGTAACCCGGCAACCGCAAACGCACTCTTGAACGTGGCACTTAGCCGCGTCATCACTGACGATCGTCTGACACCACGCGATCTCCTCAGCCTGGCTCAAGCGATGCGCAAACTAAACACAAGCAGCGTCAATTCATACACCGTTGAATGGTCGATGCGACGTATCGGTGGCGAATCGGTGCTGATGCCGATAACCGATACCGAGTCAATGCAGGCGATCTTCGCACTGTTTCGTAATGAGGTTGTACAGGGCGATGAATCGGCGTTCGCACCACCATCGATGCGGACGGCGTCGCTGGTCATTTCGCCAATTGCTCAACTGACGCTCAACATATTGACGTCAGTTGATACCACCGACACGACTCTGCCGCCTGCGCCACAGCAGGAACGCCTCGGTGTGTTTCCCCCTGACGATCCAACTTGTCGCTAACAACTACACTCGCAGCGGGATCAATCGTGGAAGTTTCTGAAGTCGTCATCGCTGTCGTCGTAGTTATTGTCGCCTATTTTCTTGGCACATTTCCCAGTGCCGAACTGGTAGCGAAGCGTTTTGGCAGAGACATCACCAAGGTGGGCTCGGGCAACCCTGGCGCCTCGAATGTCATCCGCGAACTCGGCTGGAAGGCCGGCATGACCGTGTTTCTGGCAGACATGGCCAAGGCAGCAATTGCGGTGGGCATCGCCTGGGCGGTGAGTGGTGAGCAGCGTGGCCCGCTCGCCTACGCCGCACTTTGTGGTGCCGTCGCTGGGCATGTCGCACCGGTGATGCGCAAGTTTCACGGTGGCAAAGGTGTGGCATCGGCCGGCGGCGCGCTGTTCGTTTTGTTCCCCGAAGTCAGCCTGGTGATGTTTGTTTCATGGTTCATCATCAGCAAACTCACACGCAAAGCATCCGTTGCTTCTCTCACAATTACCATCGCTACACCAATCGGCATGTTGATCGACGATGCAGAACCATGGGAGTTATACGTAGTGCTCGGGCTGGTTGCATTTGTGATAGTGAAACACATTCCAAACATTCGGCGGCTGCGAAGCAAGACCGAACCATCGCTGTAGCGTGCGATAATGCTCGCCATTATCAATGAGGCGTTTGGCTGGCTGAAAGATTTCTCATCGTCGCCCTGGTTCTACTTGATTATTTTTGCGATTGCTGTGCTCGATTCGGTGCTCCCGATTGTTCCCAGTGAGACACTGGTCATCATTGGTGGCGTGAGTGCTGGGCTCGGAAACTTGTGGATACCACTTGTAATTGTTGTCGCCGCCACTGGCGCGTTCATCGGCGACAACCTGAGCTATTTCATTGGCCGTGAAGCAAGCGACTGGGTGACTCGCCGCCAAACACGCACCAACAAGGGTGCGGCGCGAATGGCAAAGATAGTTGAGCAGGTGCACGAGCGAGGTGGGCTCCTCTTGATTACCGCTCGATTTATTCCTGGCGGTCGCACTGCACTCACGTTGTCGTGTGGTGTCACCAAACAGCCACGACGCTGGTTCATCGGCTGGGCGGCTGTGGCAGCAGTCATCTGGGGTAACTATGCGGCACTACTGGGGTTCATTGGCGGAAAGTCTTTCGAAGACAACCACACACTGGCTTTCATCATCGCTTTTGTTTCAGCCTTCAGCATCACATTGGTTATCGAACTTGTGCGCTGGCTGTTGAAGCGCGCCAGATACCGTAAAACTGCATGACGTTGCGACTCACCGTCGAGTCAGGCGCTTGGCATGCCCACGTGCGTGATGTAGTTGCTTCGTATGGCGATGTGTTGCCGGTGGTCAAAGGCAATGGCTACGGCTTTGGTCGCACCACACTTATGCCACATGCCCAAGCGATATCCCGCGATGTTGCGGTCGGCACGGTGCATGAATTAGCCGACGTTTCAGCATCACAGCGGCCATTCGTGCTCACCCCCGTTGGTGTAGGCATCGACAACGTTACGCGTCGTGACGCCGTACTTGCCATCACATCAATACACGATCTTGGTGTGCTCAAACAACTTGGCGTGGCAAACCCTGTCGTGATCAAGATCGAATCATCAATGCATCGCTATGGCATCGCATCTAATGAGGCCGAAGATTTACGCAAGCGCGCTGAAGCGGCGGGTCACCAAGTGGTTGCGTGGTCGGTGCACTTGCCGCTGGCTGGGAGCGACGACTCACACGCCAGCGAAGCAATTGCGATTGCCAGCGGCCTCACTACTGACTTGCCACTGCACCTCAGCCACATCGGTGCAGCCGTGCAACAAGTTCGTGCATCCATTGCTCATCATGTGGTGATGCGCACTGGTACCCATTTGTGGCTGGGTGATAAGTCGATGGTGGCACTGCACGCTGATGTAATTGCTGTTCGCACCGCGACCGTCGGCACCGCTGGTTATCGTGCAACAAAGATCTCAGCTGGTGTAAATACTCGTCTCGTGATGGTGGGTTGCGGATCGAGTCACGGTGTTGATGCACTCGGCGGTGGTAGCAGCCCGTTTCACTTCGCTCGTCAACGCTTGGCGATGCTCGAGCCGCCACACATGCACACCACCATGCTGAGCGTTGATGGGGACCCGTGCCCGCAAGCCGGCGATTGGGTGGATGTGCAGCAGCCAATGACGCGGGTCTACCCCGATGTCATCGCGTGGCGCTGATCGGCAGATGAATTCCAACTGGAGCCCACTGCTTCACGCCGAGTTTGATAAGCCGTACTGGCACGCTCTGCAATCTTTCGTTGCAAGTGAGCGTAAGCAGCATGTGGTTTACCCGGCTCACGAAGATGTCTTTGCTGCGTTCGACAACACGTCGTTTGATGACACCAAAGTGGTGATTCTTGGCCAAGACCCGTACCACGGGCCACAGCAAGCACATGGTTTGTGTTTCTCCGTGCAACGCGGCGTGCCGACCCCACCTTCCTTGGCCAACATCTTCAAAGAACTGCAGGCCGACCTCGCCATACCCATTCCTGCACACGGCAACCTGTTGGCATGGGCTCAACGCGGTGTGCTGTTGTTGAATACCACCTTGACTGTGCGAGATGGGCAAGCTGGCTCACACCAAGGCAAAGGGTGGGAGACATTCACCGACGAAGTGATTCGTGTGGTGAATTCCAAACCGTTCGTCGTGTTCGTGCTGTGGGGTGCGCAAGCGCGCAAGAAAAAGTCGCTCATTGATCTAACGCGCCATGCCGTCGTCGAGTCACCGCACCCATCACCACTTTCTGCACACCAGGGCTTCATGGGGTCGCGGCCGTTTTCACAAATCAATGCAGCCCTGCATGCTGGTGGGCTCTCCGACATCAGTTGGGCGCTCGACTAACCGCTACATTTCACGCATGGGTTCAGTGCGTCGCCACGTGCAGATTGACCGTGACCCTGACACGGTCTGGAAGCTTGTCGGTGATTTGGCGCGTCAGCACGACTGGTTTCCGCTTACTACTTGTCGGGTGGAAGGCAAGAAACGTTGGATCACTCTGCCGAGTGGCATCGTGTTTGAAGAAGACATCATCACCCACGACCACTCGCTGCGCCGCTTCCAATACCGCATAGTGGGCAACCCGGCAATCACTTCGCATCTCGGTACCTGCGATGTGTTGGATGATGGACACGGTGGCTCGATCGTGGTGTACTCCACCGATATGGAGCCAGAGGCCCTCGCTTTGGTGATCGCAGGTGCAGCCGGCGAAGGTCTGCACAAACTCAAAGCGATGATGGAAGCTGCGTAATGGGTCGCAAGATTCTGTTCATCACCACTGACCAACAGCGGTACGACGCACTTGGTTGTAACGGTGGCCAAATTGCACGCACGCCCGTGATTGACGAACTCGCCCGCACTGGCATCGTCTATGACCGCGCGCATCCACAAAATGTGGTGTGCATGCCGTCGCGCAGCACCATGCTGACTGGCCAACATGTGAGCACGCACGGTGTGTGGATGAACGGTGTGCCCCTCGCCAATGATGCTCCAAGCATCGCCAGCGACCTACGACGTTCTGGTTATCGCACTGCACTCATCGGCAAAGCACACTTTGAGCCGTTCATCGACCCGTTCTTGCGTTTCGCCGAAAACCGCATTGGTTCAGGCGGTTTGGAGACCGAACTCAGCATTGGCGAAGACGGTTTGCCAGCACCGCATCGCGGCTTTGAGCACTTTTCACTCGCCACACACGGTGGCACCGGGCCATTTCACTATGCCCGCTGGCTGCGTGAAAAGAACCCAGCCGCAGCGGCAATGTTTTTTCAAGTGCTTGACCAACAACTCCAAGTGAACGCTGCTGGTGGTGGCGAAACTAATGCCCCGCAGGTGAAGCACAACGACATCCAGCGCGAGCTGTATCACACCGAGTGGGTTGCTGATCAGACCATCAACTGGTTGTCGTCGCTGCCTTCCGACGCCGACTGGTTCTGCTGGATGAGTTTCCCTGATCCACATCATCCGTGGGACCCACCTAAATCTGAACTAGGGCGCGTGAACTGGCGCGACCTTGACACGCCGCCGGGTTACATCGAAGACGCAACGGAACGCGAACGGGTACTCGACAGTAAGCCACGCCACTGGCGCATGTGGTACGACGGCACGTTCGTTTCGAACTACGAAGCCCCATCCAAGTGGGTGCCTAAAACGCTCACCGCTGACAACGTGCGCGAAGTAAACGCCATGGCTCATATCGAAAATGAATTAATTGACGAAGCCATCGGTCGCGTGATGACGTCGGTTGCTGCCCGTGGCTGGGGCGACGATCTTGATGTGCTGTACACCACCGATCACGGCGAACTACAGGGTGACTATGGCTTGTTGTTCAAAGGTCCATATCACGTGGATTCACTCATGCGCCTGCCGCTCATTTGGCGACCAGCAAAATCAGC
>JBBANT010000021.1:2911-4734 GCA_040401815.1 Ilumatobacteraceae bacterium | reverse complement strand
TGTAGCCCAACAATCTGGCGATTCGGGAACCACTCAGCGATGAGTGCCATCATGTCGTCGTCGGCAGCGTGACCACACACCGGCACAATTACTCCACCGTTCACTACATAGAAGTTCAAATACGGCACAACGAGCCGTTGATCATTGACTGTTATGAACGGCAACACGGGAATCTCACGGACCTCCAACCCTGCTGCTTCGGCTGCGGCGCGATTGGCTGCACAGCGCTGATAGTCGGCCCCAAGCGGGTCGTCACAACCCTGGAGCACCACCACATTCTCGGCACAAAACGCTGCGACATTGTCAACATGACCATCAGTGTCATCATCGAGGGCGAGCCCATACGGTAACCACACCACGCGTTGCTGGCCCAGTTCAAGACACAACCGTGTCGCGATCTGCTCGCGCGACAAATGCGGATTGCGATTGTGATGCAGCAGACATTGCTCGGTGGTCACGAGAGTTCCGGCACCATCAACGTTGATCGAGCCACCTTCCAACACCATGTCAATATGACGCGCTGGTTCGCCTTGGGTTTGCAGCCACTTTGCGGCGATTTTGGCGTCATTGTCATACGGCGTGAACTTGTTGCCCCAGCCGTTGAAAGTCCAGCAGGTGCCTTCGCGCTGAGCGCCGTCAGTCACGTAGATAGGCCCGCTGTCGCGAAACCACGCGTCGTCAATAGCCAGCGACACCACATCAACGGTGTCTCCGCATAATGCTGCAGCTTCACCGGCATCTCTTTCGTTAGCAATCATCGTCACTGGTTCGAAATCGGAAATGGTTTTAGCCACAATCGCGTGGGCGCGCTTGGCTTCGAGCACTCGAGCGCCGTACAGCTCGTGGCGCGACGGCCAGCACATCACGGTGCGTTCGTGCCGTGCGAACTCGGCAGGCATGCGCATCATTGGTGAGACTGCTTAGCGACTGGTGTTGCCGTCAAGGCTGGTGATTGCGCCATACAACTCGGGGCGCCGGTCACGAAACAAACCCCACGCAGCACGCATTGCCCGATTGGCTTCGATGTCAATGTCGGCGATGAGCACTCGCTCGTCGTCGCGTCCTGCTTCTGCGACTTTTGCACCCGTTGCATCGGTGATGAATGACGAACCGTAGAACGTCACCTCAGTCGGTCGGCCAATTTCTCGCCCCGTGCGGTTGGCGGCGACAATCGGCACGATGTTGGCCGCAGCATGACCCTGCATCGCTCGCTGCCAGTGGCCGCTTGAATCCCAGGATGGGTTCTGGGGCTCGCTACCGATTGCAGTGGGATACAAAATCACATCAGCACCGAGCAGGGCCATGCTGCGTGCTGATTCGGGAAACCATTGATCCCAACAGATGCCAACGCCCACCACACCGAAACGGGTGGGCCAGACGCGAAAACCCGTGTCGCCAGGTGCAAAGTAGAACTTCTCTGAATAACCGGGCCCATCTGGAATGTGGCTTTTGCGATATATCCCGAGCGTTGTTCCATCAGCATCGACGATGACCACCGTGTTGAAATATGCGTTGTTGGCCCGTTCAAAAATGCTCAGTGGCAACACCACGTTCAACTCGCGAGCAATCTGCGCGAAATGGGTGACAGTTGGATGCCCGTCAACTGGTTGGGCCCGCTGCAATTCATCAGCATGCTGGTCTTTACAGAAGTAGTGGCCTTCGAACAGCTCGGGAATCAAAATGACATTGGCGCCACTCGCCGCAGCGGCACGCACGAGGCGCTCGGCAGTTGCAACATTTGATGCCACCTCAGGTGACATTGCCATTTGCAGAGCCGCTACGCGCATGATGGTGCTACTCAGCTGAGTGCTTTTGTGATTGCC
>JBBANT010000021.1:0-2811 GCA_040401815.1 Ilumatobacteraceae bacterium | reverse complement strand
GCAGTTGGAAGGCTACTTGCGCTGCTGCTACACACAAGGCGTGAGAAACGAAAAATTTGACCGCGCCTACTTTGAGCGCTACTACGGTGCACACCCAGTTCACTCAGTAAACGAAGTTGCTCATCTCGCCACGGCAGTACACGAGATGCTCGCTTGGTGGGGTGCGCCTGTGCGCTCGGTGCTCGAAGTTGGCGCAGGGCCTGGTTACTGGAGCAATTGGTATCGCACGCTGCACCCCGCGGTGCGTGTTACATCAACAGACGTAAGCGAACATGCCTGCGCAACATTCGGCCACGAGCGTCGCGATATTGCTCAGTGGGCCCCGAAGCGACCGTTTGATCTGGTGATCTGCACCGATGTGCTGCAGTATCTAGATGACCGAGCCGCAACTCGAGCGCTACGCAATCTCACAATGGCAACACGCACGTGTTTGTATTTCGACGCCCTCACCTTGTTTGATGCAAAACATACGGTGGATCGATCAAAAACCGACCTCAACGCAACGCTGCGCACGGGCGAGTGGTATCGCCAGCGACTGTCCCGCGGGTTCACTCAGGCCGGTGCCGGGCTGTGGGTACGAAAAGGCAGCAGCGTCGTGCTCCACGAACTAGAACGCCACCGCTAGACCCTTACCCTCCAGCACTCATATTTGTGCGCCAGGTGCACTATGCGACGAAGTGACTATCGTTGCGAGCAATGGCAAACATCAATTGGGACTCACTGCGGGCAGCAGCCCGTGAGGCCATGCAGCATGCGTACGCTCCATATTCCAAGTTTCGAGTGGGGGCTGCCGGGTTGGTTGATGATGGCCGCATCGTCACAGGATGCAACGTTGAGAATGCTTCGTACGGCGTCACGTTGTGCGCCGAGTGTGGGATGGTGAGTGAACTCATCCGCTCTGGTGGTGGACGACTGGTTGCAGTATGCACGCTGGGCAACGATGCACCGGTAACGCCATGCGGTCGCTGCCGGCAACTCTTGTGGGAGCACGGCGGCCCAGCACTGCTAGTGGAAGTGGAAGGCGTGCCAGTGCCGATGAACGAAATTCTTCCCCATGCCTTTCCCGAGGCATCCAATTTCACGAACCCGAATAGCTGAGACACGCATGGGCCGCTTTCTTTCTGATCAACAAATCACAGCATTTCGTGAAGATGGCTTTCTTGTGGTGCCTGATTTTGTCGATGCAGATCGCTGCCTTGCCCTGCGTCAACAGGCGATGGAACTTGCCAAGCGACATGTGCCATCACCCGAGCAGGCAACTGTGTTCACTGCCGACGGCAAGCCTCAGCACACCAGTGATGATTACTTTTTGTCGAGTGGTGAACAGATTCGCTGCTTTTTTGAAAAAGATGCATTTGACGAACATGGAAACCTGCGTGCCGAACCGCATCTGGCATTGAACAAACTCGGCCATGCCATGCACGACCTTGATCCGGTGTTCAGCTCGTTTAGTCGCACACCTGAACTGGCCGCAGTTGCACACGACATCGGTATGAGCCAACCACTGTTGCTGCAGTCGATGTACATCTTCAAGCAACCGCATATCGGCGGTGAAGTCACTTGCCATACCGACCACACATATTTGTGGACCGAGCCACGTAGCGCCGTTGGTTTCTGGTTTGCCATTGACGATGCCACTCAAGAGAATGGTTGTATGTGGGCAGTTCCTGGCGGGCACCGTTTGGCTGTCCGCACGCGCTCGCGACTCAACGACACCCGCACCGCGACGGTAACCGACGTGCTTGACCCCGAGCCGTACCCGCTCGACAATCTCGTAAGTCTCGAAGCCAAGCGTGGCACGTTGGTCTTGCTGGACGGTGCAGTCCCCCACTTGTCGGCAGCCAACACAAGCGATAAACCGCGACACGCTTACACCGTTCACGCAATTGATGGAGCCGCAACATATCTAGATGACAACTGGTTACAGCGCCCGACACTGCCGCTTCGCAGTTTTTCTGGCGTCTAGACAACGACGATGGCAACTTTACGATTTAGTTTTGGCACAATGGGCTCCGGCAAGAGCACGCTCGCGCTCCAGATTCACCACAATTTGTCGACGCGCGGGTTGCGCGGACTGCTGCTTACCAAGCTTGACCGAGACGGTTCACAGGTCACGAGTCGATTGGGAGTGTCGTCACCAGCCGTCGACATCAGCAGCACTCCCAGCCTTATTGCGCTTGCACGCGAGCACATGCCACTTGATTTCATGGTGTGTGACGAAGTGCAGTTTTACACGATTGAGCAGTGTGATGAACTCGCCACCGTTGTCGATGACCTGGGTATCGACGTGTATTCGTTCGGGCTCATCACCGATTTTCGTGGACTGTTATTCGATGGCACCCGTCGCATGCTGGAGATCGCCGACCAACGTGTTGAAATGCAGGTGGAAGCCCGCTGTTGGTGTGGGGCCCGGGCCACCAACAATGCACGCCTAGTCAATGACCAAGTCGTGTTTGAGGGTGAGACAGTCATGGTCGGTGACACCTCAACAACTCGTAAAGAACCACTGTTTGGTGATGTTGTGCGCTACGAATTGTTGTGTCGCTACCACTATCGGCGCGGCCAACTCACCCCAAATTTGTAATCGTTATTCGGCAAGTAGCGAATCGAACTCAGCCTGCCAGGCATCTAACCAGTTGTCGCTGAAATTGGCATAGCGCGCAACGAACGCCTCGCGAGCCTCTTGTACCTCAGAAGAACCCCACCATGATGACGGGTCACCATGCAGTGAATTCACAAACTTCGCAGCCTCTCGGCCCGAGTAATGCACCACACCCACCCGCACGAGCGAATCAATAAATGGTTGTGCCG
>JBBANT010000020.1:0-20276 GCA_040401815.1 Ilumatobacteraceae bacterium | reverse complement strand
TAGGTAGCGGTGGCATCCAGCGCGGCGATATTGGCCTCAAATGATGGGTCTTGCACGTTGTAGAGCAATGCTCCGTCAAGATGGCCGGCGGCAAACTCTTCAGGGGTGCGCACATCGATAACGATTGCATCGGCAAACGAGACGTCGACTTGACCATCTGCCACGTCGGAAACGGTAGTAGACGAGCATCCCGCGGCACCAACAGCCAGCAACGCCGCGCAGGCCAACACCACAAGGCGACTCATCGCAACTTGACGAATCACGAAATCAGCGTAACTGGGCACAAGATGCCAGCCTGTGCCGACTCGGGTGCAAGATGACAGCAGCAAATTCTCGTGCGGCAGATGATGCGGTGCCTGCTCGCTACCAGCAATTATTCTCACCTGACTTCACCTAAGGGTGAGTGGTCCTTCAATAGATTTCAAGATCGACTCCGAATTTCGGTACAAGCAAGATCAGCTCCCATCATCATGAAGGATTGCTCGGAGCGAACCAGCAGAAAACAAAGATTCATACCTGCGTAGCGGTCCAGGTCAGCGGCACTTGCAATGAAGATGCCTGACGCTTTCCCCGCGGACTCGACGGCACTCGCTACCGATTGCATCGCCTTCAGCACTTCGGGAGCACCAGGCGATGGCTCACCCATGGAGATACTGAGGTCCACCGGTCCGATGAAGACGCCGTCGATGCCCTCGGTGTTGGCGATGGCTTGGGCGTGTGGAAGTGCTTCGGCATCCTCGATTTGGGCAATTATGACTGTTGATTGAGCCGACGACTCCATATGCATTGCCATGCTTTTCTTGGTGTATTCCGCCGCCCGCGTTGAGCCTGCATAGCCGCGTCCCTGATTTCCGAAATGTGCCGAACGAACAACTGCGGCAGCTTCTTCCGGGGTTCGAATGTGGGGAACCACGACACCTTGCGCGGCTACGTCGAGCGCCTGTTGAATCCACACTGCATCGCTGCTCGGCACCCGAACGAGCACGGGTAAGCCTCCTTCTCGTGCAGCGAGCACACAGTCGTTGATATCACGCCTGTCGAAGGGTGCGTGCTCGGCGTCAAGCACCACGAAATCGAGAAGTGACCGCGCAAGAACTTCGAATACAACCGGATCGGGAGTCTTCACGAACGTACCTATGAGCAATTCACGACTTCGAAATCGTCGCGCAAAATCAGCGATAGTTCGCATCACGCTCTCCTTGGCTAGTGAGTTCTGCTGCCCGCGCTAATACATCCACACCCAACTGTGCCCACACGTGGAGCATGTCCACGAGCACCCAATTCTCCTTGATTTTCCCGTGTTCCACTCTCCAAAAATCGAGGCTTCGCATCGTAATCTTTTGTCCGTTGGGATTAATCCCCAACCAGCCATCCCCCGATACGGTCATCTGCATTCCTGGCCAGCCGGTGAAGGCAACGTACGGGCCGTCAGAAAAGTAGAAGCCTCCAGCGACATCACCCCTCCTGTCGGGTAGCGCCCGCAGGAAAGGAATCTGATGCCCGTTTCGGAATCCTTCGACTCCCCGACAGGTTCCAATCGCGGCAGGTCCGTACCAGGACATTCGTGGATGCCAGAAGTCCTCCAACCGCATGGCCTCCACAGGCTCCTTGGGATGCCGCCCCAATTCCCCCAGCATCTCGGCGACCAGTCGTGCCGAGAATGCGGATTCCTCCTCGGAAGCAACTGGGCGATGCAATCCGTCCTGTGAAGTCGGCACGGGCACATTCCATGCTCGACGAAGCCCAGGCGCCATCGGCCACGAGCCTGTCTGCATCATGAGCTCTGGCAGATCCCACACAGCCTGAACTTCTTCGATGCCTTTCTCACCAATCCGAAAGAACTCATGAAAGCGCATGGTGACTTGCTGACCATTCGCGGGAATGCCCAGCCATGGACGTCGAAATGCGCCGGTGTAATAGCCACAAACCCCGACCATCTCTGCTCCTCCCTCTGTCCTGCCGTTCACCACGATGGTCATTCGGCGCTCGAGGTCTGGTATCGCAAAGACGAGAGGCCGATACACGACTTCGAACAATTCGTCAATGTCTCGCAATGTTTCAAAGGGATTCGTGAAATGAATTCGTGCGTTTGGCGCCATGAGATTTCGCAGACTTGAATGAGCCGCACCCAACTCAAAATCTGACATCTCCTCCATCACGAGACGAAGTCGATTCATTAATTCCTGCATGCTCATCCCCACAACTTTCGTGTTGCCAACTCCGCGCCTTCTCTCATCGCACGGAACTTTGCATAGACGATGTCCGTGTCGATTCCTGGGTAGCCGGCAAAGGTCGAGAAGCCACAATCGGTGCCGGCAATCACTCTCTCCCTACCAACCACTCGTGCCACGTTTACGATGCGTTGTGCGATAAGTCGCGGATGCTCAACGAAGTTCGTCGTGGTGTCGACAACACCAGGAATGAGCACCTTGTCTTCTGGAATGGGGAGGTCAGCCAAGTCCTCCCACTCGTGAGCGTGACGAGGGTTGGCGGCCTCAAACAGGAGTCCCTGAGGCTTGGCACGAAGTGCAACTTTTAGTACCGTCGCAAGAGGCGCATCATGTGTATGCGGACCTTCGTAATTACCCCAACACACATGCATTCGAACTCGATCCGCAGGAATATTCCGCAGTGCATGGTTTAGCGCATCAACGTTCTCGTTGACACGCTGGAGGTATTCCTCCTCGGGCAGCCTCTTGAACATCATGTGTCGACCAAGTCCGAGATCTGGTGAGTCGATCTGCAGGATAAAGCCGGCTGCAACAATTGCCTCGTATTCCACTCGCATCGCTTCGGCAACGGCCTCGAGGTATGTCCGATGGGATGGATAAAACGCGTTTGGTTGAAACATTGCAATAACCCCCGGCGAAGCCGAGTTCAAGAATGCAGCAACCGGCTTGTGAGCACGCACAGCCACTTGGAAAATAGCGCACTCTCGCCGTACTGGCCCGTCGTTTACATGGCGCACTTCCCCGACGCACTGGGGACGCTTGTACGACGGCGTTCCCCCTACGCGTGCTTGTCTCTCAAGGAAACCCGGAAAATCTTCCAGGTCAGCAGGTGGTGTACGTGGACTATCTCCGTCGAAGCCAGAAACCCGATACTTGATGTAGGTCGCGTACGAAATCTTGTCCATCTCTCCATCGCTGACCAGATCGACTCCCGAATCAACTTGACGCTTGACTACGTCGTCAACGGCTCGCCTGACAACGACCTCATGATCCACCAAGTCGACCGGCTCTCCAGCTTCGATTCGAAAAATGTTCGTCGTGACATCAAGCGGACGCGGCAGACTCCCCACATGTGTCGTCAGGATTCTGTCAATCAGTCCAGTCATGTGATTGACCGCTCTGTTTCCGCGTCGAAGAAATGCAGCTTTTCGGGGGCTACTGCTAAGACCACGGTCTGCTGTTCGCGGATCGTGGACGCCGGGTCAACGCAGGCAATGATTCGGGTCTCTCGTTCAAGCGCTGCTTCTTGGGAGTCCGAGATCCGGATGACGTCCGCTCGCTCTGCGTCAACGACCATGTGCAGCACCGTCTCTGTCCCGAGCGACTCGCGCAGGCGCACCATACCCGTGATTCTGCACGCATCCTTGACTGGCGTAATGGTCGGGTCCTTCAACGCATGAGGCCGAACGCCGAGCACGATACGACGCCCCCCGTAGGCGCTGAGCACCGACCTACGGTCCGGTGACAATCCGTTCAAGTCGAGGCTCTGCGAACCGATGTGAACAGCCAGCGAACCAGCCTCAGCTACAACGTTGCCGAAAATCAGATTCATCGAGGGCGACCCAATGAACCTAGCCACGAACAAATTGACCGGGGTCCCGAAAACCTCGTCAGGCGAGCCGACTTGCTGAAGGCGACCATCACGGAGAACCGCAACTCGATCGCCCATCGTCATTGCTTCGGTCTGGTCGTGCGTGACGTAAACAGTGGTGGTTCCAAATTCTCTTTGCAAGGACCTGATGTCACCCCGCATCTGTACGCGTAGTTGGGCGTCGAGGTTGGAAAGTGGTTCATCCATCAAACTCAATTGGGGCTGACGGATTAGAGCACGTCCCATCGCAACTCGTTGTCGCTGCCCACCCGACAAATGTGCAGGCTTTTTATCGAGCTGTGAACTCAATTGAAGGAGGTCCGCCACACGCTTCACCTCTGCTTCTCGCTTCGACTTGGAGAGTTTGCGGAGCCGCAATGGAAACTCAATGTTCTGAAATACCGTCATTTGTGGATACAGGGCGTAATTTTGAAAGACCATTGATGTGTCTCTCTCACGTGGTGCAACGCCGTTCATCGGCTTGCCAGCCAGTCGCACCTCCCCACTGGATGGTTCTTCAAGTCCCGCTATCAAACGAAGTGCAGTCGACTTTCCGCAACCCGATGGCCCAACGAGAACAACGAACTCCCCCGAGTCAAGTTTTAGATTCAACGAATCAAGCGCAACGAAGCCGTCGCCGAAACGTTTGGTGAGATCAATGAGTTCTAGTGATGACATCAGGAGCCGCTCATCGGTTTGGGAGGCTTTCGCTCACCACGATCAAATGCTTCCCAACCCTCACCACGAAATACGTCGACACCCAACTGCATCAAGACCCAAGCAAAGTCAACGGAGACGTAATTGTCGACAATTTTGCCATCGACCACCTTCCAAAAATCCATGTAACGAATCTCCACGCGCTTGCCAGTCGCCGGCACACCCATGAACTCACCAGAATGAACGGCCTCCTGTCTTCCAAACGCCGCCCCCCATTCTCCCATGAAGATTCGTGCCTCATCGATACAGACCTTGTCGCTGAACGCAGCCTGAAATGGTTTTTGCCAGTTGTCTTGAAATTCCCGCAAGTTGCCCTTCGTTCCACATCCAAAATTTCCCATCCAGCGAAAGCCACTTGCAAAGAACTCACCAATGTCATTGATCCGATGGTCATTGAGACCATCCACCATTGACTCGATGACCCGCTGCGTATCGGCAGTCTTTGTCATGTCTGTGTTTCGAGTGAGCTCTGCCTGCTCGGGACGTGAACCCTTCATTTTTGGATACCTCTCTGCTGATTCGAATATGACTTGATTGATTCAGGAAGCCGGTCGATCTGTCGAAGAAAATCGACGATATCGATGAACACCCAATTCATGGAGATGCGTCCCGCCACAACTTCATAGAAGTCGAACACTCTCAGCGTGATGGGACGCTGGCTTGCTGTTACACCCAACCAGCCATCTCCTTTATGCGTCGCAACGACACTCGGCCACCCGCCAGTGACTGCCCATCCACCCTCAGAGAACTTTACGAAGTGCCCGAATTTTGGCCCAGCTGAGGTAGTTGATGACACGCCCCCGCCGACTCGGTCGGGGAACGCAGTGCGAAACGGGAGCTGATGGTGGTCTACGAAACCTTCCTTGCCGTGAGTAATACCAATACCGCCTGGTCCTGCCCAAACGAAGCTTTCAGCCCAGAACCGCAAGTGATCTGCCGCAAGCATTTCTTCGCGAGTCGTGGCGCTGTCGTGGAGTGAGGATTGCATCGCCTTGACTACCGACAAGGTTTCAGTCGCCTCGCCATTGTCACACTGCGACTGGGGATTTGGCCAGCGACCTGCTTCTCCAAGCGATTGTGGAGTCAGTTGACGATTGAGCTGCTGAGCTAAATCAACGACGTCAATCATGACAGTGCAACGCGAAACTACGTTTGACTCATGATCACACACGAACCCAACTCGAAGTGCCACCCTGTCACCATTGGATTCCATGCCACACCAGGCTTGATTCAAGACTCCCTCGAGATGTCCCCAACCTGCAGTTTGGAGGTTGCCCGCCATGTTTTGCCCGGTCAGAACCATCGCTGACGTCCACATTGAGTCCGACAAAGCGAAATTCAGTGGAGTTGCCACGACTGCGGACCACTCCGTTACTCCGACGAGGTCGTCGAACGGCGCCGACACCCGAAACTCGGTCAACTCAGTCAAGCCGTTGGATGCGTGTAGATCTGATGAAAAGAGGGCGCGTGGATCGAAACGTATTGCACTTGATACCTCTTGAACGCTCATCCCTTTACCGCCCCGGCGCCAAGCCCCTTTACCAAGTGCTTTTGAAAAAGAATGATGACGACAACGATTGGCAGCGTGATTGAAATAGCGGCAGCAGCAGCTTCTGTGATTCCCTTTGAGCTCTCCCCTCCGGCCAAGGCCACGATGCCGACTGGCAGAGTCCAGTTGGTCGGGGCCAATACCCGAATGAATAGAAACTCGTTGTACGCAAGCAGCAGGGTGAAGAGGCTGGTGGCGATGATCCCTGGCTTCATTGTCGGAATAACCACGCGGATGAACGCTTGAAGTCGGGTAGCACCATCCATCATCGCCGCCTCCTCGAGTTCCTTTGGTACCTCAAGAAAAAAGGTGCGCAGCATCCAGATGGTGAAGGGCTGATTCACTGCAACCAAGGCGAGGACGATGACGGCTCGCGAATCCAATAGACCGAGTGATTTCGCAATAATGAAGAAGGGAAGAATGAAGGCAAAACGCGGTAGCGCACGGAATGCCAATGCCGCAATCAGAATTGCTGCTCCCGACTTTCCTGAATATCGCGCAAGCCCATAACCGCCGAGCAAACCAATTCCAATTGAGACGGCAATTGTGGCAACGGTGACGACGATGCTGTTAATCAGGAATTCGTATTGGTCGCTGGTGTCCCACACTGATCCGATGACATACAGCGTTGCTGCGACCACCGCTGTAGCAGCGATATTGAACACCCATGACCTTCTAGATCGTCTACCTACCAACACGATCGTTGATGTAACAGCGACGGAGAGAAGAACGGCCAACAAAACATGCCACATGTTCGTATTCTGATTGTCAAACCAATATGCACGATACGCAGCAGCAGTGGTGTCGTAGCCCCATAGAACCGGGACTCGGGCAGCAACGTCACGCGTGAACTTGATTGAGGTTTGAAACGTCCACAACAATGGCAGGATGCTCCACGCGACGATCACGAGTAGCGCTCCATGTACGCCAACTCTCTGGAGCCATGAAGCGGATTGCTTCATGTCCGCTCCGCAATCTGTTCCTTGTAACTGCGAATGAGGAACGGAATCAGTGCCACGAAGATTCCGATGATGGTAAGAATCGCAATTGCGTGACCCTTACCCAAACGACCGATCTTGGCGTCTAACGCAACAACGTTGTTGTAGACAGATAAAGAGTGGCTGTTGTCAAATCGATTTCCGGCAAAAACGAAAACGCTGTCGAAAACGCGATAGCTATCCATAATTGAAATTATTGCAACGAAGAAAAGAACGCTCTTGAGATGCGGCAAGGTTACGTGCATGAAGCTGCGCAGTGTTCTTGCGCCATCCATTGCGGCTGCCTCGAGACGTTCCTGTGGAAGCGTTTGAAGACCAGCAAAAATCGCCACGAAGGCGAATGGAGTCACGTGCCAAATCGCATGGAGAATGATGAGAAAGCGAACGTTTGAGGCATCCACGACGAACGCACTACCCGTGAATAGTTCGATCAGCCAGCTGAGCAGACCGCCTCGTGAGAAAAGGTTGCGGAATAGCAACGTACCAACGACTGGAGTAACGATGAATGGCAGGAGAATTGCAGCGAGGTACAAGGAGCGGAAGCGATGCACTCGGTCAAGCAGGAGCGCGATGGCTAGTCCAAGCAGCATCTGTATAGGAACGGTGATACCGACGAACAGCACGGTGAAACGTGCGGCCGACCAGAATGCTGGATCCGACAAGACTTCTCGGTAGTTCTGCAGCCCAATGAATGGCGCAGAGTCAATGTCGCGCAGGATCAAATCTGTCAAACTGAGCCAGATGGTGGTCGCCAGTGGAATCACCATAAGAAAGGTCATGACAGAAACACTCGGAAGGACGAAGGAGACGAAACTTTTGCGATTCATATGCTCGACCTCCTCCAACATTAGGAAACGCGGCGGAGCAGAATCTCTTCGATCCCACTCCGCCGCGTCACTCTGACCCGACTTAGGTAACTAGCTCAGAAGATTCTGAGCCTTTGCTTCCTTCAGGTATGCAGCCTCAGCTTCAGCGATTGCATCCGCCGCAGACGCACCGTCAAGAATCTTGATGAGGGCCTTACCAATTTCGGCGCGATAAATGCCTGCTGCTGGATGGGTCTGATCAGCACCACGACCGTTGGAAGTCGACACGTTCAGGGCCTCACCGTTTCGTGGTCCCTCCGGATTCACGATTCCGGAGCGAGATACTCCACCAAACTTGGCTGCCGCGGTCTGCGACTCTTCATCGCTGGCTCCAAGCATTGCCAGGAACACCTTCTCTGGATCCACGGTTCCATTTGCAGGAATCGCATACCCGTCCACATACGCAGGGGCGCCAAGGATCGATCCGCCAGTAAGAGCTGGTGCGAACTGAATCTTGCCTAGAACCTCTGCCGTGGTGGCCTCGGTGTCATCCATGGATGCTGCACGTGAAGCCCACAGATGTCCGATGGCGTACTCACCAGTCTGGAAGGCATTCTGTACGTCATCGGTGCTGTACGTGCCAATGGTCTTCCCACCGCACTTAGAGACAATGTCCGCAAGAATCTGCGCAGCTTTTACACCCTCAGCCGAATTGAAGTTTGGCTGACCAGTCGTATTGTCGAGTGGCTTGACACCGAGCGATCCGAGCACGTTGTCGTATTCGATCTGCCATGCCCAATCGGCGGCCAGCATCATCTGGAACCCGGCATAACCACCATCAATCAACGCTGGACACATGGCAATCGCCTCGTCATACGTCGTGGGAACGGATAGGCCGAGCTTGTTAAGGATTTCCTCGTTGTAGAACACATGTTGCGTATTCGCCACCATCGGAATCGAATAGATCTTTCCATCGACGCTCACCAAATCCCACATTCCTTGGGGAATGTTGTCGAGCCCGAACTGGTCTCGATATTTGTCGATGAGGTCGTTCAGTGGAAGCAGCAATCCCTTTTGCGCAAGCTCTACGAGGAATTGGTTGGATCCTTGCACCATTTCGTAGGAAGGAGTCCCGGTCTCAAGGTCGAGGTTGATTTGGTTTTGCGCCTCAGCAGAGTCGAGGAACTGGATGTTGAAGCTGTAATTGGCTGCCTCACACTCTTTCAATTCCGCCGCATACTGGGTGATAATCGGGAATTCCCAACCCATGACGTCGATGCTGACAGCATCTTCGGATACTGGGATTGCGCACTCCTCGGAAGCAAGTGGCACCGCGGGTACGGTTTCTTCGACCGAAGTCTCCGTAACCTCGGCCTCATCATCGGAGCCGCAGGCTCCGAGTATCAAGGCGACCGCTGCCACTGCCGCCGCCAATTTTCTCTTCTTGAACGCAACTTTCATGTGTCCCCCTTGAGGTGTTTAGTGATGTTGTGCATCCACTCGTGTGACAGAGTGCATACGCCGACATCTTATGACTACGTATTCAGGCTGTCAAGCGGATGTACCGCCGCAGGGCCAGACCTACTCAGATTCAGCCAAAGTGCCGATCCACAAGGGCAACCTCGGCAATACAGCCGCCAGCATCGACCGTAAAGCCGTTTCGACGTGCCTCGGCTCGAACGCTCTCGGACCATGCGATGGGCACCCTCCCATCACCGACCACAGCGATGACGAACTCTGCCGGATCATCTCCCACTGTTCTGATGTTTCTCGAGGTATGAGGCGGTAGCGAGACCACGGATCCTGGTCGAGCTCGTTGGCAAACCGACTCTTGCCCCCCGAATTCGATCTCCACCTCAGAAAACATCGTGAGCAGTACAGCAGGTACGGCAAGCTGATGCATCCCCGAGGAAGACCCACTCGCGAGACGAACCCAGTTCACGGAGAACCCGTGGGGATAGAGCACTTCGGTGCCTGCGCGCCGATGCTGATTGAACCCAGTGCCAATTACGGGGGCTACCTCAACGACGTTCGATCCAATCATGTCCGCGAGAAGTGCTTCTCGTTGCCATTTTCGATTATTGAACCGAATCACTCGCGACGCTAGTTCTTCATCCGAGTAGTACTCCACGCGGGATGCAATCTCCCTCGGGAGCGCGAGAAGTGTCCCTGTCCCACCCGGCAGGTCATCAAGCCGTACGACTTTTTCTGATTCGTCAAGCACGAAACCCGTCTCCCGCGCGGCACGCAATACGTCGGGTGCCCAGACGATGCCGCCCGGGTCATCGCCACCAAGAAACGTGAAGAGAAAGCCTTCATCAGAGCCCACATTTTCAAAACTTCGGTACACCCAAGTCGGTACGGAGAACACATCTCCGGGTTCAATCGACAAAACCTGCTCTGCATCAAGGCCGATCATCATTTTCCAGTGTCCAGAAAGGCAAACAAAGACCTCTGCGGTGTAGTGAAGATGAGCATTGTTCACCATTCCAGGCTGGAGGCCAGCCGCTCCGACGCAGAATCCGTGCGGCTCGACGAGGTTCGTTGGAGCATCGTCATTCTGCGTCACGCCTGCACCGATAAAGCTGTAACTCGTTTTACCCGAAGAACGAGGAAGGTGCACGTCCACGAAGGCCGACGAGTCCGCGATGAACTGCGAAGGATCGATGATTCGCCGTGCGAGTTCGGCTTGGAGGCCTGTTGCGCTCGTCATGTCACGCTTTAGTGACATCGGAATAACGACGGACTCGAATATCTGCCTGCTCCTTGTGTCCCCAAAACCGCTCAATTGCGCACAGCCGCGAGCAGTACTCTCCGATGGTTGCCGACGAAGCTGGATTAGTGATTTTCTGGTACGTAACTGTCTTGATGAATTTTCCAACCCACAAACCACCCGTATAGCGAGCAGCAGATTGGGTGGGAAGCGTATGGTTTGTGCCAATCACCTTGTCCCCGTAAGAAACGTTCGTCATCGGTCCAAGGAACAGCGCACCATAATTGGTCATGTTCTCCTGAAAGTAATCGTCGTTGGATGTCATGATCTGAACGTGTTCAAAAGCAAGGTCATTGGCTACCTTCAACATTTCAGCATGGTCGTCGCAGAGGATTACCTGACCGAAATCTGCCCAGGATTTTGCGGCGATATCGGCCGTGGGAAGGACGGTTAGTTGGCGCTCAACCTCACGAATCGTCTCCTGCGCCAAACGCCGCGAGTTGGTCACCAAAATCGCCGGCGAAGTGGGCCCGTGTTCGGCCTGCCCGAGTAAGTCAACCGCACAGATCTCGCCGTCGACTGTGTCGTCAGCGACTATCAGAGTCTCGGTGGGGCCAGCCATGAGATCGATTCCCACACGGCCGTACAGTTGCCGCTTTGCTTCGGCAACTAAGGCATTGCCTGGTCCGACCAACATGTCCACTGGCGATACGAACTCAGCACCGAGCGCCAACGCAGCCACGGCCTGAACGCCGCCCAGCAAGTAGATCTCGTCTGCGCCAGCCAACGCCATTGCTGTCACCGTTTCCGCTGGGATTTCGCCGTTGATCGGAGGAGTGCAGGCAGCCACCCGTTTGACGCCCGCAACCTTTGCGGTGAGCACGCTCATATGCGCAGAGGCAACCATCGGATACCGACCACCGGGAACGTATGCACCAACGGCATCCACTGGTATGAGTTTGTGGCCAAGAGTGATTCCTGGGAGTGTCTCTACCTCGACTGGCAACAGTGACGCCAACTGTGCTTGGGCAAACCGGCGAATTTGGGTTTGCGCAAATTCGATGTCTCGGACGGTCTGTTTGTCAACACCCTCAATGATCCGATTAATCTCAGAATCCGTCAACTGGAACTGCGCGGGACTCCACTTGTCAAATTCAGTGGACATACGACGAATCGCTACCTCCCCGCCGTCGGCCACTTCCTTGAGCAGCGTGCTGACGCGTTGCGTCAACTCTGGATCAGCTCCGTGCGCTGCCTTCCGCGTTGCCTTTTTGATGTATTCAGCCATGATGTCCTCCTGCCGTTGAATTCCCCAAACGGAGCTCACCTTCGGTGACCACCGCATCTTGCGACCGCGAATTACCGAGTAGATGTAGCGCATTGGAGACCATTAACTTGATGGGCTGCACGAGGGTCGTCAAGTCGTAACCCTCCCAAAAACTTTGTGGCACACCGTCAAACCCTGTCACGAACACATCTTGTGGAACTTGTATTCCACGCTTGCGCAGACCGTCCAGTACTCCGAACGCAATCTCGTCTGCCGCCACCATGAACGCGTCGGGCAACGGCTCGCCAATTCCGGCATTAGAACCGATTTTGAAGCCCGCATCGTAGGAAAATGCGCCGGCTTCCACATATTGACAGCTCACTCCGCGAGCTCCGAAGGTTTCGGCTGCACCTCGATAGCGCAGCTGATCGGTGGACGCTTCAGATTTACCACCTACGAATACGACGCTCTTTACGCTGCGCTGCAACAGGTGTTCAGCAATCAGAGCCGAACCGGTTTGATTATCAACGCTCACCGTCGCAACGAGCCCAGATGCGGCTGGCTGATTAAACACAACAACAGGGGTGTTGGTCTGACTCAGTTGAAGAATCTGCTTGAGATTGATGGATGAAGACGCCAACACCACACCATCCAGGCGATATCGCGAAATGGACCGAATTGCACTCTCAGCGCCTTGCTCGTCTTGGAAAGTGGTAACTAGCAACTGGCGAGAGCTCTCGCTGACTTGGCGTGCAAATTCAGAAATGACTCCTTGCCAATATTCCCCAGTGGAAGGTACGACTACCCCAACGAGCCCGGAACGCTGCTTTCGCATCCCTCCAGCAATTGCACTCGGCACATATCCGAGGGCTTCTGCAGCATCGGCCACTCGCTCACGTGTGGACTCCGACACCAACGAAGGACGACCGAATACGCGCGCAACCGTTGATTGAGACACACCTGCTCGCCGAGCAACATCAAATGAGGTTGCAATAGGCCGATCAATCTTTCCCGACTCAGACACGCTCGATTTTGGGGATTTGGAGGCTTTCCGCGTCACGCCGAGACAGTCTATGAATACGTAGTCAATCCCGCAAACAGCTATCGGGACAAGATTTGGCGCCAGAGCGCAACTTCATCCATCAAAAGGAAGAGTCGCTGGATCTTTCGGCCGGAGAACTCGGCATGCCAGATGGTCATCGCCTCGACCCGCTTGCGAGTGGGCTCACCAAACTGACCAGGCGCAGAATGCGCCGCAGAAAACGAGACCCGAGCTGCGCCTCTTGTCCCTCGCAATGAATCCGTCCTGCCAATCACATGGTCAACGGTCATGTCTTCCAAACTCCACGCCGCAAACAAGTCACGAAGTGCCCCGAGTCCGAAATCTCGCCCATTGACCACCATTCCTCCAGGAAGATCAAACTGAGCAGCACGGTCGAAATACCCTCGAACTGCGTCAACGTTGCCCCTCAAGACTCCAGAAATGGCATCCACGAGTACAGGTCCGACCGAGCCGCCATTACCGCCGTGGGTGTACAGGGGTGCAACCGTTCGAAACGCGGTATCGCTCTCAATCGTCGAGCCCCCTGTACTTTGGACAATCCTGCTGGCCATGGCTTCGGGTGTGCTGCCCATTTGCCTGACGATCGCGCCGAAGTCCCTCACCAACCATTCATCGAAGATGACACCATCTCGAACGGCACAATCAGCCACAACCCGATACCGAAGCGCACACCCGGTTGGGTCACCGAAATACCCTTGGCCGAGATGCGTCGCAGTAGAGAAAATCCGATGGGAAGACAACCATTCAGAATCATTTCCCTCACAGTGGATGACATCCTCGCCCAACAGCTGTCGGTCAGGAAACTCTTTCAGCGTGGCGTAGGTGGAATCAACGACTGATTGACAACCGGTCGTAACACCACTTGGCGATCGGACAATAACGTCCTTGCCGTAATAGTCATTGATTGCAAGAACCTGACCTTCTTCCCAGATCTCGTGCGTGATTCGCAGAATGAAATCGGTAAATTCATCGCCAGTTTGGAATGGTTCTTTCATGATAAGAACACTAGTAAATGTGTTCTCCGTAACCAACTGGGCATGACACACCCGTGCCGCCCATGCCGCAATAGCCGTTCGGGTTTTTGCCGAGATATTGCTGGTGATATTCCTCGGCATAGAAGTATTCGTCTAACGGTGCAATTTCGGTGGTGATGGCGCCGTATCCCGCAGCACTGAGTTCGCGCTGAAACAACTCGCGCGATGCCTCGGCTGCCGCACGCTGGGCATCATTCGAAAAATAAATTGCACTGCGATACTGCGTACCGATGTCGTTGCCTTGGCGATTGCCCTGGGTTGGATTGTGGTTTTCCCAAAACACTCGCAGCATGGCGTCGAGTGACGTCGCAGCAGTGTCAAACACCACCATCACCACTTCGCTGTGCCCGGTGCGCCCACTGCACACTTGTTCATACGACGGGTGCGACGTTGCGCCACCGGCGTAACCCACCGATGTGGAATACACACCCGGTGCCTGCCAAAACTTGCGCTCAGCACCCCAAAAACATCCCATGCCAACCACAAGCGCTTCACACGTTGCCGGCCACGGCCCGACGAGCGGAGCACCGTTAATGAAGTGGGCGGCTGGTACAGGCATCATGAGCGGCGTCTTGCGAGTTCGTAACTCAAGATAGTGGAGGCCATAGCCACGTTCAGGCTCTCAGCTCGCCCAGCATGCTCGATGCGAAGCCATCCGTCGACCAACGCAGAGTTGTCTTGGCTCACGCCATGGGCTTCACTTCCCAACACCACACACACAGCACCTGTGAGGTCGGCGTCGGCCAAGGTCACTGAGTTCGTCTGTTCGTGTGACGACGTTGCCAGCACCCGATAGCCGAGCGCTTTTACTTCGCTGAGTTGCACGGCTTCGACCACCGGCACATGAAACACGGCTCCGGCAGATGCCCGCACCACTTTTGGGTTGAATGCATCAACACAGCCCGACCCCAGCACCACACCAGACGCCCCCATGGCCTCGGCGCTGCGCACGATGGTGCCCAGATTGCCCGGGTCGTTAACAGCATCCAAGAACATCACCCATGGTGCATCAACGCCGGTGGCTGCGACTTCGAGTTTGGCCAACGACGCCATGCGCCGCGACACCAAGGCCATGTTCGGCTGCGGAGATTCAGTCGATGCCACGCGCTCGAGCACACCTTCGCCAAAGACAAACACTGGCGCATCGACACCATCGACGGGTGCTGCGTTGCTCGTAACAAACTGCGCCAACACATCCCAGCCGCCACGAATGGCCTCAGCTATGAGCACGGCACCTTCAACGACGAAGAGACCTTCGTCAAGTCGGGCCGAGCGACGCGAGAGCAAGCGTCGCAGTTGTTGAACACGCTGGTGAGAAAACCCCAGCGTTTCGTTCAGGCGAGTGCCGCCTTGGCAGTGTCGACCAGTTTCTTGAAAGTTGCATCGTCAGTGATGGCGAGATCGGCCAGCACCTTGCGATCAACTTCGACACCCGCTTTGTGCAGGCCATCGATGAAACGGCTGTATGACATGTCATGTACTCGGCAACCAGCGTTGATGCGCTGAATCCACAGACTGCGGAATTCGCCTTTCTTGGCGCGACGGTCACGAAAGGCATATTGCCCGGCGTGCATTACCGCTTCATTGGCGCTGCGGAAGGTCCGGCTGCGATCACCGAAATACCCCTTCGCTTTCTTCATGATTGCCTTGTGCTTCTTTTTGGCGTGAACGCCGCGCTTTACGCGTGCCATGGTGTGTGCTCCTTATCGGTGACTGAGTTGGTGATGTGGATGAATCGGGTGGGTATAGGTTGGTTGGGTTCTAGCGCTCGCAGAGCAGACGCTTGATCTTGCGGGCATCGCCTTTGTGCACGTCAACCGTGCCATCGAGACGACGGGTGCGTGATGAGGGCTTGGCCTCGAACAAGTGCTGGCGCATGGCTTGCTGACGGCGTAACTTGCCGCTTCCCGATTTCTTGAAGCGCTTTTTGGTTGTCTTGGATGTCTTCATCTTCGGCATTGCTGTCTCCTGTCGTGGTGGTGTTATGCGGTTTTCGAAACGTCGTTGGTGGCGGCTGGCTTCTTAGTACTGGCAGCAGCTGCTTTTTTGTCAGGCGAAAGCACCATGGTCATGCTGCGTCCGTCGAGACGGGGTGAGGTATCCACCTTGGCAATCGGGCCAAGTTGTTCCAGCACCTCGTCGAGAACTTTCTTACCCAATTCAGGGTGAGCCATTTCTCTTCCTCGGAATTGCAACGACACCTTTACCTTGTGTCCCTCTTCGAGGAACTCAAGCATGTGCCGAACCTTCGTATCAAAGTCACCCTTGCCGATTTTTGGTCGGAACTTCACTTCTTTGGTCGTGATTTGGATGGTCTTCTTGCGAGATTCTTTGAGACGTTGGGCTTCTTCGTAACGGAATTTGCCGTAGTCCATGATTCGGCACACCGGTGGATCGGCCTGTGCAGCAACTTCGACTAAGTCGAGTTCTGCTGCACGCGCTCTGGCGAGCGCATCTTCGATTGGCACGATCCCCACCTGGGAACCATCGGCGTCAACAAGACGCACTTTCGCTACGCGAATGCGTTCGTTGTACCTGGGTTCATTTGATGGCGGTGCTATGACTGGTCACTGCTGTTCAAGCGGCTGTGCCTCCTATGTAGTCGGAATGGGTAGTGGGTATAGCTAGTTGGATAACTAGAGGCCCGCTGCAAGCAGTGCAGGTGCGCAAGGGGGCGAGAGGCGGCGACATGCACCGCTGGCACTCGACCCACACTCACTCACCAACCCTTGCTCGTAAACGAACATCCGTTGGAATCTTGTGGCGAGGTGGAAAGGCCACTTTCGTAGCCGATCACTTAGCCGTGGCATTGGCCGCCGAAGCGGTGGCAACGCCTCCAATAGCGTAGCGGCGATGACCACGAACGATGCCACCGACGATTCCACCGACAATCTCGATGAATCCACTGCCCTCTCCGACGCCCAAGAAGCGCTCGAAGACGCCCGCCGGCGCATCGCCGAAGCACCTGCCCAAGTGGTGGTGGTCAATCACTTGATGGGCCTGTATGAGTTGGCGGCAATTCACTTGTCGGCAGTGCCACCAAAGTTGGATGACGCCTCGCTGGCCATCGATGCGTTAGCTGCCTTAGTAGACAAACTGGGTGATCGCCTGGGCGACGACATCGAAACGATGCGTGATGCTCTGGCCAATATTCAGATGGTCTACGTGCAGATGAAGTCGAAGGCCTAGTTACTCGTCGTCGTCGGCCTCGGCGGCATCAGCCTCGGCCAATGCGGCATCCAACTCTTGCATTGCCGAGTTGTCAGATGAAATACCGCGGCTTTTGGCCAGGTCTTCAATTTCGCGCAAAGGCTTGTTGACTCCACTGAACACACGGCCGGTGGTGACAGCCTTGAGTTTCTTTTGCATTTTTTCGAAGTGACCCGAAATCTCTTTCAGGTTCTTTACGTAACTGCCCCACGCCTTGCCAAAGTTGGTGAGCAAACGCAACACCTCGTTGGCATTTTGTTCCATGGCAAAACTGGCGGTCGCCTGACGTACCACACCTAAGAACGCATACAACGTGAGTGGCGAACACAGCACGACTCGCTTGGCGACGGCTTCGTCAATGAGGCTCGGCTTGTGCTGCTGGATGAACCCGAGCACGCCCTCGTTGGGGATGAACAACAGCACGTAGTCGAGCGCATTGGCATTTGACTGGTGCACGTAGTCGCGATCTTGTAGTTCTTTCACGCGATCCTCAACGTTTTTGATGAAAGCGTCTTTCATGATCTTGCGGGTGTTGTCGTCTTGTGCTTCGAAGTATTTGAGGTAGTTCTCCATCGGAAACTTCGAATCGAGATACAGCACGCGGTCGGGTGGCAAGTGAAACGTGAAGTCGGGCTTGCCGCCGGCTTCGAGCTTTTCTTGCATCTCATAGTTGATGCCACGTTCAAAGCCCGCCTGCATGAGGATGTCAACGAGCATTTTCTCACCCCAGTTGCCGCGGCCCTGCGAACTGGAGAGCACCTTGTTGAGAGCTTGGGTCTGTTGCGCCAAGCCGGCGACGGCTGTGTCGACATTGCCGAACTTTTCTGAGTTGGCTTCGCGCAATTTGGAAATCTCGGTCTCGAGTCGACCCATTTTCTCGTCAATTTGCTTCTTGGTGGTGTCGATGACTTCGCCCACTTGGCGTGCTGCCGTGCTGATGGCATCCTGGCGATCGTCTTTGGCCTGGTCGGCCAAGTCACGGAGTGTTTCGCCATGAATCTCGCGAATCACTTCACGAATGTCGGCAGCCGACAGCGTGGGCTGGGCGCCGGCCGCGGGGGCTGGCGCAGCCACACCGGGCTTGCGTTGAAGCACCACCAGCACAGCAACGACGGCGATGACGAGGCCTACTGCGAGGCCGACGAATGTTTCCATAGTGGATTGCTCCTTAATTGATGAGGGGGGTGAAGAGATCTACGCAAGTTTGGCACTGGGGTGTGATGTGATGGCGTATTGCTCGGAGCGCTACTTCCGACTTGTGCTCCAGTAGCGCCAGATCATGACCATGGCGGCGGTGTCTAAACCGCAATAGCGATACAGCGCCTCGGCCAACTGCGTACGGTGGGCCTCGTCGCCGCGGCGCGCGCCGTAGATCATCGATTGGTAGGCACGCATCGCCCCCACACCATCGGTGACGGATTCACCAGCACCGTCGGCGTCGAGTGAATCATCGAGGTCAGGTGACTGCGAGGTCAACTTGAGAGTCTGATACGGGTCGAGAGGACGACCGTCAGCGTCAGTGGTGTAGTACTGCGCGAACCACGGATCGGCCCAGAGGAAATCTCCACTGGCCCAGATGCTGTCGAGCACCCGTTTGATGGAGTGGCTGCCGTTCATGGCCGGATGGCTGAAGTATCGCTGCGACCACTTGAGCATGTCGACGATGCGAGTTTCTTCTACGGGGGTCTCATCTTCGCCTTCTGCCACTTCCCGGCCAACGAGTGCATCAAACCAGCTAGCCAGCGATGCGTCCAGCACGCCACGCTCGCGCAATTGACGGCGCACGCCGCGCAGCGTTGTCTTTTCGTAATGGCTCCACACCAGCACGGTGCCGGTATCACCGATCACCTTGCGCAATTCGCGAACGAACTCATCGTTGGGGTACACGTCGCGCAGGTTCAGCCACTGGGCATGTTGCAGCGTGGTGGCATCAGGCGAAGCCAGCGTGTGGCAACTGAATTGAAACGCGACCTGTTCGTAGGGCTTCATATCCGCCAAGTACGGCACGGGAATGCGTGACGCTTCAAAGTCGATGAAATGGATCGGATACGTGACCGCCCCCATCTCGTTGAGTAGTGCTGCATCTTGCAGCTCTCTGCCGGTGCGCGCCGCCGCCACTTGATTGCGGCGTGGTGGGCCCCACGAGCCACCGGCATCAACGACGCCGTCGGGCAAGTCGACGAGCCGATAATTGCCAGCGTCGCGCATGGCTTCGTAGACGGCTCGTTGCTCTTTGGATCGGTAGCCCTGATGAATGTCGAGAATGTGGGGCGAATCGGTGGGTGACGGCCCCCAACACTCGGTGAAACCGTTCGGCGCGAGGCTGGGCCCGCGGAACTCGCACTTGCGACACACCGTGGCGGGGCGTTCGGGCTTGTACCCAGGCTGGTTGCCGTCGAGAAAATCCAGCAGGTCGCGTGCCGAGGTTTCGACTTCGCCCATGAGTTGGTCCACCACGTGCGCAACATCGATGAATTCCAAAAAGTGATCAGCGGCCAACGCAGCCCGATCGCCGGTGAACACTGCTCGCGGTTTGTTGCGATCTGCGTCGTTGTCGTCGACGATGTCGATATTTTTGTAGATGCCTTCCAGGCTGGTGCGTTTGGTTTTGTTCACCACGCACAACTGGGGGCGAATCTCTAGCCCGGGGTGCACCAACCGTGCCACCATGACCTGGAACGTGATGTCGAGCAGATACGGCCGCCAACTGCTATTGACGTCGCCGTTTTTGGTGAAAAACTGTGCCGGGTCGTCTGACTCGACGCTGGTGGCTTTGATTTCGGTGAGCACAGCATGCGTGGCGAACTGTTCCCATCCGTCCACGCGGGCTTGATAACGATCGTGCTTGAGCGTGACTTCAAACACGGCAGCCGGGTTGGCATGCAGCATCACACCATGGGCAATGGCTTCGACCATGAAGCCGCCTTCGGCAAAAAATTCGAGCATGTCGTTGTCTTGCAAACTGCTCGGATACTTGGCTTTGTAGTACTTGAGCTTCTGCTTGCATTCAACGCCCAGCTTGAAATTGGACTTCGTGAGGTAGTGCTTGGTCACTTGCTCATTCTCCTTCAGGGGTGTGGGGTGAAGTTGCGATACG
>JBBANT010000019.1:4296-20394 GCA_040401815.1 Ilumatobacteraceae bacterium | reverse complement strand
TGCTGGCACGGGGCTCAGGTGCAGGACGCTGACGGCGCTGTTCTTGACTCATGTAACCAGACTAATCGCCGTCAATATCCCGCAGCGGTACATCATTGTTGCACCCAATGCGCTGATGGAGCCGAGAGTGGGAATTGAACCCACGACCTACCGCTTACAAGGCGGTTGCTCTGCCACTGAGCTACCCCGGCGAGCCGCACGAAGCGACAGTCGTTAATACTACGCGCGCAAAGAATGGGGGCGAAACAACTATTGCCGACGTGCGCGCACGACTTCATACGTGGCGAGTGCCGCAGCCGCCGACACGTTCAGCGATGACAGGGCACCAAGCATCGGAATCGAGACAATCAAATCGCATCGCTCACGCACCAATCGCGATAGCCCGGGCCCCTCGGCACCAAGTACCAAGCAGATGTGTTCGCGGGCCAGGTCTCCCATACCAAAGATTGGTTTGTCGGCTGCATCGTCTAAACCAACCACCCACACATTGGCGTCACGCATCAACTGAATTGCAGTCGGCAGCCCAGGCGTCAGACACATCGTCAGATACTCCACTGCACCAGCAGATGCCTTGGCAGCACTCGGGGTGATATGAACAGCACGATGGCGCGGCAAAATCACGGCGTCTACTCCAGCACCTTCACAAGAACGCAGGATCGCCCCAAGATTGCCCGGATCTGTCACCCCGTCGATAGCCACGAGAAACAATTTCTCTGCTTGTGCGGTGCGGGCGAGCACTTCGTCAAGTGACACTTCTTCGAGCGCATCGGCAAAAGCAATCACACCCTGTGGTGCTTCGCTGCGTGCCTGCTCATCGATTTCTTTGCGTGAAACCTGACGCACGACCACTCGCTGCGAACGCGCGATATCCAAAATCTCGCTGATGATCGGGTTCTTATCGGTGTCTTCAGCAATCAGAATTTCGCGCGTACGACGACGACCAGCCGTAAGCAACTCGCGAACGGCTTGGCGGCCTTCAATCTGTTCGCCTCCGAGCGACCGATCATTCGAACGCGGGCGCGCCGAACGATCAGGGCGAGGTGAACGTGCCGAACGATCAGGGCGAGGTGAACGTGCCGTGCGGTCACGCTGTGCGCCGCGTGCATCACCACGTGCATCGCCACGACCTGTACCGCGACCATTACCGCGCTCTGGGCCACGATCGGGTCGACGCGCGTCGCGCCGCGGACGACGTGTCATGAAACGAGTAACGCCACTGCCATACAGGCAATTCCTTCGACTCGGCCGATACTGCCCAGACCTTCAGCACGTCGGCCCTTGACCGAAACTGGCGCACCAACTGCTGCGACCAAATTGGCTTGCATCGCTGTGCGATGCGGCGCAATTTTGGGACGCTCGCAAATAACATTCACATCCACGTTTTCCACTCGCCAACCAGCCGCACGAACCTTGTCCACCACCTGACGCAAAATCTGCATCGAGTCGGCACCCTTCCACTGCGGGTCAGAATCCGGAAAGTGTTCACCGATGTCGCCGAGACCGGCTGCACCGAGCAAAGCATCACTCACGGCATGGGCGATGGCATCAGCATCACTATGGCCGTGCAGCCCACGCTCACCAGCAATATGCACGCCAGCCAACACGAGCGGGCGATCATCATCAGCAAAACGATGTATGTCAAAGCCTTGACCAACACGCATCTTTAGTGTCCGCTCTGTTGGATGCGGGCCCAATCCAAATCGTCGCGAGTAGTGATCTTGCGATTCAACACGTCGCCATCTACGACCACCACCTTGCCACCGAGTGCTTCGACCAATGCAGCGTCATCGGTGCCCTCACCTTGCTCGGCGTGGGCGCGACGCAGCACCTCGGCACGAAATGCTTGCGGTGTCTGAACTGCGCGAAGTGATCCGCGCGGTGGTGTGCGCATAACCTGACCGGTGTCATCCACCACTTTGATCGTGTCGGCAACCGGTATTGCTGGCACGGCACCATCAGCGCCATCAGCGACTGCGGCAATCACTCGGCGGAAGTCATCTTCATTGGCAAATGGTCGAGCAGCATCGTGCACACACACGATGGTGGCGTTCTTGGGCACTGCAGCCAACCCACGACGCACCGACTCGCTGCGGGTGGCACCACCAGCAACACCACCTTCGCGTTCGGCATCTTGCGGCGGAAGAACGACTATTACGCCATCGCTTGATTCGCGTGCCACCGCAACTGACCAATCGATTACGCGGCGGTCACCGAGCGATTCAAATTGCTTCGGGCCACCAAAACGAGTGCCCGCACCAGCGGCAACGACGATGGTCCAAATTATCTCGCCAGGTCTACGCAATTCTCCCGTGGGCATTGGGCTTAAGGGTAGTACCGTAAAGCGCATGACTCATGAAGAGCTCCTCGCCAAAAATGCATTTTTCGCCGCCACTTCACCCGAATCGCTGAAGAAGATCGCTGCTGCTGGATCCGTGCGTCAACTCCAACGTGGCGATGTTTTGTTTAACGAAGGCGAAACACCAGATGCGATGTTCGTCGTGCTGTCTGGACGTATCGCCATTGCCATCGGCAACCGACCACTTGATGCCCGCGAAAGCATGCTTGCCCTCATGGAGTCGGGAGACCTGTTTGGTGAACTCGGCCTGTTGGACGACGGGGCGCGCAGCGCTCTGGCGCGCGCGCTCGAGCCCTCGAGTGTGCTGCAGATTCCTTACGCTTCGGTCAAAACCGAATTGCAAGGCAACCCCTCCATGTTGTGGGGGGTCACCAAACTGTTGGCATCGCGTTTGCGTGTCATGGACGAAGTGTTGTCAGACAGCGTGTTCCTTGACGTCACCGGTCGCACCGCCAAGCGCTTGCTTGAGTTGTCAGAAGGCAGCGACGAGTTCGTCTTGCCCGTCACCCAAGAAGAACTGGCCGGGATGGTGGGTGCATCGCGCGAGCGGGTGAACAAGGCAATCGCCAGCTTCATTCGCCTCGGCTGGCTCGAGCAAGCAGACCGTCGCTATCGCATCAAAGAGCGCACGAAAATGACGGCGCGCTCGTCGTAATACGGCTACTCGCCGACTAACCACGCACGCGTGCGTGCAAATGCATCAGCGGCATCTTCTTTGCGATGCGACGGCCGCGAAGCATCGTGAGCAAAACCATGTTCGGCGGCGTACTCCACTACGTTGCAACCTGTTGCACGTAACGCAGTCACATCACCAGCAGGTGTGTACGGGTCATTAGTGCCAATTATGGCCAGCACTTTTGTGGCGTCACCTCGATTCAAATACTCAAGCGGTTCACCTTGGGTGCTTGACTGCCAATTTGGCGGAACCTGAATCATTCCGTAAAAACTCGCGATTCGGGCAAACCGCTCGCTCACCGACGACTTGAAGCAATACATCCCGCCCATGCAAAAACCCATCAACCCGATTCGCGGGGTGCCCAGTGCATCAGCTGCCTCGTGCAGATCTCGCAGATGACTCGCGTCATTCAACGACGCGACTGCTTTCATCCGCGGCTCGATTTCTGCGCCAAGTGAATGGCCAGGAAATGGCTCCACCGCGCACACTGCCATGTTCCACTCCTGTGCGAGCCGCGTCACCATGTCTGCGAATAAAGGACGGAGTGAGAAAATATCAGGGGCAATCACTAGCCCCATGGTGGGTGACGCAATGGTCGTGTCAATTTCGGCTGGCGTACCCGACGGCAGGTTGATGCGCATGACCAAAGTCTTGCCGATTTTTCTGCGGTGAGAGTACTGGTGAGGCACATCCTGACGCTGGAGTGCCATGACCACTTCACAATCCATCACCAGTATCCACCGCAATCCAATTGCCTTACTTGACGCCGAATGGGCGAGAATGATGTATTCGCCCCGGGTGCTGCGCACCGTTAACTCGTGGGGTCTACGCCCCACCCCGTTTACTTCGTTGGATGAGGTGCTGGTGGCGATTGGCTTCCGCGGTGCCAAATGCGACTTAGCGGCAGACCAGATGTTGGCCCAAGTCGTTCGTCATGCCGCAACCGACGAGCTCGCTGCCCGAATCGTGTTGCAACGGGTGATTCCACCGATGTTGGCTATTGCCCGGCGCCGCGGGCACATTCGCAGCATTGGCTACAACGATGCCTTAGGCATGGTGCTCTCCCACGCGTGGGAGGTAATTCGTACTTACCCAATCGAGCGACGACCAGCAAAAATCGCTGTCAATATCGTGCGCGATATTGAATACTTTGCTTTTGTGCGTGGCGAACGCCGGCGCCAGCAGTTCGAAACGGGTGCTGTAATTCACGATGCCACCCTCAACCAACGCAGCGCCGACCTACTGAATCATGAAGACCCGTATGGTTCATCGACTGGCCGCTCGCACTCCGAGGTTGAGCTGGCATTTCTTTTGCAATCAGCTCGCAAACACCACATGTCAGAAAAATCACGGGCTATCTTCGACGCACTCACCACCCAGACACTGGATGAATTTGCTGCAGCCCATGGCATCACCCGGCGCACCGCGCGTGGATGGTTGAGTGATGCGGCTAACGAGTTGCGTGTACGAACGCAGTGTGCGGCGTGAGCTTGGTGGTGCGGAGTCGCAAACTGTTTGTCACCACGAACACACTCGACAGCGCCATCGCCAACCCAGCCCACATTGGGTTGAGTAGCCCGAGGGCCGCCAGCGGTATCGCGGCAGTGTTGTAGGCAAATGCCCAAAACACGTTGGCACTAATGGTGCGCAGCGTGGCGCGTGACAACAAGATGGCGTCGGCCACCAAACGCAGATCGCCACTCACAATCGTGAGGTCACTAGCATTGATTGCCACATCGGTACCCGTGCCCATTGCGATGCCCACGTTGGCCTGAGCCAAAGCCGCAGCATCGTTCACCCCGTCACCCACCATTGCCACCGCGTAACCACGTGCCTGCAAATCTGCAACCACTCGAACTTTTTCTTCAGGTAACACACCAGCAATCACATGTTGTTCATCGGCTTCGATGCCGACCTGCTTGGCGACGGCAAGTGCAGTCGCACGACTGTCACCGGTAAGCAGAATTGGACGAAGACCCAAGTCGCGTAATGCAGCAATGGCAGCGGCACTGTTTGCTTTGGGTCGATCAGCCACCACACACACGCCCTGCACGGTGCCATTGATTGCCACCAAAATGCCGATGTTGCCCACAGTGCGGGCGGCAACCAGAGCATCGTTCATGGCTGCGGGAATCAACACCAGTTTTCGACGCATGAGGGTTTCGTTACCTGCCATCACACTCGTGCCATTGACTAAACCAATCGTGCCCATTCCTGGCAGATTCTCAAAATCAGTCACGCTCTGTAGCGTGCCGCGTTCTGATCGCGCGGCAGTCGCAATCGCCTTGGCCACCGGATGCTCGCTGGCATGTTCGAGTGCGCCAGCAAACGACAACAACTCGGACCGTGTTACACCATCAGCACACACCACATCCACCAATTGCATCATCCCGGTGGTCACCGTGCCTGTCTTGTCGAACACCACGGTGTCAACCCGACGCGTACCCTGCAACACGTCGGCACCCTTGATGACGATCCCCATCTGTGCGGCTCGTCCACTGCCGACCATCAATGCTGTTGGCGTCGCTAGCCCCAAAGCGCAAGGGCAGGCAATGATCAACACGGCAACTGCGGCGGTGAAGGCCTGCGAAATGTCGTCACCCATCACCCACCACACCACGAACGTTGCTATGGAAATCACGATCACGGTGGGGACAAACACGCCACTCACCCGGTCAGCGAGTTTTTGCACCGGTGCCTTGGTCGCCTGGGCATCACGCATGAGGCGTGTCATTTGGGCAAAAGTCGAGTCGGCGCCAATGCGTGTGGCCTGCACCACGAGCCGACCTGTCAGGTTCACCGTCGTGCCCGTCACGTTGGCCCCGACCGTTACATCCACTGGCACGCTTTCGCCTGTGAGCATCGAAACATCAAGCGACGAACTACCTTCGCAAACTATGCCATCCGCAGCAATGATCTCCCCTGGTCGCACGATGAACAAATCGCCGACCTGCACCTGGGATGCATCAATCAACATCTCTTCGCCGTCGCGCAAAACAGTTGCATGCCGCGCACCCAACGCCAACAGTGAGCGAAGTGCATCACCTGCCCGGCGTTTGGCCCGAGCCTCAAAGTAACGCCCGGCCAGCAAAAAGATGGTGACGGCTACCGCAACTTCCATATATATGTGGTCGATATCCATGTTGGACATGTCCATGCCGTCATGGTCGGCAGCATCGCCCCACACCAACGCCCACACCGACCAGCTCATTGCTGCGATGATGCCCAGAGAAATCAGCGTGTCCATGGTGGTTGCGCGATGACGTGCGTTCATGGCGGCAGCTTTGTGGAACGGAGCCGCCGACCACAACACCACGGGCAGCGAGAGTGCAAGGGCCCACCACTTCCAGTTTTCGAATTGCAACCCTGCGATCATTGACAACGCAACCACGGGTAGGCCCGCGAGCAGCGACACACCAAGTCGTGCCCGCAGCATCGCCACACGATCGAGAGTCTCTTTGTCAAGCATCTCGGGTGTGGTGTCTTCCAGCAGTCGCGCGCCGTAACCAGCTTTTTCGATTCGCTCGATTACCTGCTGAGTGGAAACTTGGTCAGTCAATGTGACGCGAGCTGACTCGGTAGCAAAATTCACCGTGGCTGTGACGCCGGGAATCTGATTGAGGGCTTTTTCAACTTTGACAGCGCAGGCGCCACAAGTCATACCCGCGACCGAGAGGTCGAGTTGTTCTAGTTGTGCTGACACGTGGGTCGCCCGGGGCTCGAACCCGGGACCTGCGGATTAAAAGTCCGTTGCTCTACCAACTGAGCTAGCGACCCGTGAGACATTCAGACTAGTTGCGCTTTTACCGCAACAGCAGTGCGGTTGCAGCAAACTGGCAGACCACAGCGATAACAGTCATCACATGCCACACCTCGTGAAACCCGAAGACTTCTGGTCGAAGTCGCGGATACCGACGATAAAACATCACCGCGCCGGTCGTAAACACGATGCCACCGATGGCATACAGCATCAGTGTTGAGGCTCCTGCACGCTGATACACCCAAGGCAGCACGATGATCACAATCCAACCCATCACCAAATAAAGCGACGCAGAGAATCGTCGCGCCTTCCACATGACCTTTAACACAATGCCCACGACCGCTATTGACCACACTGCAACAAGCAATGGAATGCCGAGCGCAACGGGCAGCGCCAGTAAACATACGGGGGTATACGTTCCCGCAATCAATACATAGACCATCGAATGATCAATGCGCTGCATGACGTTTTGTACCCGAGGACTGCGTGCAAACAAGTGGTACGACGCCGAGGTTCCGAACAAAGCCACGAGTGATGCTGAATAAATCGCCGTTGCCGTCGTTGCCAACGGGCCCGATGCCAAAAGCGTCAGCACGATTCCGGCAGGTAGCGCAACGAGGACTGCTCCACCGTGAATGCGACCGCGCCATTGCGCGCGCCACTCACCAGTTACGTGATGAAATATCGGTGTATGAGGCATGCGCGTCGCTACTAGCGAGCGTACCCTCCTCCTAATTCGCCTCGCCTGCTTCGACCTCCGAGCCCGAGGCCTCCGGCGTCCAGTTTCGCCAACTACGGCCCCAACGTGGTGAGGTTTGGCGCAAACGGTTGGCCAAGCGGGGTAGACGGCCCTCCAACAGTTCAGGCACGACGATATGTGTGAGTACGTCCACCTGGCGCACGAATCGGCATGGTGATCCAAACCAAAAACGGCTCATTACGGGCTTCTCCACAGCGCTGAGCAAGCGCAGCGTTTCGCACAGCGACAGTTTGGCTTCCAGCATGTTTCCACCATAGGCCTAGGCCTCGGTCTCGAACGATTGAGTGTCGTCAACAACTTGACTGTCAGTGTTGCTCGAGGTCTAGCCTCGGCAGATGACCTACGACTTTGATCGGTTCCTGCGCTACGACGAAATGGCCACCTGGCTGCGCACACTGGCAGCTGCACACCCAACGCTGCTCACCATCGAGAGCTACGGGCAATCACATCTGGGTCGCGATTTGCTCGTGGCCACCATCACTGATTCAACAACTGGGGAACACCACACCAAGCCAGCGCATTGGATTGATGCAAATATTCACGCCACCGAAGTCACCGGTGGCGTTGCGGCTTTGTACATCATCCACCACTTGGTAACCAAGCATGTTGCGGGTGACGCAACAGTGCGCGAGGCACTGCGCACTCGCACGTTCTATATTGCCCCGCGAGTGAACCCTGACGGGGTCGAAGATGCTCTTCTTGATCGGCCATTATTTCATCGATCAAGTGTGCGCTCGTGGCCATGGCGTGATGGGCACCGTTGGCCCGGTCTTCATATGCAAGACATTGATGGTGACGGTCGCATTCTCACCATGCGCATCGCCGATGATGACGGTGGCTGGATGCAACACCCAGATGAACCACGCGTGATGGTTGCTGTCGGGCCACTTGGTGCTCCAGCCGGTGTGCAGCGTTATCGGCTGCTCGCTGAAGGTCTCATCGAAAATTATGACGGCTTCACCATCGACCAGCCACGCGACCCAGCCGGGCTAGATCTCAACCGCAACTTCCCAGCAGGTTGGGGCGTTGATGTGCTGGGTTCTGGTGACCACCCAATGAGTGAACCCGAAGTGCTCTCGCTCGTGCGGGCAGTAAAAGCGCGCCCCAATGTGTGTGGCTACAACGCGTTCCACACTGCGGGCGGCTACATGTTGCGCCCAAGTAGCAATCTTCCTGATGCAAAATTGCCACCCAACGATTTGTTCATCTTCAAAAAATTTGGTGAGCACTCCACACCACTCACGTCGTATCCCGTGCACTCGGTGTACGAAGACCTCACCTGGGACAAGTCCAATGTGATGGGTGGTGCTGGTGATGACTGGGCCTACGACCATCTCGGTGTGTATTCATGGACCACGGAATTCTGGGATGCAATCTTCCAGGCCACTGGCGAACACTCGCCAACTGACTGGTGGTACGTCGGCCCGACACCCGCACAAGACTTGGCCGTTTGTGCCTGGAGCGATACCCATGCCCCGGGTTCATTCGTTGCGTGGTACCCCTATGAACACCCGCAACTAGGCCAGGTCGAACTGGGCGGTGCTAATGCTGTCTATATATGGAGTAATGCCCCAGCGTCACGGCTGAAAGCAGAAGTGGCACCCCACGCCGAGGTGGCCATCTATCAGGCGATGGCTTCACCACGGCTAGAAATCAAACTCGCCGAAGCAACCCAGATAAGTGGTGATGTTTGGCGGGTGCGTCTGGGTGTTGCCAATACTGGTTGGCTCTCCACCACCGTTACCCAACATGCCCGCAACAAAAAAATCGTGCTGCCCGGAGTAGTGGAAATCAACAATGCTGACAGCACTGCAGTGGACCTTGTGGAGGGCGAGGCACGAGTGCGGATTGGCCAACTAGATGGTCGCGCCAGATTTTTGTTGGACGGCGGAATGATGTCTGACGGCACACCAGATCGACACCTGCAAACCTGGTTGGTACGCGCCAGAAGTGGCACCAAGTTGATGCTTACCGCATCGCATCAGCGCGCCGGGACGGTTTCCACCACCATCACGCTGGGCTAGGACACGCGTACTTGTGCAGCGCGGCGCTGCGACGACCACGCCTTCCAGGCAATAAATAGTGCGCTGGGGGCTAGCAAAAAGTTCGGGTAAGAAACAATTGCATCATCAATCAACATGCCGTGGGTAAACCAGCCAAGGCTCATCGTCGCTAAAAGCAAGTACGACGATGCAGAGATTCCGATCAAATATTCGGTGCGAACGGCGCGCCACACCTGCGGCAAAATTGCTGGCGTGCCGATGAGCACGCCAGTGATTCCTACTGCTGACGGTGCCACGAGATTCAACACAACGCAATACGCGACAGTTACTGAAAAAACGGTCACGGGCAACCACAACGGCAGCGCTCGCTTGCGCACCAGCATCACCATCAAGGCGATGACCGCAATTTCGATGTTTGCATTTGAGATCAGCATCGGCAGACTCTCCGTGCTGATTGCGTAGGTGAACCACATCAGTGTTCCTGACAGACCGATCAAGTGAGATAGCCCCGAGACCCCTTCGACGCTCTGCTTGGCATACACCCGAATCACTTGTGGCCAGATAAACACCACGCCCAACAACGCAGCGATTGAGCCCGACAGGTTCGCCAACGTCACCGAGCAACAGTAACCTGCGAGGCATGTCACGACGCTGGAAACTCGTCATCGGGGTCGTTGTGTTGGCGGCCGTAGCCGTGGTTGGTGGGCCGTGGGTCTACATCAACGTCATTCGTGAACCAGCCGCCGACAGTTTCGTGAGCGAGGCCACCACCACATCACTTCGGGGGACTTCATCGACGACGAGTGGCTTTTTCGCCCTCGACCCAACTGGCACGTGGAATGTCGTGGCTGAATCCCAAGTTGGATACCGAGTCAACGAAGTGTTGTTCGGCCAGCGTGTAACTGCCGTCGGGCGAACAAGTGGGGTAACGGGCAGCGTAACTATTGCCGACCTCACGGTTACTAACGCCGAGTTCACCACCGACATGACCACCGTAAAAAGCGACGACCCGAGGCGCGACGCGCAATTCGAAAGCCGCATCATGGATGTGCTCAATTATCCGACTGCTGGCTTTGTGCTCACCTCACCGATCACCATCGACCCCACTGCACTCGCGGGTACCGTCACCCACCAAGCAAGTGGCTCACTGACTCTGCGTGGTGTTACCAAGCCAGTCGACGTGACGATTGTCAGCACGATTCAAAACTCACAAATTGTTCTCGCTGGTGAAGTCGCCGTTGTGTTCGCTGACTGGTCGATACCGAACCCATCAATTCCTGGAATTTCGACCGAAGATTCAGGTGTGCTCGAATTTCAGCTTGTGTTAAGTCGATAGTTGATCGTCGATGCTTACCGTTTATGGCGTAACGCTCATCGTTCAGAGGCCAAAGAATGCAGCTGCCGAGATTGCCCTACGTGAAACAGTTGGCCAAGTTGTCGAACCATGGCTCGAGCAAACCTGGCCGAACGATAAGCGCACGAACACCACACAGGTAACTGCACGCAGCAACGTGAATGACAAAGTATTTCGTGTCGACATTTCAGAGCAACATCCGGCAGATGATGCACGACAAGTCACGCTTATCTCGATGTTCAACAATCAACGAGGCGACCTCTGTGTGGATGTGCGCCGTGAAGTACGGCCAACTGGTCAATTGATTTTGCCTCGCACCCGTACCGAACGGCCCTCGCCTGCTCTCACCACACTCGTATCCAGCCTCGCCCGTGAACTGCGTGTTCGTGATGCGCAGCAAGTTGTGTCGGCCAACCTGAGTCGCGCATCGACTCAAGACGAAGGCGCAGCCATTGCCGCATTCATCGAAGCCCCCTCGCGGCGCCTGCCGTTGGTCATTGAGTGCACTAGCACCAAGGGTGCCAACGCGAACACCACCGCAGATACCGCCCGGGTGCTGACTGGTATTGCCCACGTGCACCACCTCACCACTACACAAGCCGAGGCTGGCTTCAACGACTTTTATGGCACACGCAAAGTGAGTTCCAGCTGGGTTCTCGTGGCCTGGCCGCGGTCCGTTCGCGGCACCGTACTGAGTGAGTATCACGGCAAAGATGACGAGCGGGTCGTCAACGACTTGATCGCAGCAGCAGTTGGTGCACTCCCGTTGTTGCCGCGCCCGACCACCCGCGCTCAAAGCGCCTCACAAGTCCCGATTCAACAGGTGGTTGCCAGCACATCTTCGCCAGAAGTTGGCGAGTTGCGTCGCAAGAACCAAGAACTTGAACAACGCGTTACCGAGGTGCAGTCTGACTATGACGAACTTTATGAAAATCTGACCACAACCGAGCACCTCAGTGCAAAAATTGCCGAGGACCGCGACCGCTACCTTCACTCACTTACCGACTTCCTCTCTCTTCGTGACGATCCAAGTCAGTGGAACAACACTGCTGGTGTGCTCTCACGCGCCAAAGGCATGTGCAGCAACTTGGATTTTCATCCCGAAGTAGAAACTCGACTGGGAAGGCTGCAGTTCTCTCCTGCGACTAACCAGCGCATCCTCGGCAACCTGGTCGAACTCAACAATCTGGCGGCCCGCCTGCGCCGTGGTGATATCGAGCCTCATTTGTTCAATACCTACTGCACCGAGAAGTTCAACTTTGCGCCATCGGTAAGCGACAATGCAATCAACAAGTTCGGGAGCGACTACACGATCATCTGGAATGATGCTGCTGTACAACTAGGCCCACATATTCGTTGCAACGACGCGCGAATCTATTTTTATCTTGATGTAAAACAACGACGAGTCGTCATTGGCCACGTTGGTGGACATCTACGCGACAAGGCCAATCAATAACACAGTGTTACGAGCGCCGTGTCAAACGCCGCCACACACGCTGGGTGAGGCGTGACGACAAAAACGGCAGCACCAGGCGATATACCAAACCAGGAACGATGACGGTCTTGCCGCGGTTCAACGCCCGCTGCGTTGCCTGCACCACATCATCGGGGCGGAGCCACATCCAGCCGGGCACCTTGCGCGAGAGATGATCTAGACCTGCTCGTCGATGCAGGTCGGTGTGCACATACCCAGGGCAGACAGCTATAACACGAACGCCTTTGTCGTTTACTTCCAAGGCCAGGCTGCGCGCGTACGCAGTGATGTGCGATTTCGCAGCTGCATATGGGCCTGCTTTTCGCATTGGCGTGAAGGCGGCAATGCTCGAGACGATGACTACATCCCCACTACCACGCTGCACCATGCCAGGAACTACCACTTCACACAGTCGCACGACACCCGCCGACATGAGATATGCCAGTGCATCAAGTTGATCACGATTCGAAGAACCCACCGCAGCTGCATGAGTGATACCAGCATTCAATACGACGGCGTCTAGCAACCCGCAACGTGCGCCCACATCTTCGACACCGTCTTTATTCGACAAATCCGCCACGATCACCTGGGTGATTGCACCCCGGGCCTGCAGTGCTGCTGCCACTCGGGTGAGCTCGGTGAGATTGCGCGCAGCTAGCACCACCTCAAAGCCCCGTTCGGCATACCAGTGGGCAAAAGCTTCACCGATACCGCACGAGGCCCCCGTTACCAACACACGCTTGCGATTCGTAGATGTCTCCACGGCTTGAGCCTCGCACATCACACCACTTAGGGTGCAAGTCATGGAATCACCCGTCTTTGCACTTTCTGATGCCTATATCGATCGACTTGCTGAACTCGACCCGGGCTTTGCTACGGGGCTCGGCATCGCCGGCAGCGATCACCTCATGACCGACTTCAGCCCTGCTGGCCACGAGGCGATGGAGTCGCTCAGCCGACAGACGCTGGCGAAACTCAATTCGCTCAACCAATCGAGTGATACCGATCGGCTCGCAGCAGGTGTGCTGCGCAACTCTCTAGAGATGTCTGAGCGCGAGTTTGCCGCAGGTGAACATCTACGAGCAATCCGTGTGCTGGCCGGCAACGTCGACTATGCGCGTTCAGTGTTCGACCTCATGCCCACCGATACACCCGATCAGTGGCACACCATTGCCGAGCGAATGTCGCATGTGCCTGCGGCATTTAGTGGCATGTGCGAGTCGTGGCGACTTGGCATGCAGCGCAACATCGTGGCACCACGGCGACAAGTGCTCGCAGTTGCCGACATGCTCGATGGCTGGGCAGGCACAGCAAGTACGCCTGGGTTTTTTACAGCGCTAGCAAACCAAGCCAACGCAACGAATGGCGCCCCGACCGCCGAGTTGCAGGCAGCAGCGCTTCAGGCATCAGCAGCGCTGGCTGCTACTGCAGCATTTCTCCGCAATGACTATGCCCCAGTGGCCGACCCACGCGACGGTGTCGGAGAAGAACGCCATGCGCTGGCGCGCCAGCGCTACATGGGCATGAGTGTGGATGCCGATGATGCATACGAGTGGGGTTTGGCGGAGGTACAACGCCTCGATGAACAACTCAAAAAATGTGCCGGTCTTGTCAAGCCCGGGGCATCACTTGACGAAGTACGCGAGTATCTCGATACTGCACCAGAGCATTCGATCGAGGGTGAAGAAAATCTGCGGGTGTGGCTACAGGACCTCATGGATCAAGCCATGGACTTTCTCATCGATGGCGACCACTTTGATATTCCGCAGTCAATTCGCCAGATCGACGCAAAGATCTCACCACCGGGTGGTGCCGCCGCGCAGTATTACATGCCACCCAGCGAAGACCTCACTCGGCCCGGAAGCACTTGGTATCCGGCAAATGGCCGCACCAGATTTGCTTTGTGGAGCGAGCCAACCACTGCATATCACGAAGGTGTACCAGGCCATCATCTGCAAATTGGTATGGCAGTGGTGAACCGCGAGAAGCTTTCGCGATTTCAACGCAACGAATTCGTCAGCGGACACGGTGAAGGTTGGGCGCTGTATGCCGAGCGCTTGATGGACGAGTTTGGTTTTCTTGATCGACCCGAATACCGACTCGGCTATCTCTACGCGCAAGCGTTTCGGGCGGCACGAGTCGTCGTTGATATCGGCATGCACTGTGAAAAGCGAATTCCCAACGACTGGCCGTGGCATGCTGGCGAAGCCTGGAACCCACAACTGGCGTTTGAGTTCATGTCGGCACGATCATCTAGCGATGAAGCGTTCAATCGCTCCGAGATTGACCGCTACCTCGGTTGGCCAGCACAGGCAATTTCGTACAAGTTGGGCGAACGAGTGTGGCTACAAATGCGTGACGAAGCAAAGGCTCGACACGGAACCAATTTTGACTTGCGCGCTTGGCACACCTACGCGCTCGGCCTCGGCAACCTAGGGCTTGACCTCTTCAAACAAGAGATGGCACTGTTCTAACGACGGTGCGTTAGCGCGTAACAACTACTGGTGTGCCGAGCTTGGCCCACTGATACAAGAATTTCACGTCCATAGTGGACATTCGTATGCAGCCTGCGCCGGCAAATGACCCCAGTTGGGATTCGGTCTGCATGGCTTTGCCGTTCTTGCGGGGAATCTCATGAAAGCCGATGTTGCCACCAGCTGGGCCTTTGGCGAAGCGAGTCATCCATCGAAAGTCCACGCCGACAAGATCAAGACTGTACGACCACGTCGACTGCGAAGTCACTTTGTAGGTGCCTGCAGCAGGCACACCGCGGCGCCCCGACACTGGCATTGAACGCACGACATTTTCGTCTTCATCGATTGCCCACACCCACTGCAGTGAGTTGCTGTACACGACACGGCGACCGACACCAGAATTGCGTGGCAACTCAGGTTTGAACCGAAATGTTTCGGTGATGTTTGGTGCAATTGATGGCAACGGAAACAGGTCGATTCCTCCGGGCACAGCAGCAGGCACAGTGGCAGGGCTTGACGTTGCACCCGAATCTTGTGAGCCCGAATCTTGTGCTGCAAAAACGGGAGTAGCAGCCAATAACAACCCCACACTCAGCAGCAAGGCGAGCGGCATAGCCAATACTCGGCGCATCATTCGGTGTCACCTGGCGTGTCGTCAACGACTTCATAGCGGTTGCCCACCGAAGTCAAAATTCCTTGAATCACTGCTGCTGCCGGTAAACCGAGAATTGCTCCGGTCGGGCCAAGCACTGCACCACCAATAATCGCCGATGCAAATGCGACACCGGCGTGCAGTTGCATGGTTTGGGCCGTGATTTTCGGGGCAATGAGGAAGTTTTCGATTTGCTGATACACCACAATGAAACCGAGCACGAACAACCCCTTAATTGGCGAGTCAATGACCGTCAGTAACAGCGGCAACGCCCCAGCCACATAGATACCGATGACTGGCAAGAACTGTGACACCACACCGACCCACAACGCCAGGGCAATTGGGGCTGGTGTACCAATTGCTTGGAACGCAATCCAATGTAAGAACGATGACACCACTGCCAAAATGGCACGCGATGAAAGGTATCCACCGGTCTTCTGTACGGCAAGCTCCCACACGTCAAGCACCACCCGTTGTCGCTCGGGTCGTAGCCAGCGACAAATCGTGCGCCGCAAGCGTGGACCATCCGCGGCTAGATAAAACGTGAACAACAAAATCGAAAAAGCCTGGAACAGTGTGCCGAACGCTG
>JBBANT010000019.1:0-4196 GCA_040401815.1 Ilumatobacteraceae bacterium | reverse complement strand
AGATAAAACGTGAACAACAAAATCGAAAAAGCCTGGAACAGTGTGCCGAACGCTGTTACACCAAGTTTGACGGCACGGTCGGCTTGCGAGTTGAGAAATTCGCGCACGGGGCCCTGCGGGTCATCAATCGAGTCAACAATCTCTGCAGCTTCAAGATTGGCGCCGAAATTGTCATTAAGAAATGCCACTACATCGGTGACATAGTCGTCACGGTTCTCGGCAAGTTCATTTGCTTGGTCGGCCACGAGCGCACCCATCACAGCTATGAAACCAAACACCACTACGGCTACCACGGCCAAGATCAGGCCGGTTGCCACTCCACGGCGCATCCCCCGCCGAGCCAGCCGATTGGTTCCTGGCTCGATGGCGAGTGCCAAAAACAACGAAATTACCAACAGTAAAAAGAAGCCAAACAAGCGATCCCAGAGTTCTTGGATAAGAATCGTGCCCAAGAAACCCAGCCACAGCAACACGATCGCGCGCGGCACCCAGCGAGGCATCGCATCGTTGCTGGATGGTGTTTGTGGCACATCTTTCAGGGTACTGAACCGCCTCGTGAGGCACGGCGCACTCGGTGATGGCACGATGAAGGGATGAACCTGAATCGCTCCGCCGTCGATGAAGCGGTGGCAACGGTTCGCGAATCGTTGACCAAGGCTTTGCGTGACCGTGTGGCTGGCCCCGAAGGCGAACAGCGCATGATGCAACTACTCGAGCCATCTGCACCACGCTGGTTCGCTGAGGATCGCCCGATTCGTCGGGTGCATGCCGATGCAGCAATGTTCATCGGTGGCATGCGTGCACTTCTTGTGCAGTCATTGCATCCGCTGGCCATGGCGGGTGTTGCGCAACACTCCGACTATCGCAATGACCCGTGGGGCCGACTGCAACGCACCGCAGATTTTCTTGCTGCCACCTCGTTTGGGCCAGCAACCGAAGCCCAGCGCACGATTGACATCGTTAATCGAGTGCACGAACGCGTGGTCGGGGTGGCCAGTGACGGACGCCCGTACTCCGCACGCGACCCTCACCTCTTGCGCTGGGTGCACATCATCGAGATCGACAGTTTTCTTGCCGCCCACCAGCAATTTGGCGAGTTTCCGCTTGATGCGTCGGGCTGCGATGAATACGTCAAGGACACTGCAGTTATTGCCCGCAAACTTGGTGTGACTGCACCACCGGAGTCGGTGCGTGCACTACGTGATCAAATCTCGTCGTATCGCGGTGAAGTGCGGGGAACCAAAGAGTCACGGGATGCGATGCGCTATTTATTGTTTGAGCCACCGCTACCACTCGTGGCGCGTGCTGCATATTCGCTCTTGGTAGCAGCCACGCTGTCCACCTTGCCCCGTTGGTCGCGCCCGCATCTCGGCCTGCCGTATCTGCCAGTAACCGAACGACTCGCCTTGCGACCACTCGGCGACGCAATCACTCGTGTTGTGCGCTGGGCGATGCCGCAACGCCCAACTACTTAGTTACGTCGGGCCTGCTCGACGAAAGCATCGTAAATACCCTGCTGGGCGGGATCGTCAGCAGAGGTGTCTTCTGGATGCCACTGCACGCCCACGATGCGATGCTCTTCGTGCTCAATTGCCTCCAACAACCCGTCGGGTGCAAAACCAACAGCCCGAAAACCAGGAGCCAGCCGATCAATACCTTGATGATGAAACGATGCACCTTGCACCTGGCGTGACTGAGTGGCACTTGCCAGCCACGATTCTGCGGTGAGCTCTACACCGTGTACAACAAACTCAGCACCAACTGGAAATTCGCCAGGCGCATGTGCGACCAAGGTTGCAGCGTTTGGCAAATCAGCCAAGTGTTGTACGAGCGTGCCACCAAGCACCACGTTGGCTAACTGCATGCCACGACATACAGCCAACACAGGCAACTGGTTGGCCAGAGCTCCTTGCAGCATTGCCAATTCGAATTGGTCTTGTTGGGGTGACACGCCATACACCTGCGACGAAGCAGTTTGGCCGTACATCATTGGGTCGACATCAGGCCCACCCATCAACAGCAACGCGTCAAAACGCGACAGCAAATCTTGCGCACCTGTACCCGAAAACTTTTGTGGCGCTATGACGACCGGCTCGCCACCGGCACGCAGAATCGAATTCAAATACCGCTTGCCAGCAAAAGCCACCTCGTCACGCGACACCTTGCTTGGCGCGCCCGTGCGGCCGGCTACGGCGATGAGCGGAGTCACGACTGCAACGCTATGCGTAAGGGGCGAGAGAAATCACCTCGCACACCCACGAACGTGTGCTCCAGCCCCAACCATTTCGCCATCATTCCCACTTCGCGTGCTACTGGCGCAACCACATTTGCTGCCTTGACGCCGTGCTCCAAATAGGCGCCATCGATACGCAGTGTGCCGTTTTCGCGGTCTGCTTTCATATCAAGACGACCGACCAGTGCCTCACCACTCAGGATCGGCAGCACGTAGTAGCCGAATCGCCGCTTCGGTTTGGGGGTGTAGATCTCGATGCGATAGTGAAAGTCAAAGAGGCGTTCGTTGCGTGGTCGGCACCACACGAGCGAATCGAACGGGGACAGCAAGGCCGTGACTGATAGTCGCTTCAGCAACTTGGCGTTGCGATGAATGAACGCTTTTTCGCGCCAGCCCTCGACTGCAACTTCATACAGCACACCATCTTCCACTAGTTCGGTGATGAGTGGTCTTACGGTGGAAAGTCGCTGACGGTAATAGTCGGCCAAGTCATCGGCAGTGGCGATCCCTTGCGCAACTGCTGCACGCACCAGCAACTGTCGGCGAGCTTCGCGCTCTGTTGGTGTTGGAGAATTCAATATTCGCGACGGCAACACGCGATCTGGCGTGTCGTAAACACGAGCAAAGTCAGAGCCTCGCCCACGCGACATCAACTGACCGGTAAGAAACAAATACTCAAGTGCCGTCTTTGCTTCGTCCCAGTCCCACCACGTGCCGCCTTTCTTCGTACGCGTGCTCAGCGCTCGAGCTGTCACCGGGCCACCCTTTTCGATGTGTTTCAGTATTCGTTGTACGTAGGCCTTGTTGTCGTTGTAAAAACTGGTGAGACCCCAATGTGTGGCCTTGCCAGTGCGTGCGGCATCCATCTTCCAGCGAAAGAGTGGCTGAAGCTCAATGGGTAGATGAGACGCCTCATGACCCCAGTATTCAAAAATCTTGCCCCGTGCAGTGGCCTTGGGAATGGCGTTCCGATCGTGGTCACCGAGCCGTGCGAACAGCGGTAATTCCTGACTACGCACGAGCACATTCACTGAATCGATTTGAATCACACCGAGTTTTCTGATGAGTGTGACCGCATCTGTTACCGACGATACGGAATTCGCGCGTTGAACATCAAAGCCTTGTGCTGCCAGCGCAAGCCGACGTGCTTCAACAATGTTTATCCTCTCGAGCCGATTCGGCATCGAAGATGAACTACCCGGCGACGGTAATGACGACCGAGTTGATCACCACTGGTGTTTCGGGGCGATCTCCGGGGCCGGTAGCAACGCTTTGCATCTTTTCCAGCACGTCCAACCCCTTCACAACCTGACCGAACAGTGAATACTGCGGCGGCAAGCGACAGCCATCAGGCCCGCTGACGATAAAGAACTGCGACCCATTCGTGTTGGGGCCGGCATTGGCCATAGCCAACGAGCCAACTTTGTATTGATTGGGCTTGGGCAACTCGTCGCCAAACTTGTAACCCGGGCCACCTGTGCCGGTGCCTTGTGGGTCGCCACCTTGGCACATGAAATTTTTGATGATGCGATGAAAGATGACACCGTCGTAATAGTGATTCAACGCCAAAAACACGAAGTTGTTCACGGTGCGTGGGGCGGCAATCGGGTCAAGCGACATCACCAACTCACCGAGCGAGGTGTTCATCGTGGCGGTGTAACGCTTGGTTGCATCGATGCCCATCTCGGGCAGTTCGGCAAACTTCTGTTGTTTTGGTGCAGAGCCGTCGAACGGCGGAAATTGGGTAGGCATGGCGAGCCACGCTAGCGGTGGCATCTCCATCTACGCTGGGCAGAGATGAGTGACGTGAGCAACCAAAATGAAGCACCCCTCGACCTGGATGCAATTGAGGCCGAGCTCGCCGAAGTGGAACTCATGCTTGAACGTCTTGATACGCCCAACAACCCTTGAGGTGATCGTTCACCACGCCGACTGACTGCATGAAGGCATACATAGTGGTGGG
>JBBANT010000018.1:15810-22161 GCA_040401815.1 Ilumatobacteraceae bacterium | reverse complement strand
CCGTATGACTTCACCCAATGGCACGAGTTTTTGGCCCTCGTGCCGGGCAACCTCGTGGTGGCCGAAGCCGCAGCACTTGTGCCACCACCTGCCGGGTGGGAATCGCTGCGCGAGAAGCGCTATGGGCGTACCCATGTGACGTTTTTGCGACGGCTACCGTAGAAGCTGATGGCAACAGGGCAAGTGGTGTTGTATCCGGGCAGTTTCGACCCGTTTCACCTCGGGCACTTAGATGTAGCCGCCCAGGCAGTGAGCATTTTTGGTTCGGTGGTCATCGCCGTGATGCACAACCCCGAAAAGCCAGCGGGCATGTTTTCGGTTGACGAGCGGGTGCAGTTGGCCAAAGACTCCACCGCCCATCTGGCCGGTATTCGGGTCGAGGCCCATGTGGGTTTGGCGATCGATGCCGCGCGAAAAGTGCAAGCCACCTGCATCGTAAAAAGCCTGCGCAGCGCCACGGATTTCGATATCGAATCACAAATGGCGCACACCAACTACACCGTTTCGGGTGTGCGCACGATGGTGCTGTTTGCGTTGCCCGAACACGCCTATATAAGTAGTCGCTTTGTGCGCGAGATTGCGCACTACGGTGGAGACGCTTCGGCAATGGTCACCGCACCAGTTGCCAAGGCGCTGGCGAGCCGGGCTCGCCGCTAAACCAAGCGGAGCATCACCATGACTGACAACGACGACCTCCCCACCCAAGAGCTGCCCGAGGTGCTGATGGGGGATGCCGAAGAGATCTTGCTCGATCTCATCGACCTGATCTCCAAGGCGGCCAACGTGCCACTGTCGAGCACGCCGCGCATCGATCGCGAAGAAGTTATTGCCCTGTTAGAAGACGCAATTGCCTGTTTGCCGCATGAAGTGCGTGAAGCACGGTTCATGCTCAAAGAAAAAGAAACCTTCCTCATTCGCTCGCAACGCGAAGCCGATGAAATCATCGAAGCCGCACGCACCCAGGCCGAGCGCATGGTGCAACGCACCGAAGTGGTTCGCGCCTCCGAGGCTCGCGCCCGCCAGATCATCGACGAAGCCGAATCCACGGCACGTCGCTTGAAGAGTGAAACCGAAGACTTCCTCGATCGACGTCTGGCCAGTGTCGAGATTCTTATCGACCGTTTGATGAAAACCATCAAGCATGGGCGCGACCGACTGTCGATCACCGGGGTTCAGCAAGCCAATGATCAGATGACCGACGACGCCCCCGACATGTCGGGCGAATTCTTCGACCAAGAAATTGATCGCACCCGCGACCTCAACTGATGGCGTCGGCGCTCGTCGTCAACGTGCTCGACCTGCTGCGTCGACCAGGTGCAAAAAAATCGGTCACGGTCGTCGCCAAGGCCGACGTATTCGATTTTGCTGACTCGCGTATCAACGTTGGCGCCGATGTAGAGATCGATATCGAACTCGAAAGTTCGGTATCGGGCCTCGTGGCCAGCGGTGGGGCACAGGTGGCCTGGGCATCGATGTGTCGCCGCTGCCTGCGACCAGTGGAGGGCGTTGCCGATGGCGAAATCGACGAAGTGTTTGCCCGCGGCATGCCAGCGCGCCCCGTTGCAGCCGCCAGCGAGCACACGAGTCTGGAAACCGAAACCGAACCCATCGTGGGCGACCAAATCGACTTCACGTTGCTCGTGCGCGAGGCCGTTTTGCTGGCCGTGCCCGATGCGCCGCTATGTCGCACCGACTGCCCGGGGTTGTGCCCACAATGCGGGGCCGACCGAGCCAGCACCACGTGCAGTTGCGTGGTTGAAACGCGCGACCCGCGTTGGGCGGCACTCGACGCCCTGCGTGGCCAGCTAGACGACACGGTAGAGTGACGAAATGGCTGTACCGAAGAAAAAACGCTCCAAAGCCCGCGGACGCACAAGCAAATCCATCAACATGCGTCTGGCTAACCCAGCCAAAAGCGTCTGCCCACGTTGCGGCAACGTCAAAAAGCCACACGTCGTTTGTTCCAACTGTGGTTGGTACAAAGGTCGCGTCGCCTACGCCGTCAAATAACTCCTGCTGCTGATGCAGCGTTTAGTCTGATTTTCACACCATGAAGCCGATTGCTGTCGATGCCATGGGTGGCGACAAAGCCCCCGCTGAAATTGTGGCTGGCGCGCGCCAAGCCGCCGCCGAGGGCATTCCGGTGTTGCTCGTTGGGCCTGCCGACCTTGGTGACATCGTGGATTGCGGCGATCTTGAGTTGATGGTGGCCAGCGAAGTCATCGGCATGAGCGAAGACGCCGCCAGTTCGGTGAAGAAAAAGAAAGACTCCACGCTCGTGCGCAGCGCCGAAGCAGTGCGCGACGGCAAGGCGAGCGCCATGATTTCTGCCGGCAACACCGGTGCAACGATGGCCTCGGCGTTGTTGCGCATGGGGCGCGTCGACGGTGTCAAACGTCCGGCGATTGCCACGCCGATACCAGTACCTGGTTCGACGCCCACCATTTTGCTCGACGCAGGTGCCAACGCCGAAGTAGAAGTCGCGTGGCTCGGCCAGTTTGCGGTGATGGGTTCGGTGTTTTCTGCCGAGCGTTACGGCATTGCATCGCCCAAGGTGGGCTTGTTGTCGATTGGCGAAGAACCCGGCAAGGGCGACACGCTGCGCAAGCAGGCCTACGAGTTGTTGTCAGCACACACGGGCATCAACTTCATCGGCAACGTCGAAGGTCGCGACATCATGACCACCGAAGTGGATGTCGTGGTCACCGACGGCTTCACTGGCAACGTGGCGCTGAAAAGCTTGGAGGGCGCGATGAAGGCGGTGGTCAAAGCGCTGTTCACTGCAATTGGCGAACCGCAATACAAAACACACGCCGATGCGCTCATGCCGGCCTTTTTGGATTTGTATTCGCAGTTCGACCCCGACAGCACGGGTGGTGCCATGTTGCTGGGCCTCAACGGTGTGTGCATCATTTCGCACGGTTCATCGAGCGCCCGCGCCATGGTGAACGGCATCAAAGTTGCCCGCGACATGGTGCAGGGTGACATTGTCGAAAAAATCCGTGTAGCCGTGGCGGCAAGCGGAACACTGTGAATTCGCTCGCCAGCGAAGCCACGCTGCGCGAGTGCGCAACGTTGATTGGTTACGACTTTGGCGACATTGCGTTGTTGCGACTGGCGCTCACACATTCGTCATACTCAGCCGAACACGCCGAAGAACCATCCAACGAGCGGCTCGAGTTTCTCGGCGATGCCGTAGTTGGTTTGGTGCTGGCCGAAGAAATGTTTCGACGTCACCCACAATTCGACGAAGGTCTGCTCACCGATTTGCGCAAAAGCGTGGTGAACGCCCAAACCTTGGCAGTTGCCGCGCGGCGCTTGGGCATCGGTCGGTTCATTCGGTTAGGCCGCGGTGAACAAAACGGCGGTGGTGCCGATAAAACCTCGATTCTGGCCAATGCGTTCGAAGCAATCATCGGCGCAGTGTTCATGGATGCCGGTGGCCAGGTGGCCCACGAGTTGTCGCTGCGGTTGTTGGCCCCCGAAATTGCCGGTGCGGTGCCTGGGCTAAAAGACCTCGACCCCAAAACACAGTTGCAAGAACTCACTGCTGAAAAAGGTTTGGGTGCACCGGTCTATGACCTGCGCGACGAAGGCCCCGCACACGACAAAGTGTTTTTTGCCGAGGTGTCAGTGGATGGTCGTCGCGTTGGGGCTGGCACTGGTCGCACGAAAAAAGCCGCCGAGCAGCAGGCAGCTGCCGAGGCAATCGACGCTTTGTCGTAATGCCCGAGTTACCCGAAGTCGAAACCGTACGTCGCGGCATCGAGCGTCGCGCCGTGGGGCGGGTGGTCGAGCGTGTCGAGGTGTTTCGCGAGCGCACCGTGCGTCGTCAAGGTCGCGAAGCAATCATCGATGGGCTCACGGGTGTGCGAATCGTGGCCGCGCGCCGACACGGCAAATATTTGTTGTGCGACCTCGATTCGGGTGGGGTGCTCATGATGCACCTGCGCATGAGTGGGCGAGTGCTCGTGGTTGCAGCCGGCACCGCACGCCCGTTGCACACCCATGTGGTGATGCACCTGTCGCCCGATGCCCACGGCGAGCGTCACGAAATGTGGTTCGTTGACCCGCGCACATTTGGCGAAGTCGTGGTGTTTGATCGCGCCGACGAATCCGCCGTGGCACCCGAATTGGCGCGCCTCGGCCCCGACCCGATTGTTGATGGCCTCACTGAAGCGCAACTAGCCGAGATTCTGCGCGGGCGGCGCGGCAACTTAAAGGCCTTGCTGCTCGACCAACATCGCATTGCCGGCATCGGCAACATTTACGCCGACGAAATTTTGCATCGAGCCCGTTTGCGCCACAACCGTCTGCCGTCGCGTCTTGATGCACCAACCCGCAAGCGACTGGTCGCGGCAATTCATCACGTGTTGCGCGACGCGGTGGAAAAAGGTGGCAGCACGTTGGATGACACGCAGTATGTCGGCATCGACGGCGACCCAGGGTGGTTTCAGACCCAACATCGGGTGTACAACCGGGCTGGCCAACGCTGCATTACCTGTCGAGAGGCACGCATCGTGCGCCGCGTAGTGGCCGGGCGCACCACCTGTTTTTGCCCCCGTTGCCAGCGCTGAAAACCTGCCACTAGTTGGCGTAAGTACTACTGTTTTCGGAGATGTTTCTTAAGTCGTTGACGATGAAGGGGTTCAAGTCATTTGCCGACTCGACGACCCTCGAACTCGAACCCGGGGTCACCGTGGTGGTGGGCCCCAACGGGTCGGGCAAGAGCAACGTGGTCGACGCCATCGCCTGGGTGCTTGGCGCCCAAGCCCCCTCGTCGGTGCGCAGTCAAAAGATGGACGACGTCATTTTTGCTGGCACCTCACGCCGCCCAGCGTTGGGCCGGGCCGAGGTGTCACTCACCATCGACAATTCGGCGGGCTTGTTGCCGCTCGAATTTTCTGAAGTCACCGTCACCCGCACCCTGTTTCGCACCGGTGAAAGTGAATACGCCATCAACGGTGTGACGTGCCGATTGTTGGATGTGCAGGAGTTGTTGTCAGATGCCGGTGTCGGGCGCCAGCAACACGTGATCGTGAGCCAAGGCCAGATCGATGCGGTGTTGAATGCTCGCCCCGAAGATCGTCGGTCGATCATCGAAGAAGCCTCGGGTGTGTTGAAGCATCGCAAGCGCAAAGAAAAAGCCGAGCGTCGCTTGGAGAGCACCGAAGCCAACTTGATGCGCGCCCAAGATTTGTTGCGTGAAGTGCGCCGCCAACTCAAGCCGCTCGAGCGCCAGGCCGATGCCGCACGCCGCCACGGTGCATTGGTCGCCGAATTGCGCACACTGCGTTTGCATGTGGCGGGCCGCGAGATTGGTGGCCTGCAGGCTCGCTTGCAGGCCCTTGCCGACCAAAAAGCTGCTGGCGACAAGACCGAAAACGAAGTTCGCGCCAGGCTCTCGGCGCTCGACACGGCGGTGATGTCTGACGAAGCAGATTTGTCGGCGCGTGGTGACAGCACCATCAACGACGAATTGGTACGCGTCGAAAATTTGCGTGGTCGCGCCCGCGGCTTGGTGCAGGTGTTGGCCGAGCGTCGTCGTTCGGTTGAGCGCGAACGCGGCCAAGTGATGGATTCGGGCGTCGTCGCCCAGTTAGAGGGCGAAGCCGCGTCGGTGCGCCAGCAACTAGAAGAAGTCGCCCAACAGTTGCGCGAGATGGCGGCATCGTCGCTGGCCGGTGTGGCCGCGGCCGAATACGCCAAGGCCCAAGCAGTGACCGCTGCGGCACAACGCGCACTCGACGAAGCAATCGTTGCCCACGCCACGGCGTCGAGTGCAGCAGCAGCGTCGGCAGCACGTGTCGAAGCGCTCCAGGCCTCGATTGATGCCCAGGTGTTGAGCATCAAAACGCTGCACGATGCCACGGGCAGTGTCGGCACGCTGTTGGATCTGATCGACATCGACGACGAGTGGCGCTCAGCAGTGCAGGCCGCACTCGGCGAATCCATCGCGGCAGTGGTCATCGACGACACCACCAATGCGCGTGCAGCCCTGGCCCACCTGCGCGCCACCAAAAACCCGGGTGCGGTGTTGGCGCTTGATTCGCTGCAGTCGGCCACAGCCAACCCATCGCGCGAACTGCGGGCCCATGTGCGCGCTCGCAGTGGTGCTCACGAAGCAGGCATCAATCATTTGCTCGACGTGTTGTTGTCGCGCGTCAGCCTGGCGGATTCGTTCGACGGCGCAGTCGACGCAGCCTTGCGCGACCCCAACGCCGTGGTGGTTACCCGCGACGGCGATCGACTGGCTGCCACGTCATTGCGGGTGGGCCTTGGCTTGGTGAGCAACGTTGCCTTGGCCAGCGCGCAGCAATCGGCCCAAGCTGCCGCTGCCCGGTTGGTGGA
>JBBANT010000018.1:10000-15710 GCA_040401815.1 Ilumatobacteraceae bacterium | reverse complement strand
TTGCCTTGGCCAGCGCGCAGCAATCGGCCCAAGCTGCCGCTGCCCGGTTGGTGGAGGTGGAATTGGCCCTGCACACCGCACGCACGGGCTTGGCCGCAGCGCGCGACAGTGAGGCTCGTGCTGCAACCACGGCCGAAGTCGAGCGAGCCGCGGTGCAAGACCACGACATCGAAATTGCTGGTTTGGAGCAGCGTGAAAATCTGTTGCGTGCCCGCATGGCCGAAATCGAAGGACGTTTGGGTGGCGACTCTGACGCTCGACGAGACGCAGCACGCCAGACGCAACGCATCGATCAAGAAATGCTCAAACTTGCCACTGCCTTCACCGCGGTGGAACACATCGTCAATGTGTTGAACACCCGCCAACGCGAACTGCACGAGGCGCGGGCCCGCCAAAGCACCGAGATGCGCCAGATCAGCAGTCGGTTGGATGCCTCACGCAAAGAGCGCACGGCCAACGAAAAGACCCTCGAAGAACGCCGCGAACTCAACCGTCGGGTGGAAATCGAACAAAGCGAAGTGCGTGTGCGACTTGAAGCCGCCATCGACACGTTGCGGCGCGAGCTCGAAGTCGAGCCACAAGTGGCCATCGACACCGTGGCACCCGAACTGCCCGACGGCATGACCCCAATTTTGAAAGTGCGCGAGTTAGAGCGCGAACTGCGCATCATGGGCCCCATCAACCCGTTGGCGCTCGAAGAGTTCGAAGCACTCCAGCAGCGCAATGTGTTTATCGAAGAGCAGCTCGAAGACGTGAAGAATTCGCGTCGCGAACTCATGAAGGTAATCAAACAAGTTGACTTAGAAATTCAACAAACCTTCGCCGCTGCCTATGCCGATGTGCGCGACAATTTTGCCAAGTTGTTCGCCACGTTGTTTCCGGGTGGTAACGGTCGGCTCGTGCTCACCATGCCCGACGACCTGCTCAACACGGGTATCGAGGTCGAAGCTAAGCCGGGTGGCAAGAACGTAAAGAAGTTGTCGCTGTTGTCGGGTGGCGAGCGCGCACTGACTGCCTTGGCGTTTTTGTTCGCCGTGTTCCGCAGCCGTCCGTCGCCGTTCTATGTAATGGACGAAGTCGAAGCCGCCCTCGACGACGTGAACCTGCATCGCTTCTTAGGGCTCATCAGTGAGTTTCGTCTAGAGGCCCAGTTGCTGATCGTGAGCCACCAAAAGCGCACGATGGAAGCCGGCGACAGTTTGCTCGGCGTGACCATGCAACCCGGTGGGTCTTCGCGCGTGGTGGTCGAGCGAGTGGCCGCCAAGTCGGCGTGAACGACACCTGGGTCTACGTCGCTCTTGCGGCGGCAGTGTTGGTGGTGGGTGGCGTTGTTGTCGCGCGACGCTCACGTGGTGGTGCGCCAGTTGCAGCACCAGTTGCTGCCCCCGCACCTGTTGAGACGGTTGCACCTGAACCAGTCGCACCTGCTGCGCCACCAAGTTTTCGCGATCGCCTTTCGCGCGCCCGCGGCGTGTTCGCCACCGCCACCACGGGTGTGCTGCGTCGCACCACCATCGATCAATCCACTTGGGACGATCTCGAAGAAGCCATGTTGCGCGCCGACCTTGGTGTCAAGGTCACCACTGCGTTGCTCGATGGTTTGCGGGCGCGGGTGAAAGACCGCCAAATCACCGAGCCCGCCGCGCTGATTACTGCTTTGCGCCACGACATGACGAGCCGCTTGGCTAGCACACAACGCGGGCTCAATTTCGATGCGTCGCTCGGCACGCCAAACATTTGGCTCATGGTGGGGGTCAATGGGGCCGGCAAAACCACCAGCGTGGCCAAGATTGCAGCCCAACAGATTGCTCTTGGGCGCACCGTGCTCATGGCGGCGGGCGACACGTTTCGTGCCGCGGCTGGTGAACAACTCGAAACCTGGGCCACTCGCACGGGGGCTGCCATCGTGCGCGGGGCAGAGGGTGCTGACCCGTCGTCGGTGGTGTTTGATGGTGTGCAGAGTGCAGCGGCGCGTGGCATCCAGTTGGTGCTTGCCGACACTGCGGGTCGCTTGCAAACCAACACCAACTTGATGGACGAGTTGCGCAAGGTGCGCCGCGTGGCCGAAAAAGCTGCGGGCGTGGTCACCGAGGTGTTGCTGGTGATTGATGCAACGACGGGTCAAAACGGTTTGGTGCAGGCGCGCCAATTTGCCGATGCCACGCAGGTGACTGGTGTGGTGCTCACCAAACTTGATGGCTCGGCCAAGGGTGGCATTGTGTTTGCCATCGAAACCGAACTCGGTATCCCCATCAAGTTGGTGGGGCTCGGCGAAACGGTTGCCGACTTGGCACCCTTTGACCCACACGAATTCATCGCCGCACTTTTCGACGAATAATCCACCGATAGATTTTCGGTCTGATGTTTGATTCGTTGAGTGACCGCCTCGGTGCGGTCGTCGGCAAACTGCGCAATCGCGGTCGCCTGAGCGAAGCCGACGTCGATGAAATTCTCGCCGAAATTCGCACCGCGCTGCTTGAAGCCGACGTGAACGTCACCGTGGTGCGCAACGTGCTGGCACGCATCCGCGAACAGTCGGTGGGCGAAGCACTTTCCAAAGCGCTTGACCCCGCCCAACAAGTGGTCAAAACGGTGCAAGCCGAATTAGTGGCGCTACTGGGTGGCGAAACGCTGAAGATCACCTATGCCAGCCAGCCACCCACGGTGGTGTTGATGGCCGGTCTGCAAGGTTCGGGCAAAACCACGAGTGCTGCCAAGTTGGCCGCGTGGTTTAAAAAACAGGGTCGCCAACCCATGCTCGTGGGTGCCGACTTGCAACGCCCGGCCGCAGTCGAGCAGCTGCGTGTGCTCGGCGCCCAAATTGGTGTGCCCGTCTTCAGCGCACCAGGCGACCCGGTGCAAACCGCGCGCCTCGGTTTGCAAGAAGCACAACGGCTTGGTCGCAATGTGCTCATCGTCGACACCGCCGGTCGCTTGGCCATCGACACCGAGATGATGCAACAGGTGCGCGACATTAGCCAAGCGGTTTCGCCGCGCTACACGTTTTTGGTGGTCGATGCCATGACCGGCCAAGACGCCGTCGCGGTGGCCGAAGCGTTCAACAACACGCTCGCTATCGACGGTGTGATTCTTTCCAAGCTTGATGGCGATGCGCGCGGTGGTGCGGCCTTGTCGGTAAAAGAAGTCATCGGCAAGCCGATTGCGTTCGCCGCAACGGGGGAGAAGCTCGATGCGTTCGAGCAGTTTCACCCCGACCGCATGGCCAGCCGCATTTTGGGCATGGGCGACATGCTCACGCTCATCGAACAAGCCGAAGAAGTGTTCGAAAAAGAAGAAGCCGAAAAGACCGCCAAGAAACTCGTCGGCGGCAAGTTCACCCTCGACGATTTTCTCGACCAACTGCAACAACTCAAAAAAATGGGCCCACTGCAGAACGTGCTCGGCATGATCCCAGGTGCTGCGGCCCAACTCAAAGGGGCCGAAATCAGCGACGACCAGGTGAAGCGCACCGAGGCCATCATCCGGTCGATGACGCCTGGCGAGCGCGAAAACCCCCAGATCATCAACGGCAGTCGGCGGTCACGCATCGCCAAGGGCAGCGGCACCCAGGTGCAGGATGTGAACCGTTTGGTCAAGCAGTTTGGCGAAATGCAGAAGATGATTAAGCAGCAGTTTGGTGGTCGCCTGCCGCCCAGATAGCGTGCAGAGAGCCCGCAGCGGTTCGCTCGGGGTATCGCAATCAAGTCAAGGAGCATCATGTCTGTCAAACTTCGTCTGGCCCGCGTCGGCAAGACCAAGCAGCCGCATTATCGCGTCGTCGCGGCTGACACCAAAAAAGCCCGCAACGGTGAATTTCTCGAAATCGTCGGCACGTATCGTCCGCTAGAAAACCCATCGGGTTTCGCCGTCGACAACGCCAAGGTCATGCAGTGGCTCAACCAGGGTGCGCTGCCCACCGAGCGCGTGCGCAAGTTGCTCGAAATCAGTGGCCTGTGGAGCGAATTCATGGCCACCAAAACACCGAAGAAGAAATAATCGCCATGGCAGAGGCAACCGTGGCCACGAAAGTGCTCGACCACATCGTTCGCTCGATCGTTGACGACGCTGACAAAGTTCGTGTCGAAGCAATCGACGACGACGGCACCATCATTCTTGAAGTGCGAGTTGGCGAAGGCGACCTAGGCCGAGTAATCGGTCGACGTGGTCGTACCGCCCAAAACATTCGCGCTCTCGTGCGGGCCGCTGCCGAAAAAGACGGCGTTGAAGTCGACGTCGATTTTCTCGACGACTAAACCAAATCGACTCGGTGCCAGTCGTGCGCATCGACGTGTTCAGCATTTTCCCGACGCTTGTCGACGCTTTTTGTTCTGAAAGTCTGCTCGGTCGTGCCCGCACCACAGCGTTGCTCGACTTGCGGGTGCATGATCTGCGCGCCCACGCCACCGATGCTCATCGCACTATTGACGATGCACCATTCGGTGGTGGCGCGGGCATGGTGATGCGCCCTGAACCAATTTTTGCCAGTGTGCGCGCTGCCCAACCACCGCGGCCACTGTTGTTGTTGTCGCCCGGTGGCAAACGATTCGACCAACAGATGGCCAAAACATTGGCAGCGTCTGGGGGCTTTTCGCTGTTGTGTGGTCGCTACGAAGGTGTTGACCACCGTGTGGTGGCCGAGTTGTGTGATGGCGAGGTTTCGATTGGCGATTTCGTATTGGGCGGCGGCGAAGTGGCCGCATGTGCCATTGTCGAAGCCGTCACCCGGCTCATCCCTGGGGTCATGGGCAATGACGAGTCGGCAGCCAGCGAATCGTTTGAGGGTGGGTTGCTCGAAGCCCCGCACTACACGCGACCAGCAGAATTTGAAGGTCTCGGCGTGCCCGAAGTGTTGCGCAGTGGCGACCATGCACGCATCGAACGCTGGCGTCATGCCCAGGCTCTGCATCGCACGCTTAGCGCACGCCCCGACATCATTGCGCTGCGGGGCGGGCTAAACGACACCGAAAAACGTCTGGTGGAAGAGTTCCCCCCTGTGCCGTATCCTGAGAGTTCCCTATGAAACCCACAGACATCGTCGACCAGCAACATCTCCGCACTGACCTGCCCAAGTTGCGCCCTGGCGACGAGGTCAAGGTGCACGTGCTCATTAAAGAAGGCGACAAAGAGCGCGTTCAGGTGTTTCAAGGTGACGTCATCGCCATTGACGGCTCGGGCATTTCTGAGAGCTACACCGTTCGCAAGAACAGCTACGGCGTAGGCGTCGAGCGTACGTTCCCCATGCACACCCCATCGGTGGAAAAGATTGAAGTGCTACGTCATGGTCAAGTGCGTCGCGCCAAGCTCAACTACCTGCGTGATCGCGCTGGTAAGTCGGCCAAGATTCGCGAAAAGCGCGAAGTCTAAGCTCGTCGCCAACTTGCGCATCCCCTGCACACAGCCAGTGGTTGGTTGCCAGTGAACACTGACGATCTCGAGCAATTCGAGGCCGAACGCGAACTGCAATTGGCCAACGAATACCAAGACGTCGTGGCGATGTTTAAGTACGCCGTCGAAACTGATCGCCGGTTCTATCTGGCCAACACCGTTGACGTGCAGGTGCTCGCTGAGGGCCCGCGCCCACTTTTGGAGATCACACTTACCGACGCATGGGTATGGGACATGTACCGCAAGACTCGCCTCGTGCCCAAGGTGCGCGTGCTGAGTTTCAAAGACCTCAATATCGAAGAGCTGCCAGGCAACAACATCTAGC
>JBBANT010000018.1:0-9900 GCA_040401815.1 Ilumatobacteraceae bacterium | reverse complement strand
TGCGCTAGGCGGCAATGTTGAGCGGTGCTTCGGAATGCGTATCGGGTGATGTCGACACCGGTCGTCGCCACGGTTGTTGGCTCAAGTCGGGGGCCGCAGATTTATTGCGACGCTTGCGAATGGCACGGGCGACATCTTTGGATGTCTCTAATACGAGCAAGTAACCCACACCCGGGAACAAGTCCTTGCAGCGCTTCAAGAACCACGGCAAACCCATCCGCATCATCCACCGCAGGTTCTCTTGGCGTGAGCGTGGGCGCACGATGGGGGCCGTCACGTCGCGCACCTCGTGGCCATCACCAGATAGCAACTCTGCAAAATGCCGAGCCAGCACGTGATAGCCGAAGCGGCTCGGGTGCATGCGATCCACATGCCACATTGCCTTGTCATAGGCGACACCGATCTCTCGCACATCTAGACACTTGGCGCCGAGCAAATGTGAAACATCGTCAATAATAAGGTTGAGCGTTTCCACTCGCTGATGCAGCAATCGCGCGAGCCGCTTGGGGAGTCGAATTTTTTTGTTCGGGTCGTGCAACTTCATGGTGAGCACCTCGACGCCCTGCCCACGCAGGGTGGTGATTGTGCCGTACATCGACCAATAAATATCAGTGGGGTCAAAGTTCTGGCGCAACACATCGTTGCCCCCGGCAATGAGCACCACTACATCTGGTTGGTGGTGAAGGGCCCGGGGAAGCTGAACCTCGAACACCTCGCGCATACGGGCACCCGGGCGCGAGTAGTTGAAGTACGTAGAAAACTCAACCAGAGCCTGATGCAGGAATGACCCAACCCCTTTGTTGGGGTGCTGGTGGTCTTCATCGCCCACACCGAAGCCAACCGAGTCGCCAAGCACCACGATGGTTCGCATTGCTATGCGGCCTGCTGTTTGGGTTCGCGCGGTGTTGCGCCGTGCAAGGCGAGCATGCGGTCAATCGTGAGCGACCACGGAAACTGCTCGGCCCTGCGGCGTGCTGCAAATCGTCGTGCAGCAGGCGAAGTTGACAACACACCGTCAACGGCATCGGCAAAAGCCGTTGCGTTGTCTGCCGCTACTGCGCCAACTTGTTCGTTGTTGTCGTCGTCGGTGCCGAGCACTTCACGAACTGCACTGCTGGCACTGGCGACTACAGGTGTTCCAGATGCCAGGGCCTCGAGGGCTGCAAGACAAAACGTTTCGAGTGGCCCAGGCGCGAGCACCACGTCGGCCGAGGCAAGCAGGCGGGCCAAGACGTCTCGCTCGGTGACGAACCCGAGGAACTCAATCGCATGCCCTGTGGCGAGACGCTGGAGTGAGTCGCGACTGGGGCCGTCACCAGCGATGACGAGTCGCACTCGGCGTCCACGACGAGCGAGTTCGATGGCGGTTTCGATGCTTCGCTCGGCGCGCTTTTCTGGCGAAAGGCGACCACAGTGCACCAGCAAAATGTCGTTGTCGCCGAGCAGATTTGTGCGCAACGTTTGGTCGAACTTTGCCGGATGAAATTCGGCCAGGTCGACCCCAAGTGGAATGCGAGTGATGTTGCCTACACCGATGCGTTCAAATTCGCGGGCAGCAAATGCAGTGGTGGCAACTACGTGGTCAAAGCGGCGGGCCATGCGAGCATTCCACCAATCAACGGGTGGCGAGGTGAGCAGGGGTGCGCGCACGAATGTTTCGCTCAGGCCAGTAAGGGTTTCGTGGCTGAATACTGCGCTGCGCACCGAGTTTTCACGCGCCCAATCACCCAGTGAGGTGAGTGTGAAGCGATCCGACACCTCGAGTGCGTCAGGGCGAAACTCGGCGAGAATGCGTCGCACTCGCGAAACATTCACAATGACCCGGTAGCCACCCGTACCGGCCAGCACCCGACCCGGGATGGTGATGCGCAGACCCGATTCGGTCCATTCGCGTTCGTAGTCGCGACCAGGAACAATGTGCAGAACTTCGTGACCAGCCGCCAGGTAGCCGTGTCCGAGTCGATGCATCGTGGTGCGCAAGCCACCGCTGCGTGGCCCATAGAAGTTGGCGACATGGGCGATGCGCATGATGCTGTTACGCCGCGTCCGAGGTTGCAAAGTCACGATGTGGCGCAAGTGCGGGCTGGGCTTTTCCGCACGCGCGACCGAAGTGTCCGAGCAGTTGTTCATTGACCGATGCCCAAGTGCGATGTTCGACTGATGGGCGAGCATGAACAGACATTGCGTTGCGAACGTCGGAGTCGACGAGTGCATCGACACACTGGCGCAAGGCTGCAGTTTCACCAGGTTGATACAGCAGACCATTGATGTGCGGTGTGACCAAGTCGAGCGGGCCGCCCTGGGCTGGGGCAACAACGGGCACACCCGAGGCGAGGGCTTCTTGAATGGTTTGGCAGAACGTTTCGTGCACGCCCGTGTGTACGAAAACATCAAAACTTGCAAAGTGGGCGGCAAGTTCGGCACCCGAGAGAAACCCGGGGAATATGGCATCAGGAAACAGGCGTTGCAGTTTGTCGTGTTGCGGGCCGTCACCGACGATGACCAGTTGAATGCGCGGGTCGTCGGCCAACACCGCCAAATCTTCGACACGTTTTTCGTGCGCGAGTCGACCCACATAGCCAACGACGATGCGGTTGTTGGTATTCCACTTTTGGCGTAGTGCCTCGCTGCGCCGTGTTGGGTTAAAGAGTTGTCCATCCACGCCGCGTCGCCACAAACTCACGCGATCAACACCATGCATTTCAAGGTCGTTCTTGGCAGCCGACGAAGGCGCAAGTGTCAGCGTGGCTTTGTTATGGATGCCACCCACCCATTTCCAGACCAATCCTTCGGTGGGCGACAGGCCATAGTTCGAAAGAAAGCCCGGCACGTCGGTCTGATACACCGCCACCGTCGGAACACCCAGTTGACGACAGATACGCCCGGCATATGCGCCAAGCCCAAACGGCGCAGCGAGGTGCACGACATCCGGCGCAAATTCGGTGAGCGTTTCGCGCAGTCGTGGGCTGGGCAGGCCCAGTTCAAAATGGCGGTAGCGCGGCACCGACACACTGCGGGTACGCACTACAGGAAATCGGCCGAAGTGGTCGGGGCCGTCGCCTGGGGCGACCACCACGGCATCGTGCGCAGTCGGCTCGAGATGCTCCAGCAGGCGCACGACTGAATTGGTCACCCCGTTCACGCTGGGCAGGAAACTCTCGGTCACGATACCGATGCGCATGCTTCTACTGTGAGGAGTCAACTTGGAAAATATCTGAACGGAAAGCAAGAATAAAGTTAACTTCCACAGCCGGTGAATATTCAGGGATTGTTTACCTAAAACTGCGACACCTGAGCCAGTAATGCGTCACGCTCAAGGGGTGGTTTCGACGCCGGTGAACTTTCACATACTTCGGCGCCAAGCCAAGGAGCACGTAAGCCGCCGGGACGTTCTGCATCGGCGCGACTTTCGAACCGCGATGGCAGGCCAAGTATCGTCGCAGGTCGCTGACGCCATGACATCTCTGGGACTGGCCCAAGTGCTGCTGTTCGATCTGAACCCTGGCGACACCACGCTGGCGTTCCTGCGGGGGTTGATTCTGGCTGCGTTTCCACTGTTGTTCGTTGGACCCTTGGCGGGGTTCGTTGCCGATCGATTTGCCCGTCAGCAGCTGCTGGTGATGGGCCAATTGTTGCGAGCGGTTCTCACCCTTGGCGCAATCGTTGCAGCCGTGACCGAGCGCCAAGTCATCGGCTACGTCACCTTCGGCTTGCTCTTGTTGGTAACCCGGGTGCTCTATACCGTGCGGGCAACGGCAATTCCGCGCTTGGTGGAATCACACCAGCTGGTTGCGGCTGATTCACTGAGCTTGCTGTTCAGCATGATGGCTGGCTTTGTGGGTGTGGCAGTTGCAGCGGGAATAGAACGGCTCGACGTGCGTGCAGTATTCGTCGTTGCAGTCGCGCTACACGTGGCTTCGTCGTATCTGTATCGACAGGTACGTGTGTCGCTCGGCGGTGGCCACGATGTGGCCACGCATCGTGATTGGCGTGCGGCTGGTGCGCAATTACGCAACCATAAAGTTCGGTTTGCGATCGCTTCAAGTTGTGGCGGCAAGTTGCTACTCGGTATGTCTTATGCGTGTGTCGCGTTGGTGATCGATGCGCGATTTGCCATCGAAGCCTCGGGTTATGCGGCGGTCTTCGGTGTTGCTGGGGCGGGCACTTTCGTCGGCACGTTGACCGCTGAGTGGGTAATCGAGCGGGTACCGCGCAAGTCGGTGTCGGTACTGGCTGCGGTCGCATCGGGACTGGCGATCAGCGGAATTTTGCTGGTTGACTCGTTCGTCACGGCGATGGCAGCAATCGTTGTTGCATCTTTTGCGTTTCAAAATGTGCGGGTGTGCAACGATGCTGCGGTGCAGTCGAGCGTTGACTCGGCGTCACTCGGACGGGTGTTTGCTGCCTACGACGTCGTGTACAACCTGTCGTTCGTCGTTGGTGCAGCGGCCGCACTTACCGTCGGTATCGACACAGGTTATGGCGCCGTGCTCGGCGCGTGTTGCGTGGGTTATGCCGCGTTGGCGCTGGCGCTGTTGTTCACTGGGTCGGGCGAGCTGCGCCCAACCGTTACGAGTCGCAGGCCGGCCGAAGTCCATTCGTTGATGTCGAGCACGTTGCGCGTGTCAAACACGACATCGCCACTCATGGCGGCAGCAACCAGCGATGGATCAATCGTTGCAAACTCGGGCCACTCGGTGAGCACCACCAGTGCCTCGGCGCCAAAGCACGCGCCAATCGAAGTTTCGGCATAAGTAAAGCCCAATTCAGCAACAGCAGATGGGTTGACTGCCGGGTCAAAGGCGCACACGTCAGCACCCGCTGCAACCAATCGTTTGCACACCTCGAGGCTCGGTGAATCGCGCAGGTCGTTCGTGCCGGCCTTAAACGCCAAGCCCCACACGGCAACTCGGCGACCCTGCACTGACCCGTTCAAGTGCTCGGCAAGCCGTCGCACGACGCGGTCAAACTGTTCTTCGTTGCTGCGTACTGTGCTCTCGAGTTGCTCGAATGGCTCGCCCAGCTGGCGGGCCACATAGGCAAGTGCGCGGGTGTCTTTCGGCAAACACGATCCACCCCAACCTGGGCCGGCTGAGAGAAACTTGGGGCCGATTCGTGGGTCGAGGCCAACTACCTTCATCATTTCGTGCACATCGGCGCCCGCCGCCTCACAGATATTGGCCATGGCGTTGACGAAACTCAGTCGTGTTGCCAAAAATGCGTTGGCGGCATGTTTGGTGAGTTCGGCCGTGGGGATGTCGGTCACGATGACTGGCACCCCAAAGACGTCATATAACTCACCAAGGCGGCGCCGAACGATCAACTCACTGGCGCCAATCAAAATGCGATCCGGATGGAAAAAATCGCGCACCGCACTTCCCTCACGCAGAAATTCTGGGTTCGATGCAACATGCACATCGCGTCGGCCAATGATGGCGCTCAGGCGTTCGGCTGTACCAACCGGCACGGTCGACCGAGTAACGATGATGGTGCCAGGTCGCACGAGAGGGCAGATTTCGGCAACGACCTGTTCGACGTAGGAAAGGTCTGCCGACCCATCATCTGCCTGAGGCGTCGGCACACAGATAAACACGATCGATGCCTCGCGCGCCGCCGCTGCGGGGCTGTTGCAAAAAGCAAGGCGACGGGTGCGCAAACCACGTTGCACGAGATCTTGCAGGTCGGGTTCGTGCAGGTCGACTAGGCCAGCACTTAGTCGCGCCAGCTTGGTGGGATTGGTGTCGGCACACACGACTTCATAACCGAGGTCAGCGAACCCCGCCGCCGTGGGCAAGCCGATGTAGCCAGCACCGATGACTGCAAGACGTTCAGGCCGGCGGAGTCGATCGTCGGGCAGGCGCACCATCGCCTTTAAGCGTGCCGCATGAGTCGTCTCGTTCGGAAAACGTGTCGTCAACTGAAGGTGACTTGCTGGTGAACTTCTCTGCTCTCTGACGTCGAGACTTCGGAAACTCTTTGCCAGTCTTGCGCCCATTCGTAAGACCTTGTTCACACGCTTCGTTTATTTTTTCTGTCATGAGAAAACAACACAACAGCAATACAGCCCCATCCACCCGTTTCGGAACTCGCCTGCGTGGCTTTGCCGCACTGGCGATCGTTGGCGCCATGGCACTCAGTGCCTGTGGTGGCGACGCAGAAGACGAAGCCAGCGAAGAAGTAACAGAAGATACTGTCGCCGAAGTAGTTGCCGATGATTCCTGCCCAAGTGCAGAGCTCGTCGATGCTGCCAATGCCGAAGGCCAGGTCAACCTGATTGCCTTGCCCGACAGCTGGGCCAATTACAAGGGCATCCTCGAGGCATATCGCGTGAAGTATCCAGACATCGCCAACCCGGTCGCCAACCCCGATGCTTCGTCGGCTGACGAGCTCGTCGCCGTTGAAACTCTTGCTGGGCAACCAACGCAACCTGACGCGCTCGACGTTTCGCCTGCGATCGCCCAAGAAGTTGACACCAAGGGCTATTGGGAGCCGTACGAGCCTTGCAATTGGGACGAAATCCCAGCAGTGCTCAAAGATCCAGATGGTAAGTGGGTTGCTGCGTACTACGGCATCATGGCAATCGGAACCAACACCACTGTTGTCGATGTTGCACCAACCAGCTTTGCTGACTTGGCCAAGCCGGAGTACAAAGGACTGGTTTCGCTGAACGGTGACCCAAGAGAATCAGGGGCCGCGTTCAACGCAGTCGTTGCCGCAGCGCTAGCCAATGGCGGCTCGTTCGACGACATCATGCCAGGTATCACGTATTTCGCAGACCTGAAGGCTTCGGGCAACTTGGCCGGGACCGATGTGACACCAGCCGGAGTTATTGCTGGTGAAACACCAATCTGGCTCGACTGGACGTACAACTACCCAGGCCTCGCGCCAACACTTGCTGAAAACGGCATCACCTTGGCAATCCGCGTTCCAACCGACGGTGTTCACGGTGGCTATTACGCGCAAGGCGTCGTGAAGGGTGCCCCGCACAACAACGCAGCGAAGTTGTGGATCAATCACCTCATCTCTGACGAAGGTGCACTCGGATACCTCGAAGGTGGCGCAATTCCTGCCCGCTTCGAAGCACTCGTGGCATCTGGCAAGATTTCTGAAGAGGCCAAGGCAAACCTGCCAGCACCAGAACTCATTGCTCAGATCAAATTCCCCACACAAGACCAGATCACCAAGATGAAAGAAGCCCTGGCGGCCAGTTGGGGTCCATTGGTAGCGGATAAATAATTGATTGCAACAAATACGCAATCTGTAATTCCCCCCAGGATGGCGGGCTCGTTCAAAAGACGAGCCCGCCATTTGGTGTTTTTGCCGTATGTTGCGTTTCTTGCAATTTTTTTGGGTTGGCCAGGGCTGTATGTCTTTCGGTCGGCGTTCGCCAGAGGCACTGCAGAGACCAGCCCAATGATCGAAGCGGTCACCGGACAATTTCGCGGGAGCTTCGTTTTCAGTTTGCAGTTGTCTTTTATCAGTGCGTCAATCGGTGCAGTAATCGGTGCTTTGGTGGCCGTCGCCGTGGTGCGGCTCGACACCGTTCGTGGATTGCGCAGCACAGTGGTGGGATATTCGGCGGTAGCGGCGAACATGGGCGGGATTCCCTTGGCTTTCGCCTTCTTGGCGGCTTTCGGTATGCAGGGTTTGGCCACACGTTTATTGCGAGAAATCAACGTTGACATCATTGGTTGGGGTTTTCGAATCTCTGATTTCTGGGGCATCGTGCTCGTCTATCTGTATTTTCAGATACCACTCATGACATTGGTGCTGGTGCCAGCACTGGATGGTTTGCGGCGCACGTGGGCAGAAGCCGCACAGAGTCTTGGGGCGTCATCGGCGCAGTATTGGCGGCTGGTAGCGCTACCCATCCTCACACCAGCGCTGCTCGGCGGGTTTCTTTTGCTCGTAGCAAATGCATTCGCCGCCTATGCCACGGCGTTTGCGCTGTCGTCGGGCGGCTCGCGGCTAGTACCAGTGCAGATTAGATTCTTCCTGCAGGGCGACACGATCACCGGCAAGACGAATCTTGGCTATGCGTTGGCGGCATGGATGGTGATCATTACCGGGCTCTTGGTAACAGGGTTCCAGTTACTGATGCGTCGCGCAGAACGATGGCGACGATGAAGATTTCTCGGATCGGTGCGTGGTTGACCCTTGCGATTGTCGCCACGTTCTACATCGTCCCGATGCTCGCAATGACACGATTCGCGTTTCAGCGAGTACCAGTCATCAAGTTGTCATGGGGCAATGTGTTTCAAAAGTGGACAATTCAGCCAATTATCGATTCGTTCGGATCGCCAGACTTTCAGCGCGCCGCAAGCCTCAGCATCATGCTGGCCATTGCAACGGCACTAGCCACCATCGCAGTGTTGTTGCCGACCATGACCTTTGCCCATCTCGGTTCGCCGAGAACACGGCGCCTCATCGAGATCTCGGCGGTCTTGCCGTTTGTGGTTCCGGCCATAGCACTCGTCGTCGGCTTTGCTGGCGCGTTTCGTGACACCCTGCCGATTCTGATTCGCAGTTCGTTCGGTCTCGTGCCGCTCTATGTGATCACAGCGTTGCCCTTCACTCATCGCACACTCGAAAATGGGTTGGCGGCCCTTGACATTCGCACTCTGGTGAATGCGTCCCGCAGTCTCGGTGCAAGTTGGTGGCGTACCATCGCGTTCGTCATCGCACCCAACATGCGAGCCAGTATCGCCACAGCCTCATTCTTGGCGTTCACCGTGGTCCTCGGTGAATTCACGATTGCATCGTTGCTGCTGAAAAATACGTTGCCGCTGTATCTGTCGTACGCCCAAGGCAGCAATCCACAGGGCACATTCGGGCTCGGCATCGTTCTTGTGGTTATCTCCACAGTGTTTGTCGCAATGTCCAATCGTTTCGGCAAGAAAGTTCGTACATGAATCGCAACATTGAATTTCGTGATGTGGCCAAGTCATTTGGGTCGGTCAAGGCATTAGTCGACTTTGCCATTCGTGTTGACGAAGGCGAACTCGTCACTTTGCTCGGCCCCAGCGGCTGTGGTAAGTCCACTGCGTTGAGAGTTGCGGCTGGGTTCGAAGTGTGTGATTCGGGCGACGTGCTCATTGGTGGAACCAGCGTCGTGGCTTTACCCGCAAGCAAACGGGGCATCGGTATGGTGTTCCAGAACTACAGCTTGTTTCCCCACCTCACCGTGCATGAAAACCTCGAGTTCGGCATGAAGGTGCGCAAGATGTCGCGCAGCCAACGCACGGCGCGAGTGGGCGAACTGCTTGACCTCGTGCGGCTCGCGGGCTTGGCTGAGCGGTACCCTCATCAGATTTCTGGCGGTCAACAACAGCGCGTAGCCCTCGCGCGAGCATTGGCCATCGAACCACAGGTGCTGTTGCTCGACGAACCGCTTTCGGCGCTGGATGCCACCGTCAGGGTGGAGGTGCGCGAAGAAATTCGCCGCATCCAACGAACTTCAGGTATCGCCACCGTGTTCGTCACTCACGACCAAGAAGAAGCATTGGCTATCTCAGATCGCATTTGTGTGATGTGTGATGGGCAGGTCGAGCAAATCGCCACACCTCACGTGGTGTATCGCTCACCAGCAACACCGTTTGTGGCACGTTTTGTCGGCAAGGTCAATGATCTGGCAGTTGAAATCACCGCGTCATCCCGGGTGCGTTTGCGTGGTCATGCGTTCGAGTTTTCGGTGCCACAATCACAAGTGCAATCCGGTGAAGCGCGGCTGCTCATTCGCCCAGAGGACATTCGTGTTACAAGTTCGGCTGGTGGCGAGGGTCTCCAGGGTCGAGTCGACGGGTTGCAATTCGGTGGTGCCACCACCTCGTTGGACGTTGCAATTGCTGGCACCAATCACGTGGTACGCGTATCAGACAGCACGCGGGCAATGCAGTTTGG
>JBBANT010000017.1:13845-22219 GCA_040401815.1 Ilumatobacteraceae bacterium | reverse complement strand
TTGAGGGCCCTGCGGATCGCCCGCTCACGCAGTACAAAGTCGCCGAGCGCAACGGCTCGATCTACATCACGATCTAGCGAAGGCGCGTGGCCAAGCCCGCAATACGCCGGGCCAAACCGCGTGGCGTAAACGTCGACACTGTTGCCAACGATTTGTTCACCAAGCCCGGCACGCAGATGGCCTTGCCCTCAGCGACCGCTCGCAACCCATCGCGTGCCACGTCGTCAGCTGACATCCACGCAAAGTCTGGAAACTTCGACTCGAGCCCTGATGTGTTGGAGATGCTCTGAAACTCGGTGTGGGTCAGCCCTGGGCACAATGCTGTGACCCGAATGCCCGAACCACGAAGTTCTTCGTGCATCGCCTCGGTGAGGCTGGTGACGAACGCCTTTGTTGCTGCGTAGACCGCCAAGTCGGGGCCGGGCTGAAACGAAGCAATGCTCGAGACATTGAGCACATATCCGCGGCCGCGTGGTCGCATCAATCGCACCGCTTCATGCGAAATACGTGTGAGTGCGTTGACATTGAGTGAAATCTCGTTGCTCAGGCGCTGTGGGTCGGCGTCGGCAAACGCACCCGACGTGCCAAAGCCCGCGTTGTTGACCACCAAATCAATTTGTGCAAGCGAATCGCTGCGCAAGCGAGCGATGACTGCATCGAGACCCGCCTCAGTGGTGAGGTCAGCGACGAGCACTTCAACGTTTGGGTAGAGCGCCGCAATTGCATCGAGGCGATCCTTGCGGCGAGCAACCAACACCATGCCCACGCCCGCTTTGCCCAACTTGTGAGCGATTGACGCGCCGATGCCACTTGAAGCACCTGTGACGAGGGCGTGAGTGAACGGCGCTTTACTCACAACTGTTGCTCACAGAGACTTAGTGATTGCCGAGTCCACCGGTGGCAGAGAGGCGTGCGTCCGCACGACGCAAATCGGCTGCAACACTTGCATCATGCTCGCTTTGCATGGCTGATTCGGCCCGCTCCTTGGCCGCACGCGCACGCGCAACATCAATATCTTCGGCTAGCTCGGCATTGTCCGAGAGCAACGTCACATGACCGCCAGACGATTCAACAAAGCCGCCGTGCACTGCAACACTTTGCACCCTGCCATCTTCAAGAAAAATACGGGTGTGGTTTTCGGTCAGCACACCAAGAAACGAAGTGTGGCCGGGCAGAAAAGCAATTTCACCACCACTCTCCGTGCGCGTAATGAGCTGGGTGGCGACACCTGAAAACAGCACGCGCTCAGGCGACACCACTTCCACTTTCATTGTCGCCCCACTTGCCATCTGATTGAAAGCCTACGCCGCAGACTCTTGCAAGGTTTTTGCCTTGGCCAACACCTGCTCGACACTGCCGACGTTCAAAAACGCCTGCTCGGGCACATCGTCCAAGTCGCCCTTCACGATGGATTCAAAGCTCTCCACGGTTTCAGAAGTTGGGACATATTCGCCCTTAACACCGGTGAACACTTCGGCCACATAGAACGGCTGCGACAAGAAGCGCTGTACCTTGCGGGCACGCGACACCGTCTGGCGGTCTTCTTCTGACAATTCATCCAACCCAAGAATCGCAATGATGTCCTGGAGTTCTTTGTAGCGCTGCAAAATTTCCTGCACGCGGCGAGCCACGTTGTAGTGACGCTCGCCCACCACTTCGGGTGACAAAATTGTGGAAGTTGATGCCAACGGGTCGACCGCTGGGTAGATGCCCAGCGATGCAATCTGTCGTGACAACTCGGTTGTTGCGTCCAAGAAGGTGAACGTGGTGAATGGTGCTGGGTCGGTGTAGTCGTCGGCTGGCACATACACCGCTTGTAGCGAGGTAATTGAGCGGCCACGGGTGGAGGTAATGCGCTCCTGCAACTGGCCCATTTCGTCGGCCAAGGTGGGCTGGTAACCCACTGCCGACGGCATGCGACCGAGCAGAGTCGACACTTCAGATCCGGCTTGCACGAATCGGAAGATGTTGTCGACGAACAACAACACGTCCTGATTCTTGACGTCGCGGAAGTACTCGGCCATCGTGAGTGCCGACAGCGCCACGCGCAGACGCACGCCTGGTGGCTCGTCCATCTGGCCGAATACCAAGGCGGCTTTTTCAAACACGCCAGACTCGGCCATTTCAATTCGCAGGTCGGTGCCTTCACGAGTGCGCTCACCCACGCCAGCAAACACCGACACACCACCGTGTTTGGATGCCACACGGTTGATCATTTCGGTAATGAGCACGGTCTTGCCTACGCCTGCACCACCGAAGAGACCGATCTTGCCACCAGCCAAATAGGGCGTGAGCAAGTCGATGACCTTGATGCCGGTTTCAAACATGCGCATCGTGGGTTCGAGCGAGTCGAATGACGGAGCCGGACGATGGATATCCCAGCGCTCGACATCTTTGAAATCGTCATTGTTGCCGTCCAGCACTTCGCCCCAAACGTTCCACACGTGACCCAGAGTCTTTTCACCGACCGGCACACAGATGCCACGCCCCGTATCACGCACTGGTGTGCCGCGTCGCAGACCGTCGGTTGGCTTCATGCACACCGCGCGCACTCGGCTGTGCCCGAGTTGTTGGGCGACTTCAGCCAAAATCACGTTCGGCTTGCCGTCGACGTCGACCACGAACTCAAGGGCTCGGTTCAGTTCGGGTAGGTGGCCACGGGGAAACTCAACGTCGATAACTGGGCCCGCGATGGCGACTACGCGACCTTCGGTGGTCTTGTTCGTCGTTGATGGCATGGTTGCTGTCATGATTGCTCCTTTTTCGAATGTTTTCAGATCTGGTTGAGATACGGGTACGTGACAATCACAGTTTCACGCTTACTTTGTCGTCAGCTCCGCCTAGTGCCTCGGCGCCGCCGACGATTTCCATGATTTCGGTGGTGATCGAATCTTGTCGCGCGCGGTTCATGGTGCGTGACAAGCCCTTGATGAGTTCTTCGGCGTTGTCGGTCGCGGCCTTCATTGCCCGCTGACGAAAGGCGTGTTCACTGGCGGCTGCATTGAGCAACGCCGCATAGATACGGGCTTCTACGTAGCGAGGCAACAGCGAGCCCAGGATGTCTTCGGCACTTGGCTCAAACTCATAGGCGCTCGCCGCACCTTCGGGTTTGCCATCGCCACCCTCCACGGCCTCGCGCTCGAGCGGGATGAGCGGCCGACGCACCACTTCTTGCGTGCCTGCAGAGACAAAGCGGGTGTACACCAACTCCACTCGGTCGACCTCTTTTTTCAAGAACAAATCCACGACGTACTCACCGATGGCCTTGGCGTTTTCATACTTCGGTGCATCGGAAAAACCAGCGAATGGCTGCATCAACGAATAGCCACGGAACTTGAAATAATTCTCGCTCTTGCGACCCACTGGCACAACCGCATACGTCTTGTTGGCCAACACATCGGCCTTTACTTCACCTTCGGTGGCTCGCAACACACCGGCGTTATAGCCGCCACACAGCCCGCGGTCAGCAGCAATCGCTACATAACAGGTGGTCTTGACCACATCACGTGGCTTCAAGAATGCCGACTCGGTGCTTGAACCCCCAGCCACAAGGTCTTTGACCACGTTCGTAATCATCTCGCTGTACGGCACTGCCGACTGCACGCGCTGCTGTGCCTTGACGATTCGTGACGCAGCAATGAGTTCCATGGCGCGGGTAATTTTCTTCGTTGCCTGGACGGATCGAATCCGACTCCGAAGAATGCGTTCTTGACCGCCGGCCATGGTGCTGAACTACTCCGTCGCCAAAGTTTTCTTGCTGGCGGCCTCGCCGACTTCGCCAGCTGACGTCTTTGTGGGATCAGCCACAACACCGCCTACTGGCGTCGGAGTGAATGACTTTTTGAACGCTGCAACCACACCGGCCAAATCTGCTGGCACGTCGGCTTTTGGATTCTGTCGAATGCCTGCGAGCATGCTGCCGTTGCGCGAACGCATGTGCTCGAGCAGCTCTTGCTCAAAACGACGCACGTCTGGCACCGGCACGTCGTCGAGATAGCCCTTGGTGCCCGCAAAGATTGATACCACTTGCTCTTCGACTGGCATTGGGCTGTTGAGTGGCTGCTTCAACAATTCCACCAAGCGATAGCCACGCTCAAGCTGGGCTTTGCTGATGGCGTCGAGTTCGGAGCCGAACGTGGCGAATGCCTCGAGTTCACGAAACTGAGCCAGGTCAAGCTTCAGGGTTCCTGACACGCTCTTCATCGACTTGATCTGGGCTGCACCACCCACACGGCTCACAGAGATACCTACGTCAACTGCTGGGCGCACACCCGACTTGAACAAGTTGTCTTGCAGATACACCTGGCCGTCGGTGATCGAAATCACGTTGGTGGGAATGTATGCCGACACGTCGCCGGCTTTGGTTTCGATCACTGGCAGTGCCGTGAGCGAACCAGCACCGCGCTCGTCGCTCAACTTGGCGGCGCGCTCGAGCAGGCGACTGTGTAGATAGAACACGTCACCTGGGTAAGCCTCACGACCTGGTGGGCGGCGCAACAGCAACGAAATTTGGCGGTATGCCTCGGCTTGTTTGGAAAGGTCGTCGTACACGATCAGTGCGTGCTCGCTATTTTCCATCCACTGCTGGCCAATGGCGCAACCGGCGTATGGCGCGAGGTATTTGAACGGTGCCGGGTCGCTGGCTGGTGCCGCAACCACAACCGTGTATTCCATCGCGCCGTATTTGCGCAAGGTTTCCACGGTCTGGGCGATGGTCGAGCCTTTTTGGCCCACTGCCACGTAAATGCACTTCACACCGAGACCTTTTTGGTTGATGATCGTGTCGATGGCGATGGTGGTCTTGCCGGTCTTGCGGTCACCAATGATCAGTTCGCGCTGTCCACGACCAATTGGAGTCATTGCGTCAATCGACTTAATGCCCGTTTGCAAGGGCTCGTGCACCGGTTTGCGACCCATGATGCCGGGTGCTTGCACTTCGACTCGGCGCATGATTGCACCAACGATTTCGCCCTTGCCGTCGATTGGCACACCGAGCGCATTGACGACTCGACCAAGCATGGCGTCGCCAACCGGCACCGACAAAATGCGGCCCGTGGCTTTGACGGTTTGCTGTTCTTCGATGCCGTCGGCATTACCCAGTACGACGACGCCAATGGAGTCTTCGTCCAAGTTGAGGGCCAAGCCCACGCTGCCGTCTTCGAACTCAAGCAATTCGTTTACCGCGCAATCGGGCAAGCCACTGACGCGGGCGATGCCGTCGCCAATTTCTGCCACGCGACCAACGGTGCGGGCCTCGACCGATGGCGCGTAGCCCTCGAGACCTTTGGTAATCGCAGATGCGATATCAGAAGCAGAGAGTGTGAGTTCAGACATGATTGCTTTCCTTTCGAATGGCGCTTAGAAACGTGCTTTGACTTGATCGAGACGGGTGCGGACGGTGTCGTCGATTACTTCGTCACCGATCGTGGCCACGAGCCCACCAATGACGCTCGGGTCGACCACAACTTTGAGGTTCACGGGCTTACCGGCAACCTTGCCGAGGGCTTCGGCCAGGCGGGCTTTTTGGGCGTCAGTCAGCGCTACTGCACTGCGAACTTCGGCAACTTCCATCTGCTTTGAGCTCGATGCCCGCTTGACCAATGCATCAGCCACCTGCGGCAACAACGAAATATGGCCGGTGCCAACCAGCAATGACACCAATTGCACGGTCACGTTGTGAGCCTTGCCACCGAGCAATTGCTCGACGATGTTTTGCCGACGGTCAGCCGGCAGTGAGGTGTCGTTGAGTGCCGCGCGCAGTTGCTCGTTGGACTCAATCGCTCGTGCCAGACGGAACATGTCGTCTTCGACTGCAGAAACCGCATCGTTGGCCGACGCAATTTCGAACATTGCCGCGACGTAGGCATTGATTTGGGCGACGCTCATCGTGATGCACCAACCTTGGCGATGAAATTATCCACCAGTTCTTGCTGAGTGCGGTCATCCATCGCGGCACGCACTGCATCGGTGGTGGCCACCGCTGACAAATACGAAATCTCAGCGCGCAATTCGTCGCCGATTCGGCCACGAGCCGCCAACACTTCGGCAGTGGCGCGGGCTTCCATGTCGGCAATTTCTACGGTGATACGGGCACGGCCTTCGGCCAGAATTGCTGCTGCTTGGGCATCTGCTTCGGCGAGCAACTTGGTGCGCTCACTGGCAATGTCTCCAAGTGCGCGACGAATGTTGGTGGCGTCGGCGTCAGCTTGCACTTGAGCAGCGGCCGAATCGTCCAACTCTTTTTGAATACCAGCAGTACGGGCTTCGAGCGCCTTCTTTGCTGCTGGCCAACCAAACTTGTACAGCGCAGCAAAAATCGTGAGCGAGGCAAGACTGCCGTAGACGATTTCGCCAATTTCGGGAAACAGCCAGTGATGCGACTGTGACGGGTCTTCGGCGGCAAAAATGATGGCAAACAGGTTCACGAACGGCCTCCACTCATGCTGTTGTCGACTGCTCGCTTCACCAGCGATGCATCGGCAGTTTTGCCCAGCACCAATGCGGCGGCGCTGGCGGTCACGCTTCCGACGGCTACTGCAACGTCGCCCCGTGCTGCGGCACGAGCAGATGCAAGCGCACCATCTGCCTCGGCGCGCTTGGCCAAGATACGGGCGTTGGCTTCGAGCACCTTGGCTTGACGCTCGGCGTCAAGCGTTTGGCGCGCTGCGTCGATGCGCTCCGTTGCCTCGGCGCGCACCTCAGCCAGTGCTGCTTCATACGCAGCCACATCGCGTTGCGCGGCGCCACGAGCAGCTTGCGCGCTCTCGTGACCACCACGAATTGCGTTGTAGCGAGCCTCCATACCTTTTCTTACCTTCGGTACGAGAAACACCCGCATGACGAAGAGAAATACCAGGAATGATCCGGCACCCCAGAAAAGTTCCTTATTCTCCGGAGCAATGGGGTTTGGCCCCAGATCTTCCGCAGCAAGGATGATGGTGGAAATAAGCATGCGTCGTGCCGACCTTGATTAAGCGAACTTGAGCAAGATGAAGGCGACGAAGCCGATCAACGCAAGCGCCTCGGTGAAGGCAACTCCAAGGAACATGGTGGTGCGCACCATGCCGGCGGCCTCTGGCTGGCGAGCCATCGACTCGATGGCTTTGCCGAAGATGATTCCAATGCCGATGCCTGGTCCAATCGCGGCGAGGCCGTAGGCATAGCCCGCTGATGCGGCAGCGGCAGTGTTTTTGGCGGCTGCTGGATCAACGACCGCATCACCTGCTTCTGCTGCAATACGGGCAATTGCTGCTAGTGCTTCCATTGCTGTTATCTCCTTGTTGTTTGGTTGGTATTCGACTATCTCTGTATTAATGCTCGGCGTGTGACGCCATGTTGATGTACACGGCAGTCAACGTGGTGAAAATGTAGGCCTGCAGGAACGCCACGAGCACCTCAAACCCAGTGAGGAAGAGCAACACAGCGAACGGCAACACGCCGACGGGTATCAAGATACGGTCACGGGCCTGAAACAGCGCCTCGGATAACAACGCGAAGATGACGAGCAGCAAGTGACCAGCGAGCATGTTGGCAAAAAGTCGCACGGCAAGCGAAAACGGGCGCACGATGAAGGTGGAGATGATTTCGATAGGAGTAACCAAGATGTACAACGCCTTGGGCACGCCAGGTGGGAAGAGCACCGATTTGAAATAACCGATTGGGCCTTGATGCTTGATGCCCGTCACGTTGTACACCACCCACACCATGAGAGCCATGAACGCTGGGACTCCCATGCGCGCAGTTGCTGGCATCTGAATCAGTGGAATCACACCCGGCATGTTGTTCAGATAGATGAAGATGAAAATGGTGAGCAGGAACGGTGTCCAGGCCAACCCTGATGGGCCCATCGTCTGCATGATGATTTGCTTTTCAATGAAGTCAATGATGATTTCAGCCAAGTTGCGGGCACCCTTCGGCGCCACTTTTGGGTCTTTGCGCGCGGCTGCCAAAAAGATGCCGATACCAATTAGCGAGGACAGAATCGAGATGATGACCACCTTGTTGACGGTCGGCACGACATCTTGCCAACGCAACAGCATGTTGATCGGAGGAAACTCAAAAGCAATCAGTGTTGCCGTGTTCATCAGTTGGTCCTTTCCATCACGGGCTTCAAACCCGGAAACGCCAGTGTTGCCGACACAAATCGCATTTCCCAGAACAACAACCCAAGGTGGGTGATAATCAGGGTGAGCCCGAGTGCCAAGAGATCAACCCACGGTTCGTTGCGCACCAACATCACTGCTAACGCGATGAGACCGAGACGCAGGATGTACCCGAACATGGTGGCAGCCATCATCAATGCATACGAAATGCGTGCGGTGGTGGCAACGAGCCCGGCAGCAATCATGAAATTGCACAACACGAGGCCCAGGCC
>JBBANT010000017.1:10714-13745 GCA_040401815.1 Ilumatobacteraceae bacterium | reverse complement strand
GAATCGTGCTTGTGAACCGCTCTACAAACTAGGCGTGCGGCGCGTCGTCCACCAAATCCGCCTCGTGTGCTTGTGCGTCTGCCCGGCGAAGTTGCGGGTGCAACAGGGTGAACACACTGAGCGCACTGCCCAAAATAACGAACAGCACCAAGGCCGAACCCGTGCTGTACAGCGCCGAGAACAACACCACTGCTGACAACAAAGCAGCCCACCCCCAGAGAATCACGACTGCACGACGTGGCCCATGGCCCAGCTGAATGAGCCGGTGGTGCAGGTGCCCCATGTCGGCTTCGGCAAAACTGCGCCCACTGGCTGTGCGACGAATCACCGCGAACAACACGTCGACGATTGGCACAGCCAACACCAATAGTGAAATAAAGATCGGGGCCAAGAAGAAATAGGTCTGGCCGTTGGCCGACTGCGTATCGGGGTCAGCTCGCCCACCCACAACACTCGTGGCCACCGCCATCATGAGCCCCAACAGCAAAGCGCCACTATCGCCCATAAACACCCGAGCAGGGTTGAAGTTAAACGGTAAGAACCCCACACAGACGCCCACCGCGATGATGGCCACGAGTGGCCCAATGTTTGGCTGCGGTAAGAGGTTTCCGCCTGCAAGTTGCTGTGAATAAATAAAGAACGCCCCGGCCCCAATTGCAACGATGCCAGCAGCCAAGCCGTCGAGGCCGTCAATGAGGTTGATTGCCTGGGTCATGCCGAGCAGCCACAACACCGTCACCAGCGGCACCCAGTCGTCTGACAAAACGAACACGTCAAGGAACGGCACTCGAAACTGAAACATCGTCACACCGAACCACACCAAAGCAATTGCAGCAACGACGATGCCAGCCACCTTGGCAGGCGGCGATATATCACGAATGTCGTCGAGCAGCCCGAGCACAAAAATGATTGCGCACGCCACCACCACGCCAACAATCTCGGTGCTGTCTTGAAACAATGAATCAAAGTCGCTGATCAGGCTGGCCGCAACGACTGCGACCAACACCCCGATGAACATCGCAATGCCACCGACGTCAGGTGTTGGCACCGGATGCATGCGTCGTTCATCGGGCGTGGCCAACCAATTTTGGTGATGCGCCAGACGAATCACGAATGGCATCGATGCGGCAGTGGCGATTGCCGCAATCAATCCGATGATCACATATGAAGCAGCGCTAATCATGCGAACGATGCCGCCGGTGCAGTGCGACGGGCGCTCACACCACTAACGATAGGCGGGGAATGCAGCGCACAAAGCCGCAACTTTGGCGCGCACGTCGGCGATGACCGCAGGATCATTGCGCCCCTTCAACGTGGTCACGATGTAATCAGCAATGGTGGCCATCTCGGCTTCTTTCATGCCTTGTGTGGTGACTGAAGGGGTTCCGATGCGCACACCCGAAGTAACGAACGGGCTGCGCGGGTCATTAGGCACCGTGTTCTTGTTCAAGGTGATGCCCGCCAGATCGAGCACGGCTTGGGCTTCTTTGCCGGTGAGTTCGGCATCAAACGGTCGCAAATCCACCACCATCATGTGCGTGTCGGTACCACCTGAGACCAGACGAAAACCTCGTACCGCAAGCGCTTCGGCCAGCGCTGCTGCATTCTTGACAATCTGGTGGGCGTAGTCAGCAAAACTTGGCTGCAGCGCTTCGAGAAAGGCCACAGCCTTGGCAGCAACCGCATGCTCGAGCGGCCCGCCTTGCTGACCAGGAAACACTGCTTTGTCGATGGCCTGGGCATGCTGCGCCGTTGAAAGAATGCAGCCACCGCGCGGGCCGCGCAAAGTTTTGTGCGTCGTGAAGGTAACCACGTCGGCAAACGGCACAGGGTTGGGGTGAGCACCACCAGCAACGAGGCCCGCCAAGTGCGCGATGTCGAACATCATGTAGGCGCCAACTTCGTCGGCAATTTTTTTGAATGGCTCGGGTTCGATGCGACGCGGATAGCTGGTGGTGCCAGCCACGATCATGCGCGGGCGGTGTTGGAGTGCCAGGCTGCGCACTTCGTCAAAGTCGATGCGTTCGTCGGCAACACCGACTTTGTATGAATGAAACTTGTAGAAGATTCCGCTGGCGTTGACTGGTGAACCGTGAGTGAGATGGCCACCGTGGTCAAGACTTAGCCCGAGCACAACGTCGCCAGGCTTGAGCATTGCTTGATACACAGCCATGTTGGCACTTGCCCCCGAGTGCGGCTGCACGTTGGCGTGCTCGGCCCCGAATAGTTTTTTCACCCGCTCGATGGCGATCGCTTCAATCTCGTCAACCACTGCATTGCCGCCGTAATACCGCTTGCCTGGGTAACCCTCGCTGTATTTGTTGGTGAGCACCGAGCCAGTGGCGCGCATGACTGCCGGTGACGTGAAGTTTTCGCTGGCGATCAACTGCAGACCCGTGATTTGACGAGTGCGTTCTTTTTCGATCAACGCTTCAACTTGGGTGTCGGGGGTGACTTCAGATGGAAATGGCATCGCGCCTAGCTTTCGTAACGAGTGGATTCTTCGACTTCGATTTCACTTAATTGTCCCACACGTCGTGCGTGGCGTCCGCCCTCAAATGGGGTTTCGAGAAACATTTTTACGATTTGTTCAGCCAAGTCGTTGGTCACTACTCGCCCACCCATCGAAAGCACGTTGGCATCATTGTGAGTACGCGCCATCTCGGCCAACCACAGGTCGTTGCATAAAGCAGCCCGCACGCCCCGCACTTTGTTGGCTGCAATCTGCTCGCCTTGACCACTGCCACCAAGCACGATGCCCACATCGGCCTTGGCATCGCGCACGGCTCGCGCCACGCTGGCACAAATATGCGGATAATCGGTGGCCTCGCTGGAGTGCGTGCCGTAATCCTCAACGCGGTAACCGAGCTGCTCGAGCACCGCTACGAGGTGTGATTTCAGATCAAAACCAGCGTGATCTGACCCGATGGCAATTCGCTTCAGTGACTTTGGCGCCGCGGTTGCCATCGCGCGCCAGCCTAGGTGCCGATAGTGCCCGATGCGTAATGTTGTTGCGCATGACACTTGACCC
>JBBANT010000017.1:5346-10614 GCA_040401815.1 Ilumatobacteraceae bacterium | reverse complement strand
TGGGCATTGTGATGCCAGTTCAGATTTATCCGATGTTTGAAACGGCGCTACGTGCCGCCGCCAACCGCAGTGTGCAGGACCACGACGAACGAATCGCTGCGTTATGGTCACGCTTCAGTGCTGTGGCGCGTGACAACGAGTGGGCGTGGACTCGCACGGCGCTCACCACCGACGAAGTAAGCGGCGTAACGCCCAACAACCGCATGATCGGCTTGCCGTACCGCAAGGTGATGAACTCAAACAATCAGGTGAACATGGCAGCTTCACTCATCATGTGTTCAGCTGCACGCGCCGAAGCGCTGGGTGTGCCGCGTGACCGCTGGGTGTTTCCACTCTCAGGCAGTGATTGCCATGAGCACCAATTCGTCTCCAATCGATGGTCGTTCGCCGAGACACCGGCCGTTGCCCGCGGTGGGCAGGTGGCATTGCAGCTAGCGGGTCTACACATCAACGACATTTCGCTCATCGATTTGTATTCGTGCTTCCCGTCAGCAGTGCAGCTTGGTGCTGCATCGCTGGGCCTCGACATCGCCGCACAATTGACCCTGACCGGCGGGCTGTCATTTGCCGGTGGGCCCTGGAACAACTACGTCATGCACTCGATTGCCACGGCCATGCAACGCTTGCGCAACGCACCCCGCGAGAAGGCATTCATCTGGGCGAATGGTGGCTATGCGACCAAACATGCCTTCGGTGTGTATGCGATGCAGCCACCAGCCAACGGCTTTCGCCACGATTCCCCGCAAGCAGAAATCGACGCACTTCCCCATCGCGAACTCGCCCTCGGCGATGACGCCGCTGGCGGTGCAACCATTGAGGCATATTCGGTAATGCATGACCGTGATGGCGCACCCGACCGTCTGGTGGCGGCCGCACTGCGCCCCGATGGTCGCCGTGTGTGGGTGGTGAGTGACGATCGCAGTATTGCGGCATCCTTCGCTAGCAGTGAACATGTGGGCGACAACGTGACGCTGCGCCGCAGCGGCGAACTCGCTTAAGTAGCTACGGCCGTATCAACACAGCTACGCGTAGGCCACCGCGATGCGATCGCGGCCGGTGAGGTCGCAGCGAATCTGCACATCACGCAAACCGTGTGCTGCGAGCACATCGCGCACTGCGACACCTTGCTCGTGCCCGATTTCTAAGACCAACACACCGTTTGGTCGCAGCCACTCACGAGCAGAACCAGCAATGGCTCGAATGGCGTCTAGCCCATCGTTGCCCGAAAACAATGCGATATGCGGCTCGTGCTGGGACACAACATCTTCGACGTCGTCATCACCTTCGGCAACATACGGCGGGTTAGCCACCAACACATCCACAGTGCCGGCTAGTTCGACTGGCAATGCAGCAAACCAATCGCCTGCTGCGATGCGAACATTTGCACCATTGCGGCCGATACCTGCCAAGTTGGCGCGGGCCACATCGAGTGCATCGGGCGACACATCCGTCAACCACACCGTTGTGCCAGCCAACGGCAATTCGTGGGCCAGTGACAACCCGATGGCCCCCGAACCTGTGCCCATGTCCACCACCACTCGGCTGGGCTGCACGGCACGGGCTGCCTCGAGCGCCACTTGGGCAACGAGTTCGGTTTCGGGTCGTGGGATGAGCACCCGCGCATCCACCAACAAGTCCAAGTGACGAAACGCCCAGCGACCCATCACATATTGCAACGGTTCACCCGCCAGGCGACGGCGCACCATGTCTTGCACATACCCACCCATGCGTTGCGACACCACTTCACCGAGTGCTCCAGTGAACTCGGTGGCATCCAAACCTGCAGCATGCTCACACAAAAATCGGGCATCTTGTTTGTTGCCGAGTGTCGCTTGGGTTTCAGCGAGCAACTCGCGCCAGGTGGTGCCGGCGTCGCTCGTCACTCGCTGCCGACCTGCTTGGCAAGTTGTTCGGCCTGGTACTCAAGGGTGAGTGCGTCGATTACTGGGTCGAGGTTGCCCGCCAATACATCTTGCAGTTGATACAACGTAAAGCCGATGCGATGGTCGGTCACGCGGTTTTCTTTATAGTTGTAGGTGCGAATTTTTTCGCCGCGACCACCCTTGCCCACCTGCGCACGACGATCGGCTGAAATCTTGGCCTCGTGTTCGTCTTGTCGGCGTTGTAGCAATCTGGTGCGCAGTACCTGCATTGCTTTCACTCGATTCTGCAACTGGCTGCGCTCGTCTTGCATGGTCACTACTAACCCAGTTGGCTTGTGAGTGATGCGCACGGCCGAGTCGGTGGTGTTAACGCTCTGGCCACCCGAACCACCCGAGCGGTACACGTCGATTTCCAAATCGCGCTCATCAATTGCTAGATCAATCTCTTCGGCTTCAGGCATTACTGCCACGGTGGCCGATGATGTGTGAATACGACCTGCATTTTCGGTTACTGGCACCCGCTGCACGCGATGTGGGCCACCTTCAAATCGAAGTTGGCGCCACACCGTTTCGCCCTTCAACAACGCCGTGGCCTGGTTGACTCCGCCCATCGGTGAGCGGTCGTAGGCCAGCATTTCAAACGACCATCCATTGCGTGTGGCCCAGGCGCGATACATCTCCACTAGTTCGCCGGCAAAAAGGTTTGCCTCCTCGCCACCTTCGGCACCGCGAATTTCGAGAATCACATTCTTGCCATCGTTGGGGTCAGCCGGGATGAGCAACACTTTCAACTTGTCTTCCAGCGTTTGTAGCCGCACGAGGCCCTGGCGCATCTCGGTGTCGAGTGATGTGCGTTCATCAACCGAGGCCACCTCGATCAATTCTTTTGCAGCCTCAACATTGCCGAGCACCGACTTGTACTCGCGGATGCACTCGACCAGCGGGCCCATCTGCTTGTACCGACGCGAAACGTCGCGCAACTTGTATTGATCGCCGAGCACTTCTGAAGTGGTCAGGCTCGTCTCGACCTGTTCGAAGTCAGCGAGGATGGCATCGAGTTTCGCTAACACGCTGTTTAGGTTACGCCGAGAGAAACTCGGCAGGCTGGGCAAGCAGCTCGGCAATTTGCTTCTGCAAGGGCACCACATTGCGCTGCTGCGTCACAATCAGCAAACGACCTGCGGGTGCTAAGCGGTCACGTGCGTCGGCAGCAAATGGCACGGCTTCAAGATCGACACCCGACACAAACACCACCACCGTCGGCGTGCCATCAGCAGCTGTACCAATGGCGCAACACGGCCAGGCATCCTTCAAGTTTGGGCGTGCCAATGGCGGCTCGACTGGTTGCAGGCTCACCAAGCCAAGCGACTGTGGGGCCATTACTGCACGATTACGTGCCGCGCGCTCGACGGCCAGCAAATTGAGTGGATGCGTCGGTGCGCCAAGTTCCCGATGCTTGCGCACGGTGTGTACCACTTTTTGCAATTGCTCGATTGTTGAAACATCACCGTGCAACATCTTGAACATCTCGCGGTCATGTGCGCCGACACCGATTCGCAGCTTCGCTACACCATCTTCATCCACCACGCGTGCCACTTCGAGGCCCAGTACTTCGCCAGCCACCACACCGTGCTCGATCACCACTTCGGTGCCGGCTTCGCTCAGCATCGACATGAACGCCAAATGATCCGGATGCGGTGCAATCACCTGCTCATGCGGTGTCGGTGCTGCTGCAACAGCTGGGGCACTTCGCGTGTCGAACACATCAATCGACAACGAAAAATAGGCAGCACGGCGGGCGGTGAGGCCTGGCGCAACGCTGTCGCAGATACGGATGTGTTCCACGGCGTCACCCGTGCGCTGACTGCGGGTTTGCCAAGCCAAGGCTGCAGCTAAGGCACTCACCTGCCGGTCGGCTTGGGCAATAGGTGTTGCTGAAATCCACAGTGTTGAGCCGGCTCGGGCCGCAGCAAAATTGCCAATCTCAATGTCTACGAGCGCCGTGTCCACGAGCGCAGTATCAACGAGCGCAGTGCTGTGGTTGTTGATGAGCGCACGCAATGCGAGGCGCTCACGCCGCAGGGCAAACTCGTTTTGGTCAGCCACCACGTCAGGCGGTCGGCTGTTTGGCGATCTCCGACAAAAATTCGTCGTTGGTCTTGAACGACTTCAGGCGGTCAATCAGCAACTCCAGACCAGGCGCTGCGTTGCCGTCAGCAGCCAAGCCGCTCAACACGCGACGTAACTTCCAGACCATCTGCAACTGTTTGCGATCAAACAGCAACTCTTCATGGCGAGTGCTCGATGCATCAACATCAATGGCTGGGTAGACGCGCCGTTCGGCGAGTTTGCGATCGAGTCGCAACTCCATGTTGCCCGTTCCTTTGAATTCTTCAAAGATGGCTTCGTCCATGCGGCTATTGGTTTCGACCAATGCCGTCGCCAAGATGGTGAGACTGCCGCCTTCTTCAATATTGCGGGCTGCACCAAAGAACTTCTTGGGTGGATACAACGCACCGGCATCGATACCACCCGACATGATTCGACCCGACGTGGGCTGAGCCAAGTTGTAGGCGCGCGACAAACGTGTGATGCCGTCCAAGATGACCACTACGTCTTCGCCGATTTCCACGAGTCGCTTGGCTTTTTCAATGACCAATTCGGCCACTGCGGTGTGCTCTTCAGATGGGCGATCAAACGTCGAAGCGACTACCTCGCCTTTTACGGTGCGGCGCATGTCGGTTACTTCCTCAGGGCGCTCGTCAATGAGCAGAACGATGAGTTTGACCTCAGGGTGATTTTTTTCGATGCTGGTTGCAATCGTCTTCATCACGGTGGTCTTACCCGCTTTTGGCGGCGACACGATGATGCCGCGCTGGCCTTTGCCAATCGGCGAGATCAAGTCGACAATACGCGCGGTCATATTCATCGGTTCATCCGACGACGACAACACCAATTTTTCATCCGGAAACAGCGGTGTGAGTTCTTCGAACTTCTTCCTGTTGCGAGCCTTTTCAGGTTCGCCACCATTGACCAAATACACCTCGAGCAACGCCGGGTTCTTTTCGTTGCGCCCAGCAGGACGCGACAAACCCGTCAGATGGTCGCCTTTGCGTAAACCAAACTGGCGCGTGTATCGCACCGAAACGTAGGGATCGTTGCGCGTCGGCAAGTAGCCATTGAGACGCAAAAAGCCGTAGCCCTCATCGCGCAGGTCGAGATAACCCTCGACCTTTACGGGCTCGGTGCTCACTGGCTCGTTGGAGTCGACTTGATCTATCTCGTAACGATCATCGCCTTGCGGGCCGTCGTCACGACCACCTGGGCGACGGCGTCCACGACGACGACGGTTGCGGTCACCAAAATTGCGATCACCAGAATCACG
>JBBANT010000017.1:0-5246 GCA_040401815.1 Ilumatobacteraceae bacterium | reverse complement strand
GTGTCACCGCTGCGCTCAGGTCGCACTCGGGCGTCGGCGGCAATCGGGGTGCCTTCGTGTTCAGCGAGTTCTACTTCCCACTCAGCAAGGGCTTCACCGTCAGCACCCAGCGGCGCCTTGTCGGCTGGTTTTGCCGCAGCTTTATCGGTCGACTTAGCCGACGATTTCGGGGTGGCTGATGGTTTGGGTTCGGTGACCATGGTTTCCTCCAGGATTTTTCCGATTAATGACTCTCGAGTTGCTTTGGCGACACCTTTGATGCCAAGTGCCGTGGCAATTTGTGCCAAATCATCTCGATCTTTTTCTTCGAGTTGTGCTCGACCAAGCTGTGGGGCTGCCACGGTGTCCTTCTTTCAGGGCGACGTTTGAGGGCGACACCCATCAACAATGCTTTCGCGTCAGAGACTTGACTGCGTAGGGCATGCTCGGCTGCACCGAGCAATTGCACCCTACCGTGTCGCCGACACGCTCGCAACAAATCGTTGCACGGCCGCCAAATCGTTGGGCACCGAGGTAAACCGTTCGGGCCGTGTCAGCAGGTCGGCCAAATGCTCGGGCAGCTCTGCGCGCACCCCCGTCGCATGCTCGACGGCATCGGCAAATTTGGCAGGGTGGGCCGTTGCGAGCGTGACAACCGGTTCATCAGGTGTGGCACAAGCTTGCGTGGCCACCAAGCCCACTGCGGTGTGTGGGTCAACGAGCACCCCGTGATTGCGATATGTCGCAGCGATCATCGCCGTGGTCTCTGCGTCCGAACAGCGTTGGCCACGAAAAACTGGGCGAATCCATGTGCCGAATTGGTCGGCGGTCACGGCCATGTTTCCGGTGGTGCGAAAGGTGGCGATCTGGTCAGCAGTGGCTGCCCCATCGCGGCCATTCATTTCGAACAACAAGCGCTCGAAGTTGCTCGACACACCGATATCCATGCTGGGGCTCAATGTTGGTACCACCGGGGCCGTGGTCATCTGCTGGGTTTCAAAAAATCGAGTGAGAATATCGTTGCTGTTCGACCCCACGATGAGATGCCCGACATTCGCGCCGAGTTGGCGCGCGATCCAACCGGCCAACACATTGCCAAAATTGCCGGTCGGCACACTGAACGAAACGGGCCCTGAGTCGACGGCGTGTAGCTGCTCGATGGCCGTGTAGTAATACACCACTTGCGCCATCACGCGAGCCCAATTGATGGAGTTCACCGCCGACAAATGATGCTCAGCGCGAAACGGCGCGTCGTTGAACATCGCCTTCACCAGGTCTTGACAGTCGTCGAACGTGCCATCCACAGCTACTGCATGCACATTGGCTGCGTTCACGGTGGTCATTTGGCGTCGCTGCACCTCACTAATGCGACCCTGCGGATACAAAATCACCATCGCCACGTTGCGGCAGGCCTTAACCCCGTCAATCGCAGCCGAACCCGTGTCACCACTGGTTGCCCCCACCACGGTGATGCGTTCGCCACGGGCTTGCAAGACGTGATCAAACAGTTGCCCGATGAGCTGCAAGGCGACATCCTTGAAGGCCAGCGTTGGCCCGTGAAACAACTCGAGTAGCCACCGGTTTTCACCCATTTCGCGCAATGGTGCTACGAGTGGGTCACGAAAACTGCCATAGGCCTGGCGACACAACGCTTCGAGCGTTGCCGGCGAAATCTCGTCACCAATGAACGGCGCAAGAACCTGGGCTGCTCGCACAGCAAACGAAGCATCAGGCGAACCGTGGGGCACCTTGGGCCAGGTCTGGGGCACGTATAACCCACCGTCGTTGGCCAAACCGGCCAGCAATGTGTCGCAGAAGTTGAGCGTTGGTGCAGCACCACGCGTAGAGACATAGTTCATGACTGGACGACTAGTCACCGATAATGCGGATGAAGCCACCCACTTTGCTCACCACATCCAGACGATGAAATTCATCGAGGCAGGCCTTCATGTCGGCAGTTCGTGCATCGTGAGTAAGGAACACGAGTCGCGCATCGTTACCGATGCCGTCTTGTTCGGCGGCGCGAATGCTCACCTTGTTGCGGGCAAACACCCCAGTAACAGCGTGCAGCACGCCGGGCTTGTCGGCAACTTCGAGGCTGAGCATGAATTCGCTGCGGGTGTCATCGACCGATGTAAACATTGCTTTGGCAAACGTGCCCAGCGAAGCGTGCGTGCCCTTGCGCAAGTTGACAGCCGCGTCGATCACATCGCCGAGCACTGACGATGCCGTCGGGTCGCCACCGGCGCCACGCCCATAAAACATAAGCGAACCTGATGCTTCGCCCTCGACCAACACGGCGTTAAACGCTTCGCGCACTGCGGCCAATGGGTGCTTGAGTGGCACCAAGGCTGGATGCACTCGCACGCTTACTGCACCCGACTGCCCATCGCACTCGGCGACACCAAGCAGTTTGATGACGTAGCCAAATTTGTGGGCCATAGCAATGTCGCCAGCGCTGAGTTTGCTGATGCCTTCCACCGACACATCGTCGGCCACCACATGTACGCCGAACGCAAAGTTGGCGACGATTGCAATTTTGGCTGCAGCATCCAAACCCTCGACGTCGGCCGTTGGGTCAGCCTCGGCGTATCCCAATTGCTGAGCGCCGCGCAATGCACTGGCATAGTCGAGACCATCTTCAGTCATCTTGGTGAGGATGAAGTTGGTGGTGCCATTCACGATTCCCAACACGCGTCGAATCGGCTCTCCGCGCAGGCTTTCGCGTAACGGCCGAATGAGTGGAATGCCACCACAGACGGCGGCTTCGAACAACAGGTCGATACCGCGTTCGTCGGCAATTTTAAAAAACTCTGCCGAGCGGGCTGCCAGCAACGCCTTGTTGGCAGTTACCACTGGCTTGCCGGCTTCGAGTGCGGCGCGAATCACTTCGCCAGCCAAAGTGGTGCCACCCATTACCTCAACTACCAAGTCGACATCCTTGGCCGTCGCCACCGCCATTGCGTCGGTGACCACATCGGCGCCACCCACCTGCGATGGATGCTTGCCTGCGTCGCTGACCGCGATACGCACCACATCCAGCAGCACGCCGGTGCGAGCGGCAATTACGTCGCGCTGACGGGCAACCAGGGCGGTGAAGGCCGAGCCCACAACACCATGCCCGACAACACCAATTCGAACCGTGGAGAGATCACCATGCGGCGAATTAGCGGCCTTCGCCATGCGCTAAACGCTATCGGTCACGTCGTTGCGCACGAGATCTTCGTAGGTCTCGCGACGCACCACCACGCGTGCTGTGGCGTTGTGCACGAACACCACGGCGGGTCGGGGAACCTTGTTGTAGTTAGAGCCCATCGAGTGCCCGTATGCGCCGGTTACCGGTGTGGCAAGCACGTCACCGACTCGCAGATCAGCAGGCAGCACGGCTTCGGCAATCAACACATCGCCACTCTCACAATGTTTGCCCACCAGTCGAGCCGCCAACGTGCGGTCTGCCTCACAGCGCGCTGGCACAAATGCTTCATAACCGCTGCCGTACAACACAGGTCGTGGGTTGTCACTCATGCCGCCATCCACCGCCACATACGTGCGCACACCGGGAATTGGCTTGATAGTGCCCACCTCATAGAGCGTGAGCGCTGCCGATGCAACTATGGCGCGGCCTGGTTCGACGAACACTTTCGTACCCGCGCGCAGACTTGTGGTGGCCGCACGTAGCGCACTCGCCCACTGCGTAATGGTGGGTGCTTGTTCATCGTTGAGATACGCCACACCCAAACCGCCACCCAACGTAAGTTCGGGCAGCGCACACTGATTGGCGAATGCCACCATTACCTCGGCTGCTTTGGTGAAGTTCGCAGTCTCAAACACATTCGAGCCGATATGACAGTGGATACCCACGAGCTGCACCGAGCCCGACGAGCGCGCACGATCAATTGCTCGCTGCGCATCACCGTTGCCGAGGTTGAAACCAAACTTCGAATCGTTCTGCCCCGTGCTCACGAACTCGTGGGTGTGTACATAAACCCCCGGGGTAATGCGCAACTGCACGCGCGGCGCAGACAAACCACTCGCGACTAGGGCATCGATACGGTCGAGCTCGTCGAAACTATCCACCACGATGTGGCGCACGCCCATGGCCATGGCTTCGCGCAACTCGGCTGTGCTCTTGTTGTTGCCGTGCACCACGCAACGCGACGCCGGCACACCGGCATTGCGGGCCACGAATAGCTCACCACCCGTAGCAACATCGAGCAACAAACCTTCTTCGTGGGCTAAACGCGCCATCGCGGTGCACAAAAATGCTTTGGTGGCATACACCACGGCGTCAGCCCCAAACTCGCGCACCGCTTCGGCACAGCGGGCCCGCAAATGTGCTTCGTCGTACACAAACAGCGGTGTGCCGTGCGTGGCTGCCAAATCGTGCACATCACAACCGCCAATCCGCAGTCGACCATCGACAACTTCGGCCGTGTCAGGCAGCAGGTGACGACTAACGCGACTCACATTTGCTCCGGTGATGAGATGCCCAATAATGCCAGTCCATCAGCCAGCGTGCGGGCCGTTAGGTCACACAACGCCAGACGGCTCAAACGCAACTCGTCGCTCTCTGCTTTCAACACAGGGCAATGCTCATAAAACGACGTGTATCGAGTGGAGAGCTCGTATAAATAGGTGCACAAACGATGCGGGCTGTAGCGCTCGAGCGCATCCCATACGGCCGAGTCGTACTGCAAGAGCCACAAGGCAAGCGCACGTTCGCTCGCATGACCAAGGCTGATGGCGGCGGTGCGAGTTGCTGTGCGCTCAACATTTGCCCGGCGAAAAATGCTGCAGATACGAGCATGGGCATATTGCAAATACGGGGCCGTGTTGCCGTCAAACGACAGCATGCGCTCCCAGTCGAACACGTAATCTTTCACGCGATCACTGGAGAGGTCTGAATACTTGACTGCCCCGATGCCGATCATCCGCGCGACCACGTTGCGTTGCGCTTCGGGCAATTCCGGGTTTTTTTCGGCGATCGACGCCGCGGCACGCTGCACTGCTTCGTCTAACAAATCCACGAGCTTCACCGAATCGCCGGTGCGGCTCTTTAACATTTTGCGATCGTTGCCAAGCACACTGCCGAAAGCGACATGCACCATTCGCGATGTCGGCGGCAACCAGCCTGCGGCTTTGGCGACGGCTTCGATCATTGCCAAGTGTTGGGCTTGTGGCGAGCCAACAACGTACAACATCAATGTGGCGTGCAAACGTTCGACACGATCAATGACACAGGCGAGATCGCTGGTGGCGTAGTTATA
>JBBANT010000016.1:20152-22462 GCA_040401815.1 Ilumatobacteraceae bacterium | reverse complement strand
TAGGCGTTGTTTTGGGCTTCACCCATCAACTCGTTGAACTCACTCACACCCAAGGTGCGCCGTTGGCGACGGGCAAACACCTCAGATTCGAACAAGAACCGGCTGTGAATGTCGACCACCACTTGCGCAGCACCTTGCAGATCCACATCGAGCAGCGCCAAGCGCTCGTCGCCCTGCAAGCGCGACAGGCCTTCTTCGACCACCAGGGTTTCGCAAAAAATGCTGGCGGTCTCGGCCAAGGCCATCGGCAAGTTGCGCTGCAATGGTGTGCGATGCGCCAACTGGGTGTTGTGATACGCGTGGCCCAATTCGTGGGCCGTGGTCTGAGCTGAATCCACGCTGCCGCTCCAGTTGAGCAACACGAGCGAACGATCATTGACGAACGACATGCAAAATGCGCCGCCGACTTTGCCTTCGCGGGGTTCGGCATCGATCCACTTTTCGTTGAGCGAACGATCCACCAAGCCAGCGAGACCATCGCTGTAAGCACCAAATGCACCGCGCACGAGCTGCACACCTTCATCCCACGAAATGTTGCTCGGGGCAAATGACAACGGGGCCATCAGGTTCCACCATGACACGCCATTTTTGTCGCCGTTCAACTGGCCCTTCACGCGCAACCATCGGCGAAAATCGGGCAACGATGCGTGAATCGCCGACTGCATCGCATCGAACGTGGGGCGGCTCACACTGTTGGCATACAACGATGCATCCAGCGGCGACGCCCAGTTGCGGCGGCGGTTTACCGAGTTGGCTTCACCTTTGATGGCGTTCATCGCCGCAGCACACGCAGTGCCAATGGTGGGCCACGCCTGCATCTCGGCGTCGTATGCCGCTTTGCGCACTCGCGCGTCGGGGTTGCTCGCCATGCCACGAATCGCAGCCATCGGCAACTCTTTGGCGCCATCAGGCAAAGCGACGCTGGCTTTCAACTGCGAAGTGATGTCGCCTTGCAGTCGTCCCCACGATGACGAACCAGTCGTGGATAATTCGGCATAGAGATGTTCTTCGGCTTCACTCATTTGATGTTCGGCGCGGGCCTGCAAACGACGCAGCGGCCCAAGGTGCTCACGGGCTTGGTCGCTTAATTTTGCAAGCGCGTCGGCACCGAGCGAAGCAACCCATTCGGCCAGTCGAGCAGTGAGCGGCGACAATTTGGAATCCAACACTTCGAGCTCAGACAGCAAGCCCTGGGCGCGTTCGTGACGCGTGTCGGTGCTCACCGTGGCATACACATAGGCACCAAGAATGCTGTTGGCTTCGGCAACTGAATTGAACGCAGTGATTACGGCGTCGGCGGCTGCTGCATCGTCGGCTGTTGGTTGACGCGGTGCGATGCCACGCACATCGTGGGTGTCAAAGAGCAAGCCAAGGCGGCCCACATCGGCGCCAAGGCGCTCCATGGCATCGGTAAACGAGCGAGCGTCGAATGACTCGTGAACATCGGCAACACTCCAACGGGGCAGGGCAGGTGTTTCAGGCATGCTGAGAAACTACCCCGACAAAAACATCGTCACCATCGGCAGTCGACATGCCGAGTGATTCATACAACTTGATGGCTGCGGTGTTGTTGCCCGCAACATAGAGCATGCCGTGACGAAGCCCGGCCGCTGCCAGATGGGCAAACCCCGTAATGGTGAGTGCGCGCCCGAGCCCTTTGCCGTGGTGCGCTGGGTCGACACCGATCACAAAAATTTCACCTTCGGGTTCGCCATGGCCCGAGTCGTGGGCGTGGGTGTGGTCGTGCACTTTGGTCCAACAAAAACCTGCCATCGCACCGGCAACTTCGTAGATGAAAAACCCGTTGGCATCAAACCATGGCTCAGCGAGACGCTCGGCCAACACCTCGAGGGTCCAGTCGCCTTGTTCGGGGTGGCCAGCGAAAGCCCGCGAGTTGAGGGCGAGCCACGCGTGGTTGTCGTGGCCGGGGCGAAACGGGCGAGTAACGAAATCGGCTGGCACCTGATGTTGAGCGCCGAGTGGAAGCGCACAGCGCATATGTAACAGCGAAGCCTCGCGCTGCAACCCATGTTGCGTAGCAGCCGCGACTTCTTCGGCAGTTGGCTGGTGCACAAACCAACGCACCGAGCCGCCGCCTTCGGCACGAATCGAAGCAATTGCTTCGGCGAATTCGGCAGCTGACACGTGATCGTGACTGCGCATTGCCCAGCCGCGATTGATGCGCGAAAGGTGCAGCTTCGACACGGCGAAATGCTACCGATATGCCCAGTAAGTGGTCGGCGGATACGGTGGGAGCGTGCCGACAAAAAGAGCTGGGCCGACCAAAAAGCGTGTCGCGAAGCCCAAGCG
>JBBANT010000016.1:4481-20052 GCA_040401815.1 Ilumatobacteraceae bacterium | reverse complement strand
AAGCGTGTCGCGAAGCCCAAGCGGCCGACCAAGGCTGAACTGGCGAACCACACGCAAACCGTGTTGCGTCACCTGAAAAAGGATTACCCGATTGCCATCTGCGAACTCACGCATGAATCGCCGTTTCAGTTGTTGGCGGCCACGATTCTTTCGGCACAGTGCACCGACGCCCGCGTCAACATGGTGACCCCAGGTTTGTTTGCGGCGTATCCCACAGCAGCCGCCCTGGCCGAAGCCGACGTGTCGCATGTCGAGCAGTTGGTGCGCTCGACCGGGTTTTATGGAACCAAAGCCAAGAACTTGATTGGCATGGCCAACGCGGTGATGACACGCTTCGGCGGTGAGGTGCCTTCGGCCATGGAAGATTTGGTCACCCTGCCTGGCGTTGGTCGCAAAACGGCAAACGTGTTGCGCAGTGTGGCGTTCAAACTTCCCGGTTTGCCGGTCGACACGCATGTGCTGCGGTTGTCTAAACGCCTCGGCATCACCAAAGAAGTTGACCCCGTCAAAGTCGAGATGCAGCTCAACGCATTGCTGCCACCCAAAGAGTGGGGCGAATTCAGCCTGCGCTTGATTCTGCATGGCCGACGCATTTGTGATGCCCGCACACCCAAGTGCGCCGAGTGTCGACTCGCTGCAATCTGCCCGTCGAGTCACGCCTCCTAGCCTTCACCCGCATGTCTGATCGCGACAACGCCAGTGCAGCCGCCGAGCTTGCTGCGCTCGTTGACGCAGTCGAAGCATGTCGGGCACGCCTCACGGCCTTGGCCGAGAGACGCAACGCTGCAGTGCGTATGAAAGAAGACGAAGCCGACTCGCTCTTGATCGCCATCTACGAAGCCGAACGTGGGCTATCGACCGCCATTCGCCTGTTGCAGCGAGCCACACGCACTGCCCGCTAAGTAGCCTTGCGATGTGAATCGCTACCCGAAGCGCGACGATTTGCGTGCCATGTCGGGTTATCACTCGCCACAGGTGTCGGTAAAAGTACGACTCAACACCAACGAGTCGCCCATTGCGCCACCGGCCGAATTTTTACAGGCTCTCGCCGAAGCAGTTGGCGATGTGCGCTGGAACCGTTACCCCGATCGTGCGGCACTCGAGTTGCGCACTGCCATCGGTGCGTTGCATGGCGTGGGGGCTGACAACATTTTTGTCGGCAACGGCAGCAACGAAGTGTTGCAGGCCGTGCTCTTGGCCTATGGCGGCGCGGGTCGCACGGTGGCCACGTTCGAACCCACCTACCAACTGCACGCCCACATTGCGCGCATCACAGGCGCCACCGTGGTGAGCGGGCGTCGCGACGCCAACTTTGTGCTGCAAGCCGACGAAGTGCAGCGCGTGCTTAACACTCATGCCCCACACGTGACGTTTTTGTGTTCGCCCAACAACCCGACCGGCATGGCCGAAGACCCAGCGCTCATCCAAAGCACCATCGACAATGCCCCGGGCATCGTGGTGGTCGACGAGGCGTATGCCCAGTTCTCGCCTCACACCGCACTCTCCTATATAAGTGAAGACTCCCGCGTAGCGGTGAGTCGCACGTTTTCTAAAACATGGTCAATGGCCGCTGCTCGCTTGGGTTATGTGGTGGGCCCCAAGTGGATGATCGAAGACTTAGAAGTGGTCACGCTTCCGTATCACCTCGATGCACTCAAGCAGCGAGCTGGCATCATCGCGTTGCAGTTTTTGCAACACATGGAGCACGGCGTGCAGGCAGTGGTGGCCGAACGCGAGCGGCTCATTGCTGCGATGCAGACCATGCCGCTCACCGTGTGGCCAAGTCAGGCCAACTTCATCTTGTTCCGCCCGAATGGGGCGGCTGCGGCAGGAAATTCGGCTAACGCCGTGTGGCAGGCATTGCTGGATGGGGGTGTGTTGGTGCGCGACTGTTCGTCGTGGGACGGTCTCGACAACTGCCTGCGGGTCACGGTGGGTACGGCCAGTGAAAACGACGCCTTCTTGGTGGCGTTGCGCAGCGCACTATCGGCGCGAGACTAGAAGCCATGGCCCGCTCTGCCCGGCGTTCACGCGCCACCAAAGAAACCTCGGTTGATGTATTCATCGATCTCGACGGCCCGGCATCGACCAGCATCGACACTGGCATTCCATTTTTTGACCACATGCTCGACCAACTTGGCAAGCACGGTGGGTTTCACCTTGAAGTCAAAGCCAAGGGCGACTTGCACATCGACACCCACCACACCATCGAAGATGTTTCCATCAGCCTGGGTGAAGCGTTTCGCGAAGCACTCGGCGACAAAGCAGGCATCCGCCGGTTTGCCAGTGGCGCGTTTCCACTCGATGAAGCGCTCATCGAAATAGCACTCGACCTGAGCGGTCGACCGTTTGTGGCATTTCAGGTGGCGATGCCCGAGAGCCTGCCCCTTGGCAACCCAGCGTTCGACCCGCAACTAGCCGAGCACGCCGTGTCGTCGTTTGCCACCGCGGCTGCAATCACCTTGCATGTCAACAAGCGGGCTGGCACCAACGTGCACCACATCATCGAAGCCACCTTCAAGGGTTTGGCGCGTTGCCTGCGTGATGCAGTGCGTGTCGAGTCGGCAGGGGTGCCGTCGACCAAAGGAACACTCTGATGTCAACACCGCTCGTTGCGGTGCTTGATTACGGCATCGGCAACTTGCGCTCGGCGCAAAAGGCGCTGCAAAAAGTTGGGGCCGATGCGCGCCTCACGAGCGATGCCGCACTCATTCGCGATGCGCACGCTGCGGTGTTGCCTGGTGTTGGCAATTTTGGCGCTTGCATGCAAGCAGTGCGCGCCGCAGGTCTTGAAGACTTGGTATTAGAACGAGTCGCGGGCACCAAACCGTTTCTCGGCATTTGTGTTGGAATGCAAATGTTGTTCAGCGAAAGCGAAGAAAGCCCGGGTGTTACCGGCCTTAACGTGGTGCCAGGCGTGGTGCGCTATTTGCCCCCCACGGTGAAGCGGCCACAAATGCAATGGAACCAGTTGCAACTGCGGGCCACGCCAGGGTCACACATTGATCCGCTGTTTGCATCGCTGCCTGCCGAACCATGGATGTATTTCGTGCACTCATTGCACGGCGTGCCCACTGATGCGTCGTGCATCGTGGCCACTGCCGACTATGGCTGCGAGGTGACTGCTGCTGTGCGAGTTGGCAACGTGTTTGCCGTGCAATTTCACCCTGAAAAATCGGCATCCGACGGCTTGGCACTGCTGCGCAACTTTGTTGACGCTGCGCGCTTAGTTGCTGCCTAGCGCCACGATGGAGTTGTATCCCGCCATCGATCTGCGGGGTGGTCGCGTGGTGCGGCTCGAGCAAGGCGACTTTGCACGCGAGCGCGACTATGGCACCGACCCTCTCACTGTGGCCCAACAATTTGCCGACGACGGCGCGGTGTGGCTGCACATCGTCGACCTTGATGCAGCCAAAGGCGACGGCAACAACCGGGCCGTGGTGCAACACATTGCGCGCAGCCTGGGGCAACGCATGCGTGTGCAAACCGGTGGTGGGGTGCGCAGTGTGGACGACGCCCAACAGTTGGCCGATGCCGGGGTGGCTCGAGTCGTGATGGGTTCAGCAGCCGTGCGCGACCCGCAATTGGTGGATGCCGTGGCGCAAATTGTCGACGTGGCCGTGGGTTTGGATCACCGCAACGGTGAAGTTGCCACCGATGGATGGTTGCGTGGTTCAACTCTCACGCTCAGCACCGCAGTCACGCAGTATCCGGCGGCAGCAGCCTTTGTGATCACCGACATTTCGCGCGACGGCATGCTCGCTGGCCCCGACGTCGAAGGCTTGCGCCACATTGCCACGCTGTCGAGCACACCGATCATTGCCAGCGGTGGCGTGGCTGCACTCACCGACTTGCGTCAATTGCGCGACGTGCGCAGCCTGGCGGGGGTCATCGTGGGCAAAGCGTTGTACGAAGGTCGCTTCACCACACGCGAAGCATTGAAAGCGTTGCAAGCATGAACGCGTCACACGCCGGTAATAGCGACGAACACGCGCGCGGCTTCACGGTGGCGCGCGTGATTCCGTGCCTTGATGTGACTGCGGGGCGAGTGGTGAAGGGTGTCAACTTTGTTGGGTTGCGCGACGCCGGCGACCCAGTCGAATTGGCAACGCGTTACGACGCCGAAGGTGCCGACGAAGTGGTGTTTTTGGATATCACGGCATCCAGCGATGAGCGCCACACGATGGTGGATGTCGTAACACGAGCTGCTGAACAACTGTTCATACCACTCACTGTGGGTGGGGGCGTGCGTGACGCAGGCTCAGCGCGCCAACTGCTGCGTGCCGGCGCCGACAAGGTGAGCGTCAACACTGCAGCTGTGCAGCGCCCCGAACTCATCCAAGAAATTTCCGGGGCATTCGGCAATCAGTGTGTGGTGTGTGCGATTGATGCCAAGCACACTGCTAATGGCTACGAGGTGTTCGTGCACGGTGGCCGAACCGCAACAGGCATCGATGCGCGTACCTGGGCGCAACAAGCCGTTGCACTGGGGGCTGGTGAAATTCTGCTTACGTCGATGGATCGCGATGGCACGCGAGAAGGTTTTGATCTGCAACTGACGCGAGCGATTGTCGACGCCGTAGATGTGCCTGTCATTGCCAGTGGCGGTGTGGGAACCCTTGATCACCTTGCTGATGGTGTGCTCGTGGGTGGTGCCGACGCAGTGCTGGCTGCATCGATTTTTCACTTTGGCGAATTCACGGTGGCGCAAGCCAAGGCTGCGATGGCTGCCCGTGGCATAAGCGTTCGTCAGTAGCCTGACCCAAATGTCGGGCGACGAAAAACTTCCGATCAGCATGCTGAATGATCGTTTGTTGGTGAAGATCCCAGTGAATGACGGCGACCGCCGCTCGGGTGGTGGCATCTTGATTCCTGCCACCGCGCAAGTGGCCAAACGCCTCGTGTGGGCCGAAGTCGTTGCCCTCGGCCAAACCGTGCGGGCCGCCGAAGTGGGCGACCGGGTGCTGTTTAGCCCAGATGATCGATACGAAGTCGAAGTCGGCGGAATCGACTACATCATGTTGCGCGAGCGTGACCTGCATGCCGTTGCTGCTTCGCGCATCGAGGCAAGCACCGGCTTGTACCTCTGAGTTTGACGATGCGCATTTCACCGACTCGCGAAGAATTTCGCACGCTCGCCTCGCAATTTGGTGTGGTGCCGGTGTGGGCCGAAGTGCTGGCAGATCGCCACACACCCGTGAGTGCATTCTTGGCTCTCGTCGGTGATCAACCGGGCTTTTTGCTCGAGTCAGTCGAGCACGGTGAACGCTGGGCGCGATTTAGTTTTGTTGGTTGTCGACCACGTGCCGAAATTTCGTTGGTCGACGGCAAGGTGCGAGTGAGTGGTGCAGTGCCTGCATCGGTGCCGCGCGACAAAGGTTTTTTGGTGGCCCTCGAAGCAATGTTGGCAGCGCATCGCGCACCGGTGATGCCCGAGTTGCCACCGCTGCAAGGCGGAATGATCGGCCATATCGGCTACGACGTTGTGCGCGAAATTGAGCATCTGCCCAACGGCCCATCTAGCGATCGCAGTGTGCCTGACGCGGTCATGTCGATGATTGGGTCGCTGGCCGCGTTTGATCACTGGCGACAACGCGCGTATCTGATTGAAAGTGTGCCGACACTGGGCTTAGATGCCCAAGCCGTGGATGCGGCGTATGACCAGGCGGTGGTGGCTGTGCAACGCATGACCCGCGATTTGTCGCAAGCCATAGCCAACGACGTGGTCGAGCCACCAACCAGCACTGACACTGCTACCGGCGCTAATACTGCAATCGGCTCATTGTCGTCGTCGCTGCCCAACGGTCGCTACCAAGATGCCGTGCGGGTGGCCAAAGAACACATTTTGGCTGGCGACATTTTTCAAGTGGTGTTGTCGCAGCGCTTCGATGTGCAACTCGACGCCGACCCGTTTGACTTTTATCGCGTCTTGCGCCAGATCAACCCCAGCCCGTATATGTATTTCGTGCGCCACGAGTCGTTGACAATTGCCGGCAGCTCACCCGAGCCACTCGTACAAGTGCGCGACGGCCGCGTCATCAGTCGCCCAATTGCTGGCACTCGCAAGCGTGGTCGCGACGACGAACACGACCGGCGTCTGGCGGGCGAGTTGCGCGAAAACCCCAAAGAGCGCGCCGAACATGTGATGCTCGTCGACTTGGCGCGCAACGATGTGGGTCGGGTGGCCAAGTTTGGCACTGTCAAAGTTGACGAACTTATGACCCTCGAGCGATACAGCCATGTGATGCACCTCACCTCGCAAGTGTCGGGGGAGTTGCGCGAAGGTCTCGGCCCAATCGACGTGCTGCGCGCCACCTTGCCGGCTGGCACGGTGAGTGGTGCGCCAAAGGTGCGGGCCATGCAAATTATCGACTCGCTCGAGCCCGTGCGCCGTGGGCCATATGCGGGCATCGTGGGTTATGTGGATTTCAACGGCAACTTTGATGCCGCCATCGCTATTCGCACGATGTTTGCCCAAGGCAACTCGGCGTGGTTTCAAGCCGGGGCGGGTGTGGTGGCTGACAGCGACCCCGACGACGAAAACCTTGAGTGCCACAACAAAGCGGCAGCCATGGTGGCGGCGTTACCGACAGCACGGCGTATGACCGCCGAGCGCCAGCAGCGCGCCTGATGTCGTTCACCTATGCGCTGCAGCGCGACGTAATCGTGGCAATGGGCAAAGACACTCGCAGTTTTTTGCATTCGCAACTAAGCAACGACATCGCCGGGCTGGCCGTTGGCGCAACCACCTACGCATTTGCCCTCGAGCCAACTGGCAAGATCGCAGCCTTACTGCGCGTGCATTGCGTGGCCGACGACCATTTTGTGCTCGACACCGATGTTGGCCAGGGCGTGAGTGCAATTGCACGGCTGAGCAAATTTAAAATTCGCGTGAAGTGTGAGTTTGTTGCCACCACCCAAACTGTTGCTGCCGTGCGTGGGTTGACTGCCGAATCGCGCAGCGACATGTTGGCGCTGCCTGGTGTGGTGCCAGCATGGCGAGCGAGTGACGGGGCAGTTGATGCGTTCGGTGATATCGACGCCACGCTGCAACAAGGCAGCGACGACGACTACCACGCCGAGCGTGTGCAATGTGCGTGGCCACTCTTTGGTGTTGACATCGACACCACCTCGTTGCCGGCCGAGACCGGCTTGGCTGATGTGGCCGTGTCGTTCACCAAAGGTTGTTACCCAGGCCAAGAGCTCGTCGAGCGCATGGACAGTCGCGGCAGCACCGCGCCACACCTATTAATGCGTCTGCCACGCGTGGCTAACACGCTTACTGCTCCTTCAGCTGTGGCTGGTGAGCAATATGTGGCGAGTGGCACCGAGCTTGGCGTCTGCACATCGGTGGCTGGCGACTTCGCTTTGGTGCAGGTTCGCCGGGCGTGCCTTATGCAAGCCGAGCAATTGAAAATTTCATAGACTTCGCCAGCGCTATGGCCTACGTCTTTGGGTTCGACCACAAACATCGCAAGCCGCCCATGAGCATGAAAGATCTGCTCGGTGGCAAGGGAGCCAACCTCGCAGAGATGATGACGGTGCTCAAGTTGCCGGTGCCGCACGGCTTTACGGTCACCACCGATGCGTGCCGCGACTACATGCGCAGTGGCTGGCCCAAGACCCTCGACCAAGAGGTGGCAGTGCACGTGGCGGCGCTGGAAAAAAAGATGGGTCGTAGCCTCGGTGATGCCAAAGACCCGTTGCTGGTATCGGTGCGGTCAGGTGCCAAATTCTCGATGCCCGGCATGTTGGATACGGTGCTCAACTTGGGGCTCAACGATGTGAGCGTCGTGGGGCTGGCTGAATCCACCAATGACGAGCGCTTTGCCTACGACAGCTACCGACGGTTCATCGCCATGTATGGCCGCATTGTCTTGGGTGTCGATGGGCAACTGTTTGAGCACCTGTTTGAGCAGGCCAAGACCACATCGCAAGCAGCCACCGACGCAGCGATTGGTGCCGATCAACTGCGCCAGTTATGCGAGCAGTACAAAGCCGTGGTCAAACGTGCAACTGGCAAAGACTTTCCGCAACAGCCCACCAAACAATTGCGCGGGGCGATTGAAGCAGTCTTTCGTTCGTGGAACGGCTCGCGAGCCATCGCCTACAGAGTGCGTGAAAAAATCAGTCACGACTTGGGCACCGCCGTCAATGTGCAAGCCATGGTGTTTGGCAATCGCAACAATCAGTCGGGCACGGGGGTGGGCTTCACGCGCAATGCTGCCACCGGCGAAAATAAGCCCTATGGCGACTATCTCATCAACGCCCAAGGCGAAGATGTGGTGGCTGGCATTCGCAACACCAAAACTCTTGCTGCATTAGCCGGCCAGTTTCCCGAAGTGCATGCGCAGTTACTCGACATCTTTGGCCGCCTAGAGCGCCACTACAAAGACATGTGTGACACCGAATTCACTATCGACGACGGCAAATTGTGGATGCTGCAGACCCGCGTTGGCAAGCGCACGGGGGCCGCAGCACTGCGCATGGCGGTGGAAATGGTGCACAACGGTGGCACTGCAAAATACAAATGGAAGATCACCAAAAAGCAAGCCGTTATGCGCATTACTCCCGAACACTTGGATTCGGTGTTGCACCCGCAGTTTGCCCATAAGCGCGCACCACTCACCACAGGTTTGGGTGCGTCGCCAGGTGCAGCCGTTGGTCGGGTGTATTTCAGCGCCGACACCGCGCATGACGCCACCAAACGTGGTGAGCGAGTCATTTTGGTGCGCAACGAAACCAGCCCCGAAGATGTGCACGGCATGATGATTGCCGAGGGCATTCTCACCTCGCGTGGCGGCCTCGTGAGCCACGCTGCAGTGGTGGCGCGCGGGTGGGGCACACCAGCGGTGGTGGGTGCCGACGCGGTACACATCAATGGCCAGCAGTTCACGGTCAACGATGTTGTGGTGCGCGAGGGCGACTGGGTGTCACTCGATGGTGCCACTGGCGAAGTGATGCTCGGCGAACTTCCGCTGGCTGCTGCAACACCGCCGAAAGAGTTCACCACGCTTTTGCAGTGGGCTGACGAAATTCGCAAAGGCAAACTCGCCGTGCGTGCCAACGCCGACACAGCCGCCGACGCAACTGCAGCACGTGAGTTTGGGGCCGAAGGCATCGGCCTGTGTCGCACCGAGCACATGTTCTTGGCGCCCGATCGTTTGCCTGTGGTGCGGCGCATGATTTTGGCCGACACCCCGGCCACCGAAACCGCAGCACTCGAAGAGCTACGCGAGGTGCAAAAACAAGACTTCGTCGCCATCCTGCGCGCAATGAGCGGCCTGCCCGTCACCATGCGACTGCTCGACCCACCGCTGCACGAGTTTTTGCCGCGAGTTGACGAACTCGAAATCAAAGCCGCCACTGTCGGGCTCAACGAAGAAGAGTCGCAACTGTTGTCGGCTGCCAAAACGTGGGCCGAGGTCAACCCCATGTTGGGCACGCGTGGGGTGCGCCTTGGTGTGATGAAACCTGGGCTGTATGCCATGCAAGTGCGCGCGCTCATGGAAGCAGCCGACCAAGCAGCCGACGAAGGCCTAGAGCCGATTATCGAAGTGATGATTCCGCTCACCGTTGCCAGTGACGAGTTGGCACTGGCACGCGGCTGGGTAGATGGTGTGTTGGCCGAATTTTCACGGCGACCTCGCGCTGCAACTGGGGGCAAACGACTGAAGCGCCCACAAGTAACAGTGGGCACGATGATTGAAACACCACGAGCAGCCCTGCAGGCGGAACAGCTGGCTGCCCATGCCGACTTCTTTAGTTTTGGCACCAACGACTTGACCCAAATGACGTTTGGTTTTAGCCGTGACGATGTCGAAAGCCGACTGATGCCGGCATATTTGGCAGCCGGGTTGCTCAAGCGCAACCCGTTCGACACCATCGATCAAAACGGTGTTGGTGAACTCGTGGCCATTGCAGCCAGGCGAGGTCGCAAGACCAAACGCAAACTCAAACTCGGTGTTTGCGGCGAGCACGGCGGCGACCTCGAGTCGATCGACTTCTTTTACCGCACTGGTTTGGATTATGTGAGCTGCTCGCCGTATCGCGTGCCAATCGCGCGCTTGGCAGCTGCACAGGCGGTTATCGGTGGCGTGAAAAGCGCCACGACATAAGGCCGCGGCGCAGAGCCACAACGGCGATGGCCACACAACTAAACTCTCGTAATGCTCAGTTCCGCTTTCGGGTTAGTTGTAGGTGCCAGCACAGGATCAGAAAACTTCGTTGATGTAAACGTTCCGGTCTGGGCTTGGCCAATGCTCGTCGGTGTGATCGCCACAGCATTGCTGGTGGATCTTTTGGTGTTTCATCGCAAGGCGCATGTGGTCAACATTCGCGAAGCGGCACTCGAGAGCGTCGTATGGGTCGGGCTTGGCCTGGCGTTTACGGGTGTCATCGCGTGGATGTTTGCCGACCAGGGTCAAGCGGGCTCAGCGGCAGTGGAATATCTCAGCGCGTATCTGATCGAAAAGAGTCTGTCAGTCGACAATGTTTTTGTCTGGGCGATTGTCTTTTCGCACTTTGCCGTACCCCGTGAATATCAGCACCGCACGCTGTTTTGGGGAATCTTTGGTGCGCTCGTCATGCGATTTGTCTTCATTCTCGTAGGAACGGCGGTTATCAATCGCTTCAAGATTCTGCTCTTGGTATTCGGGTTGTTCCTCGTGTACACGGGTTGGAAAATTTTGCGGGGCAAGGATGAACACAGCGACCCAAACGACACGCGGACCATGCGTCTCTTTCGTCGTTTCGTGCCGTCAGTTGAGCACTACGACGGCCAAAAGATGTGGACTCGTGTCAATGGCAAGCGCTTCGCAACACCGCTATTGGCGGTCTTGGTAATCATTGAGGTGACTGACGTTGTTTTTGCAGTGGATTCAGTGCCTGCAGTGCTGGCGGTGAGCCGCGAGCAGTTCATCGTGTTTGCCTCAAATGCCTGGGCGATTCTGGGGCTGCGAGCATTGTTTTTCTTGTTGGCTGACATGCGTGAGCGATTCGTCTACATGCCACACACGATTTCGGCCCTGCTCATTTATGTGGGCGTCAAAATGACCGTGGCATGGCGGGGGTTTCACATTCCGGTCGCGATTTCGCTCGGCATCATTATTAGTTTTCTTGTCATTGGTGTGCTCACATCAATTCTTGCCAACAAACGGCAGGCGCCAAAGCACTAAGACTGGTCCAAACCGGCGAGTTTGCCAACTAGTGTCTCGCGCATGGCCATCGCTGATGACGACGTAGAACGGGTGCGCATGGCGCAGCCGATTTCGGCAGTCATCGGCAACTATGTGGCGCTCAAGCGGGCCGGCCGTAATTTTCTGGGCCTCTGCCCATTTCATGGCGAAAAGACCCCATCGTTCAACGTGCGCGACGAAACCGGTCGCTACAAGTGTTTTGGTTGCGGTGCATCGGGGGATGTGTTTAAGTTCGTGCAAGAAGCCGAACGGATGGATTTCGTCGGCGCCATCGAACACCTGGCTGCCAAAGCGGGCATCACGCTTACCTACACCACGGGTGGGCCGTCACCAGATCGTCAGCGCAACAAAAAGTTGTTGGAAATCATGGAGCAAGCCGTTGAGTGGTATCACCAGCGGCTACTCACCGCACCCGATGCCAAAGAAGCCCGCGAGTACCTGCGCACACGCGGGCTGAGCGGTGATGTGGCCCGACAGTTCAGGCTCGGCTGGGCACCCGACGCTTGGGACGCACTCAGCAGCGACTTGGGTGTGGGTGTCGAGTTGCTGCGCGATTGCGGCTTGGCATTCACCAACAGTCGCGGGCGCTTGCAAGACTCGTTTCGCGCGCGCGTGATGTTTCCTATTTTTAAAGATTCGGGTGAAGCAGTGGCGTTCGGTGGGCGAGTGTTGCCAGGCAGCACCGACCCAGCGAAATATAAAAACTCTGCTGAGTCGAAAATTTATGCAAAATCCAAAACGCTTTACGGTTTGAACTGGGCGAAATCTGATGTGGTGAAAGCCGACCAAATTGTGGTGTGCGAGGGATACACCGACGTGATTGGTTTTCATCGCATCGGGTTTACACGTGCCGTCGCCACTTGCGGCACTGCATTGACCGAAGACCACGTGCGGTTGATGAAACGATTTGCCAACAATGTGGTGTTGGCATTCGACGCCGATGCCGCTGGTCAGGGTGCTGCCGAGCGGTTCTATGAGTGGGAACGCAAGATTGATATTCAAGTCAAAGTGGCGCGTTTGAGCGGTGGCAAAGACCCAGGCGATTTAGCCGACAGCGACCCGCAAGGTCTGCTGGCTGCAGTTGAACAACCCGAAGCCTTCATGGCATTTCGCGTGCGACGTGTGGTTGATGGTGCTTCGTTGGCGACCCCTGAAGATAAGCGGCGGGTCATGGATCGGGCGTTGGCAATCATTAACGAACATCCTGATGTGCTCATTCGTCGCGACTATGCGATGCAGCTGGCAATCCAACTGGGCTACAGCGAAAAACAAGACATCGACGACATCGTGCAGAAAGTTGACCGCCAACTCCAAGCCAAACGGGCGCGTAACGATGGCCAGTCGGCGGCGCCAGTAGCCAACCGAGAAAATGGAGAATTTGTCATCTTGGCATTGATGATTCACAAGCTCGACGAAGTGTCGGGCATCGTGTCGGAAGAAGTGTTTGCCGACGACACACATCGGCGAGTGTTTAAGGCACTCTTGGCGCATCACGCCAAGCCCGAATTGGCCGAAGTTGACCTTGACCCCGATGCCAAAGAGCTGTTGTCGCGGGTACTGGTATTTGACGCAGCCCTCGATGCCGACCCACGTGTTGAAGGGCTCAATTTGCTGCGTGCAGCCGTGCGCCGTGAACTCAAGCGGCGGGTGAGCAACACCACGGTGGAGGTCATCACCCGTGATCGCATCATCAAACAGAAGATGGACACGTTGAGTGGCCGCGATGTGCGAGACTCTGACGTGACGGATTTATTGATGTGGCTGTACGACGTTTGTTCAACGGTGGAGGCGTAGACACCCAGTGAGGCATCCGCGTATTTCTGGGGGCGATTCGCCCGACACCGTTCGGCAGTATCTCAATGAGATTGGCCAAGTGCCGCTCCTCACGTCGGCTGACGAAAAAGTCTTAGGTAAAGCGGTAAAAGACGGCCAAGCGGCCAAGTTGCGGCTCGAGGCCGACAAGGGCAAGCTCACGGCTGCAGACCGCAAACGGCTGCGCGATGAAATCAAAGGCGCCGAGAAAGCCAAGGACCGCATGGTGCGTGCCAACCTGCGACTCGTGGTGTCAATTGCGCGCAGGTATGACCGCAAGGAACTCCATTTGTCGGATCTCATCCAAGAAGGCAACATCGGTCTGATGCATGCCGTGGATAAATACGACTACGAAAAAGGCTTCAAGTTTTCCACCTATGCCACCTGGTGGATTCGCCAGTCGATGACTCGAGCCATGGCTGACCAGGGTCGCAACATTCGTATTCCCGGACACATGATGGAAGTCGTCAACCGGGTGCAGCGCTCAGAGCGCGAACTCACCGCCGAACTGAAGCGTGATCCAACACCCGAAGAAGTTGCTGCACGCTGCGACATTACTGTGGAAAAATTGTTCGAGATTCAACAACTCACGCTTTCCACGGCCAGCCTTGATGCCCCGATTGGGGTCAACGTTGACGACCTGACGGTGGGTGAAACTTTGGCGAGCCCCGATGCTGCCGACCCGCTCAACGAAACCGTGCAGCGCGAACTAGTGAATCAGATTGAGAAATCACTTGATGGCCTGCCTGAACGCGAGCGTCGCATCATGTCGATGCGATTCGGTTTGGGCGAATTCATCGGCAAGCAACACACTTTGGAAGAAGTCGCCGAAAAAGAAGACATCACCCGTGAGCGAGTACGTCAAATTGAGCAAAAGACACTGGCTCGCATGCGCCACCCACACAACAACAGCGGGCTGCGTTCATTCGTAGAAGACGAGTAGCCTGACGAAGCCTTTCCGGGGTAGCTCAGTTGGCAGAGCAACGGACTGTTAATCCGTTTGTCGTGGGTTCGAGCCCCACCCCCGGAGCCATAATTTCCACCGGGGCCAGTAGCTCAGTGGTCAGAGCAGGGGACTCATAATCCCTTGGTCGTAGGTTCGATCCCTACCTGGCCCACTTGTAGCCCTGCGGCCCGGCTCAGCTTGTCTTTTTGAATTCCTTCACCACTTCAGCGGCCTCGGCTAAGCCCTGGGCCGCGAGGGCCTGGGCGATATCTGTCTTCACGGCTTGCACCACTCGGTGGGTTCCGTTGCAGTTCTTCTCTGGATCAGTCGTGTAACCACATCCGCATGCGCCCATGGTGAAACCTCTTTCTTTTGAAGCTGAAAGCAAACCTTATCAGTGCCGACTGGTCTACTATGCTCGGTCGCAACTACAAACGCGTGCGACACCCGTTGCACGAGAGGGAGAAATACACAATGAGAAAGCACAAAGGACTTAAGTCCGCTGCGCTCGCTCTTGCTGCATTTGCGCTGATCGCCAGCGCCTGTGGCAGTGACGACGCAGCAGAAGAAGTCACCGAAGAGGTAACCGAAGAGACCACAGCGCCACTGCCTGGCGCCGACACGCTTGCGTGCATGGTCACCGACACCGGTGGTGTTGATGACAAGGGTTTCAACCAAATTTCCTATGCCGGCATGCAGCAGGCTGAGTCCGAGCTCGGTGTCACCATCGACTTGCTCGAGTCAGCAAGCGATGCCGACTACGCACCGAACCTTCAGTCGTTCGCCGACAAGGGCTGCAACATCACCGTGACGGTGGGTTTCCTCTTGGGTGACGCGACGAAGGCCGCCGCTGAGGCCAATGCTGGTCTCAACTACGCCATTGTTGACTACGCATACGATCCGCCTGTGGCAAACGCCCGCGGTCTCGTGTTCGCCACAGACCAGCCGTCGTTCATGGCTGGTTATTTGTCGGCAGCAATGAGCACAACCGGCATCGTCGGTACGTACGGTGGCGTCAACATTCCACCAGTGACCATCTTCATGGAAGGTTTCCGCAAGGGTGTTGAGTATTACAACACCCAAAAGGGTGCATCCGTGAAATTGCTCGGTTGGGACGGCACAGACGGCACCTTCGCCGGAAACTTCGAAAGCCTCGACGATGGCAAGAACATTGCCAAGAGTCAGGCCGATGAAGGCGCCGACATCATCTTCCCAGTCGCCGGCCCAGTGGGTCTTGGCTCAGCGCAGTACGCGTTGGAGTCGGGTGGCAAGGTCAAGATCATCGGTGTTGACGTTGACATGAGCGTGTCGAACCCTGACGCAGCCGAGGTGTACATCGCTTCGGTGCTGAAGAAGATCGACGCAGCCGTGTTCGCGGCAATCAAGGATGTCGTCGAAGGCAGTGGTGTGACTGACAACTACGTGGGCACGCTTGCCAACGGTGGTGTCGGTGTTGCATTCACCGCTGTTCCTGATGATCTGAAGGCTGAAGTTGAGGCCATCGGTGCAGGAATCGCAGACGGATCTATCAAGATCTAAGAGCGCTTTTTAGCGCTATGCATGCGGGGCGGGTCGTGAAAGCGGCCCGCCCCGTTTGTTGTATTACTGTGCTGGT
>JBBANT010000016.1:0-4381 GCA_040401815.1 Ilumatobacteraceae bacterium | reverse complement strand
GCACGAAATGAAGTTTGAATTACGGGGCATCACCAAGCGATTTCCGGGTGTCGTCGCCAACGACAATGTGAACTTGTCGGTTTCCACGGGCGAGGTGTTGGCCCTGATTGGCGAGAACGGCGCCGGCAAAAGCACCCTCATGAATGTGCTGTACGGGTTGTATCACCCTGATGAGGGCGAGCTCTTGATCGATGGGGAACCCACGCATTTTTCTTCGCCAGCCGACGCGATTGCCGTAGGCATCGGAATGGTGCACCAGCACTTCATGTTGGTGCCCGTCATGACCGTTGCAGAAAACGTGGTGCTCGGTGTGGAGCCCACAGGGCGTTTCGGGTCGCTCGATATCGAAGAGGCGCGCCGGATGGTGCGTGAAGTGTCGGACAAGTATCACCTTGAGCTCGACCCCGATGCGGTAATCGAGGATTTGTCCGTCGGTGTGCGTCAGCGCGTGGAGATTGTCAAAGTGCTCATGCGCGATGCGAAAATTGTGGTGTTCGACGAGCCGACTGCGGTGCTGACACCTAGTGAGATTTTGGAGTTTTTTGCGATCGTGCGTTCGTTGGTCGATTCCGGACGGGGCGTGATCTTCATCACGCACAAACTGAAAGAGGCCCTTTCCATAGCCGATCGCATCAATGTGTTGCGGCGCGGCAAAGTTGTGGGCGAAGCGCTACCCAAGAATGCCACCGAAGATTCGATTGCGGAGATGATGGTGGGGCGCGCCGTGCAATTGGTAGTTGACAAGGCAACAGCACAGCCAGGCGACGTGATGCTCGGTGTGAACAGCATTTCGGTGGTGGACGCTGATGGTCGCACCGTCGTGGATGACGTATCGTTCGACGTGCGAACAGGTGAGATTGTCGGCATTGCGGGGGTGCAGGGCAACGGGCAAACCGAACTCGTCGAAGCTATTGCGGGCATGCGTCGGGTGGCACAAGGCGCGATATCACTCGCCGGCCGAGACATCACGAATGAATCGCCGCGAGGGCGCCATGCCGCAGGTATGGCCCACATCCCAGAAGATAGGCAACGCCAGGGCATCGTGACCGACATGTCAATCATTGAGAACCTGGTGTTGACTCGCTATCACGATGCAGAGTTTTCGCAGGGCATACGCATGAAATGGGGAGCAGCCGCAACCAAAGCAGAAGAGCTTGTGGCTGCGTATGACATTCGCACCACCGACGCCTCGCAGGCAGCATCGACACTCTCGGGGGGTAACCAACAAAAGGTGGTGGTGGCACGAGAACTCAGTCGGGATATTCGCCTGGCGGTTGCCGCACAACCCACGCGTGGCATTGATGTGGGTTCGATCGAGTACGTGCACGCGCAAATGGTGAAGGCTCGCGACATGGGAATCGCCGTGCTTGTGGTGAGTACCGAGCTCGACGAAGTGATGTCGCTCGCAGATCGTGTGCTCGTGATGTATCGGGGGCGCATCGTAGCGAATGTGGACCCAAAGAAGGTGAGCCACATGGACGTCGGCCTGTACATGGCCGGGTCGCAGCCAGCAGGAGCGAGTGCATGACTGACACGCTGAAGTCCTTGCGTTTTACGTTGCTGGCTATCGTCGCAGCGCTTTTCGTGAGTGCATTCATCATCGTGATCACCGACATCGAAGCGTTGGGGGACGGCAACTTTGGCAAAGCCTTCAGCACGCTTGGTTCTGCCTATTGGGGGCTGTTCAAGGGCTCATTCGGCTCGCTCCGTGCCATTTCCAACACCATCACCGGTGCCACCCCGTTGCTCTTGGCGGGTTTGGCCGTTTCGTCGGCGTTTAAAGCCGGCCTCTTCAACATCGGTGCCACCGGACAGATGTTGGCTGGTGCGATGACGGGCTTGTGGGTGGGGTTTGCATTCCAACTACCAGCCGTGCTGCACGTGCCATTGGCGCTGTTGGCCGCCGGCATCGGTGGCGCGATGTTCGGAGCCATCCCTGGCGTGTTGAAAGCACGTACCGGCGCCCATGAGGTGATCACCACCATCATGCTCAACGGCATTGCGTCGTTCACCGTGTTGTGGGTGTTGAAGACTGAACTCTTCAAGCGTCCGGGCCGTGACGATGCCATTTCGAAGTTCGTCGAAGATTCAGCAAGGTTGCCCAAACTCCTTGGCAACCGCATCGACTTGCTGGCCCACACCGGGTTTCTTGTTGCGCTCCTGGCCACCTTCGCCTTTTGGTGGCTATTGCGCAAGACCACGCTGGGGTTTGAGATGCAAGCAACTGGGCTCAACCAAGAAGCAGCCCGCTATGCCGGCATGCGCCCGAAATCGTTGATGGTGACATCAATGGCGATTGCTGGTGCGTTTGCGGGCCTCGCTGGAGGCACCGAAGTGCTCGGCTTGTACGGCTACGCAAGTGCAACGGTGGCGGGTGACATCGGCTTCGATGCCATTGCCGTCGCCTTGCTCGGGCGCTCCACTCCGGTGGGCACATTGTTCGCCGCATTGCTGTTCGGGGCGCTGCAGGCTGGCGGGCGCCAGATGCAGGTTGATACCGACGTGCCAATTGACCTCATCATCGTGTTGCGTGCGCTCATCGTGATGTTCATCGCTGCACCACTGTTGGTGAAAGCAATGTTCCGTGTCAAGGGTGACGTGCAATCGTTCGGTCAAACATTTCGAGGATGGGGCGGATGACAGCCATATCGACACCAGCAATCGTGGTTTCTGCCGAGCAGCGTAAGCGTGCTCGCAGTATCGGCATCACCTACCTAGTGCTGGCGGCGGTGTGTCTCGGAATCTTCACTCGTCGTCCGGGTAGCGCAGGGTTCAAATTCTCCGAGACGAGCCAGTTCACACTCCCGGCACAGGGTTTCGCGTGGGTGCTGGGCATTGTGCTCGTGGCTCTGGCGGCGGCTCAGTTGTTGCGCGGTTTTGGCAAGTTATCGAACGTGGTGTTGGCGCTGGCTGCAGCCACGGTATTCATGAGTTTCTTGGCGTGGGCTGCGGCGGGAGAGTCGTTCAGTTTCGTCGGCATGCTGCAAGACACGGTCACTCGCAGTGTGCCGATCACGCTCGGAGCACTCGGCGGCATCTTGAGCGAACGCAGCGGTGTGATCAACATTTCTATCGAAGGCATGTTGCTTGCTGCTGCATGCACGAGTGCAATCGCCGCCTCGCTTACCAATTTATGGCTCGGCACACTGGTGGGGGCATTGACTGGCGTTGGCCTTGCCGCAATTTTGGCGGTGATGTCAATTCGCTACAAGGTCGACCAAGTGATTGTGGGCTTTGCCATCAACTTCTTTGCGCTCGGCGTGACGTCGTTCATCAGCTTCCGAGTGCTCGTGCCAAATCGCGACACGATGAACAACCTCATGCCAGTGAAGCCGATAAGCCTTCCGTTGCTGTCGGACATTCCGTTTTTCGGACAAATATTGTTTGTGCAGACCATCTTTGTGTACTTCTCGTTCGTGGCGGTTGCCCTTGCCACTTGGGGTTTGTACCGCACCAAGTGGGGCTTGCGCACGCGAGCCATCGGCGAGTATCCGAAGGCGGCCGGCACGCTGGGAGTCGACGTCAACAAACTGCGCTATCGCAACTTGCTGCTCGCGGGTGCAGTCACGGGTATCGGTGGTGCTTGGTGGCCAATCGGTATCGTTGGGCGGTTCGACCAGAACATCACCGGTGGCCGCGGTTTCATCGCTTTGGCGGCAGTGATTTTTGGTCGTTGGCATCCAGTTGGTGCGCTTAGCGGGGCGATGGTGTTTGCGCTTGCCGAGGCGGTGCGATTGAAGATCGGCAATTTCAAGACTGGAATTCCAAGTGAATTTCTCATCATGGCGCCATATGTCGTGACGCTCATCGTGGTGGCGGGTTTCATCGGCGCGAGTCGCGCACCGAAGGCGGCCGGCCAGCCGTACGAAGATCAATAGGACTAGCCACGGATGAGCAGCCCGAATGTGATGACACCGCATTTTGCATTTCGCAACAAGCGAGTGGTGGTCACTGGTGCTGCGTCGGGTATCGGTCGACGTGTGGCCGAGCTGTTACTCGAAGCTGGCGCAAAAGTAGTTGCGCTGGATCGCAACTCCGTTGATCTGCCGGTCGATCAATTTGTGACTGTTGATTTCACCAACCCTGCGTCAATTGAGGCTGCTGCCAAGGCAATTGTCGGCGAAGTAGACGTGTTGTTGAACATCGCTGGCGTGCCTGGCACCGTGGCGGCTGAAACCACGATGCGCGTCAACGTGTTGGGGTTGCGAATGCTCACCGAGTTGTTGGTGTCGCGCATCAATCGCGGGGGAGCCATCACCAACGTGGCGTCGATTGCCGGCGCGCAGTGGCAAGCGCATCTCGACGAAGTGCAGCGGCTGCTTGCCACACCCGACTATGACAGCGGTGTGGCGTGGGTGGGTGACCACCCGATGGATGGCAA
>JBBANT010000015.1:23096-24606 GCA_040401815.1 Ilumatobacteraceae bacterium | reverse complement strand
GCTGCTGGCCGACGCTTTTCTTCGCGATAGGCAGCTTCAGCTTTTTCTGCTGGGTTGCCCTGCCAGATTGGACTGCGGATTTCTTCGAGCCAAGGCTCAATCACTTCGCCCCGACGCTGGGCATTCAAAATTGGCGCCGCAGTTTGCCGCGTTCGCAGCAGTGGTGAGACATACACATGATCAAAGTGCTCAGCCTCGAGCCGATCAGCTAGGCGGCGAGCCTGACGATGACCACGTGCCGTGAGCGGAGGATTGTCTTGGCTGAAGCCATCGCGCACCCACTCGGGCTCGGCATGGCGAATGAGAGTGATGAACATGTCCGCAGACTACTGCGATGTGGTTGTAGTAACGAGCGATGTGACTCCACAGTCAACAAAAGTTTGCCGAACGAGGTCTAAATATTCTTCATCATCGACATCAACATCATCAAGATTGCCTGACGAACCGAACAGCGCAAACATCTGTTGCCCGATGCATTGCGCTTGCGACGCCTCCAACGCGATGTCGTAGGTTTCGCCGTAAGCAAAACCAAGGGTCTGCAGCTCAAGTGCGGTATCCGAGCCATCTTCAATGACGTCACGGCTGGGCTCCTCCACGATCTCGGGGAGTGGCAATGTCGTGCCAGTTAACGCAAAACCCGGGTTGGTGGCGCTACGAGCCAACTCGCATTGATCTGTCAGAAAATCTTCTACCGCAATGAGTGCTTCCACCACCGACTTGTCGGTAAATGCCACACGCGCGCTTGCTACGCGCGCACTAGTCGAAGCCGCAACGGGGTCAAAGCCAATCGCGTCCAGGCTCACCACTAACTGGCCGTATGCCGCCAGCAGCACCCCGAGCGATTCGCGCAGTGAGCGAGGCGACACCTCGCGCATCACTGCAACCAAATCAGACATTGCAATAACCGATTCCTGTAGCTCTAGCGATGTGGTGGTATCAAGTTCGCTGACTGCCCGCTCAACCCGCTGTCGCGATGCAGCAAACAACGTGCCTTGCGAACATGCTGCGGCTGGGGATTCCTCTCCACACCCAACTAGTGATACAACGAGTAACGCCGTCATTGCAGCGGCAGTGAAGCGCCGGGCAATTCTGGTCATGAAGCACCAGCCGCTGTGTCTGGTGTTGCATCGGTTGTTCCGGTCGCCATCAGCCACGACTCGTACATGCGGCAATACTCGCCTCTTTGTTGCATGAGCTCTTCGTGCGAGCCATCATCAACGATGCGGCCGTTGGCAAGCACCACAACACGATCGGCGCGAGCCGCAGTGGATAATCGATGGGCAATAGAAATTGTGGTGCGTCCCTGAGCCAGTTTGCGCAAGGCCCGCGCCAACCGCACTTCGGTGAGGGCATCTACTGAGGATGTCGCTTCATCCAAGATCAAAATGTCGGGGTTCACCAGCGAGGCGCGTAGCAAGGCCACCATCTGACGCTCTCCTGCCGACAGTGATTGACCTCGCTGGCCAACAGGGGTTTCTAACCCCAGTGGTAAATTGGCGACCCAGTCGTC
>JBBANT010000015.1:21594-22996 GCA_040401815.1 Ilumatobacteraceae bacterium | reverse complement strand
ACTAACGCAACATGCTGGCCAGGTGCAATGGCAAGACTTAGCTGCAACAGCACATTGGTCGGCGCAATTTCTTCTTCACGGGGTGCATAGGCGAACGTGACCTCGTGCAGTGAGACGCCCAGTCGGCCCGCGGGCAACGCCACAGGATTGGTTGCTGGTGGTGGCCCAATGGGCGTGTCGAGGATTCCCAGCACGCGTCGCAAACCTGCAACGGCAGTTTGGGTCTGGTCGATAACTTCGGTGAACTCTGCGATGGGTTCCAAGAATCGATAGGTCAAAAACATGAAACCCACCAGCGAACCGGCAGTGAGACCAGCCGCTTCTCCCCGCCATACCCCAATGCCCACCACGGCAACGACGGTAAGCACACTGAACACTTCACCCGAGGGAAACAAAAAGGCACCGATGATTCCGGCCTTGATCGACACCTTTGAACGCTGTTCAGTTGCGTGTTGAACACGCTCCAGTGCTGGCTCGACTGCGTCATAGGCCTGCAAGGTTTCGACACCCGACACAGTTTCGCTCATTGCTGAAAGCATCGAGCCGTTACCTGCGCGAACCCGATCGTATGCCCGCACCAACCGACGCTGCACCAAACGCAACACGATAATGAGCGGTGCCACGACAGCGAAAGCAACCAAGGCCAGTACCCAGTCGTAGGCCAACATCGCGCAAGCAACCACGAACATCAACGACAAATTGAGCATCCATGACAACCCACCCCAGGAGAAAAACTGGGTGAGAGTTTCGATATCACTCGTTACTCGCCCAACCAGTGCACCGCGGCGCTCATCGTTGTGGTCAGCCAAACTTAATCGGTGGATGTGTTCAAATAGCCTGACGCGTAGGCCATAAAGCCCTCGCTCGGCTGATGTGCCGAGACGATGCACAGCCGTGCGCTGGCTGAACGCCGCAACCATTACGACAACAGCAGCACCAATACACAACTGCACGATCAAATCGAGTCGTACTACCCCGCCAACAAAGCCTTTATCGATGGATTGCTGCATAACGACCGGAACTGCGACGCGCCCAGTGGCACCCACCAACGCCAGAAAGAACGTGAGCAACAGGCCTTTGCCAAGGGCGGGAGCTTCCTCAATGCCCTGTCGTATGGTGTCAACTGCTCCACGCCGCTGCACGCCTTGTGTGATGTCGTCAATCATGGTCATGGCTGTGATATCTCGCTTGGTGCACCGCGATCATGCTCGAATGCGCTGATGAGCTGATGATATTGCGAATTTGACTTCACTAGATCTGCGTGGCTACCCATCGCCACAACTGCTCCATCCACCATGAAGGCCACCTCGTCAGCCAATGCGATCGTTGAGGGTCGAGACGCCACGATCAAGGTGGTGATTTTTCCGCCGAGCGATTGCAGGTTCTTGAGCACCGTGGCTTC
>JBBANT010000015.1:18794-21494 GCA_040401815.1 Ilumatobacteraceae bacterium | reverse complement strand
CCACGTAAAGCATCCGTGCCTGCTACGTGCGACACGCTCACGTTCACCAACTGCACCATGTCGCCCGCTTCGGCCTTTTCGCCAATCGCATCCCGCGGGTTCGCCAGTAGTGGCTCACGCAAAATTTGTTGAACGCGATCCCAACCACTTATGGAGTGCGGCAGCTCACTAAACAAATAGCTCACGATGCGCAGCGGAAATGCCACGAGGGTGAAGAGATACACAAACGCCGACAGATCCCCAATGGTCATTGAGCCATTGCGAATCCGCAAAGCACCAAAAGCGATGAGTGCAATGTTCACCAAAGACGGTGTGGCGTCAATGAGTGATTCAAAAGTCGAGCGCAGACTCACCGCCTTGGTGCGAGCCACCTGCAGGCGACGCGAGATTACGGCGAGGCGCTCTGTTTCGCGGTCCTCTGCACCGAAGGCTTTCACCACGAGCACTCCATCGAAACTCTCGTGGGCTGCCTGCGAGAGTTCACCAAGTTCATCCTGGGCAACTCGATAAAAGCGATCCACCTTGCGTTGGTACAGCACATTGGTAGCCAACATGGTGGGCAACACCAAGAAGGCAAATAGCCCGAGCCACAAATCGGTGTTGATGAGCCAAGCGCCAGCGGCAACAAGTAGAACAAAAATCGATGTCGAAAAAGGCAACGGTGCCAACAGTGCAATCGCAGCATCGGTGTCGGTACCGGCGCGGGCTGCCACGTCACCAGTCATGCGAGCCCGATGCCATGCTGGCGGTTGGGTCATCATGTGTCGCAGCACTTTGTCGGCGATAGTTCTGGCCGTAGTCCATTCCAATATGCCTGCGAACGATCGACGCACCACCACGCCCGCCGCACGCACAACACCTATCGCTACAACAATCAGCGAAGCACCTAGCCAAGTGCCGAAACCCACCGACCCAGTCGTGCCAGGTTCAAAACTTGGCAAAATCACATCATCGATCATCAACTTCACGCCATATGACGATGCGACTGTGGCGATGGCGAACACAGCTGCGCCGCTCACCGCAATTACGAAATAGCCCGTGTGAAAACTAACCAGCGCAAGAATCAGGTTCTTGGCTTGAATGAAGCGATTCGGTGGTGAAATCACAGGTAGCGTTTCGGCAAATGCGGATTGCGACACGTCTTATTCTGTCACTCATCTGTGCGGCTATCGCGGTTATGTGGGTTTATGCGCTTGGCTTTGCATCCAAAGAAGCGGTAAACAAGATCGGCGACATCGAATGGACGCAGCGTGCCGAGGTTCGATGTAAACAAGCCGAGCTACAGCGCATCGAACTTGCTGACTATCGCCTGATTACCGAACCAGGTACGGGTGGGTTGTCCGAGCGCGCCAACTTGGTAGATCGCGCCACCGACACATTGGTAGAGATGTTGGCAGACCTACAAGCTGATATGCCCTCCGACGAAAAGGGCCGCGCACTCATACCGCTATGGATCGCCGACTACAACATTTACATTGACGATCGCCGCGCCTACAGCGCACAACTGCGCAGCCAGAACAATGCTCCATTTGCTGAAAGCACCTATGAGGGCTTGCCGCTGGCCGAGCGCATCGCTACCTTCGCCGGCGACAACCGCATGCCAAGTTGTTCGCCGCCGATCGACCTCTCGGTGTAGTGCGCTCTAGGTGTTGGGCTGACTCGCAAACTCCTGGGCCGGCGTCCAGCCTGAGTCAGCTGAATATTGCCGAATCACTCGAGCTGGTGCCCCCACAGCAACGCAGTAATCAGGCAACTTGCCAGTAACCACCGAGTTGGCACCCACGGCGACGTGGCGACCAACTTGCGCGCCTGGAAGCACCACGGTTCCGGTGCCCAGCCACGAGCCGTCACCTATTCGCACAGGCTCTTCGGGCTGTGTCTGCTGCGAGATTGGGCGACTCACGTCTTGATAGCCATGATTCTGATCGGTGATGTACACATGGTGGCCAGTCCACACGTCGTTACCAATTTCAATTGCCAAATGACCCACAATGCCACTGCCTCGACCGATCAAACATCGGTCACCGATGCGTACTACGGGCGAAGTAACGCATTCTTGGCCGGGCATCATCCCAGCAGATAACGCACAGTACGGGCCAAGCATCGTGTCGGCGCCAATCTCGATGTAGTGCTCGTTATAAATCGTGACCCACGGAAACGCAATCAGCGAACCGTCGCCAAACTGTTTGAATCTCTTGCCACGAGCCGTGCTCTTGGTGATTGACGCAGTGAACTGCCAGTCTTCCCACCGAGCAGCCACAACATTGCCGACCAGATTGTTCACCGCACGATTCAGGCCACGACGCAACACGGGTTTACCGTAGTGGGTACGCTCGGCTTCATGTCCGAAAGCCCTTCCCTCCAGGCTGTATCCGTCACTCGCAACTTGGTGTACGCCGTAGCGGAGCGATTCAAACCAGCACGTCTCGAGAGCACTGTTCGCGCGCTTGACGCGGTTGCGCAGTGTCCTCAAGTGCCAGGGATGCTCGAGCAAGCAATGGGTACCGGCGATCTGACAATGAATGAAGATTGCCTAACGCTCAATATTTTCGCCCCGGTCGGTGCACAAGGGTTGCCAGTTTTGGTGTGGATTCATGGTGGTGCGTTCGCTAATGGCACTGCTCACGCTTCGTGGTATGACGGCAGCAATCTTGCGGCTCGGGGTTGTGTGGTCGTCGCTATCAATTATCGACTCGGAGC
>JBBANT010000015.1:15981-18694 GCA_040401815.1 Ilumatobacteraceae bacterium | reverse complement strand
GGCGCGGCTTCGCTGGATGATTTGGCTCAGAAGTCTTCGCAAGAGATAGTTGCTGCCCAAAGCCGACTTCTGCGTGACCCGAAAGATGTTGTCACCATGTTTAGCCCCACAATCGGCGGTGATGTCGTGCCGCACAATTTCCATGACCACCTCGCAGCGGATCAGCGCGGATTGGTGATCGGCACATTGCGTGATGAGAGTCGTCTTTGGGTTGCACTGAATCCCGCTGCCGCAACGTTGACTACCGAGACTGCGCGCGAGTCCTTCGCCACTCGCTTTGGCACAGCAGCCGACCGCGCCTGGGAGACGTACACCCAGCTGCGACCTGCGTCGACCCCAGCACAAATGTTGGCCGCCCTACAGAGCGACGAGTCGTTTCGCGCACCAGCATGGAAAGTGATTGATGCTCGCGATCGCAGTGGCAGCCCAACGTGGTCATATTTTTTCACTTGGCCTACCCCTGTATTCGACGGCATTCTCGGTGCTTGTCATGGCTTAGACATTCCATTCGTGTTCGACAACTTGACTGCCCCCAATGTGGAGTTCTTCATTGGCTCAGCCACTGATTGCGCAGCGGCTCACCGGACTATCGCTGACGCTTTGGCAGGCGCACTGGTGGAGTTCGCTACGAACGGGCAGGTCGCTTGGCAACAAACCGACAATAAGCGGGCCACGTTGCGAGTCGACGAGCAAGTTGCCGTAGTGGCCGACCCCGAGCGAGCGATTTACGACCTGTGGTCACCACTCATGAGTGTGATGAAGCCCTGATTATTCCGCTGTGACTAATTCGTTGTGACTGTACCACTATGACGGGCTTTGAGAGCACTGCCACGTATCCCGTGTGGCATGACAGTGCAACTCAGCAAACCGCGTTTGAATCTGCGCCTGCACACGCCGAGGTTGATATTGCCATTGTTGGTGCCGGTTTAAGCGGTTTGTGGACTGCCTACTATCTCAGTGCTGCTCAACCATCGCTACGAATTGCGTTAGTGGAAGCGCGCCATGTTGGCTTTGGTGCAAGCGGTCGCAACGGTGGTTGGTGCAGTGGATTCTTTCCTCTTTCCGTCAGTGAACTTGCTGCTGTTTACGGCCGCGATGCGGCGCTGCTTGCGTATCAAGAAAGTTTCGCCACCTTGCCCGAAATTGAACAAGTGCTCCATCGTGATGGAATTGAATGTGGATGGCATCAAGGTGGCACGGTCCAGTCGGCCAGCACAGCGCTGCAAGCAGAGCGTTTACGGGGTGTCTTAGAGCAACAACATGCCAGTGGGCTTGGTGCCGGTGACGCCGAATGGCTACCAAGTAGCCGAGTAAGCGAACACATTTCGGTCGCCGAAACGCACGGGGCGATTTACAGCCGGCATTGCGCGACACTCAACCCGTTTCAACTAGTCAATGGCTTGGCGCAAGTGCTCCATCAACGTGGTGTCACCATTTGGCAAAACACTGCTGTGCAAGCGATCGACAACGGTGTCGTCACCCACAGTCATGGGCGTATGGTTGCCAAACAGGTGGTGCAAGCCACCGAGGGTTATTCGCATTCGATCGCCCAAACAAAACGGCGAATCGTGCCGCTGTATTCACTGATGGTGGCTACCGAGCCGCTCGATGCGCAAACGCTAGGTGCGCTCGGTTGGCACAACCGGGCCACATTTAACGACGGCGGACAAATGGTGATTTACGCCCAGCTCACACCCGACGGCCGAATCGCTTTTGGTGGGCGCGGGGCGCCATATCACTTTGCCTCACGGGTGCGTGAACGCTTCGATCTTGACGACAACACCCACCGCCGAATCGTGTCAGCCATCGCCCAGCACTTCCCCGCTGCCGCCCAGGCGCGCATTACTCATCGCTGGGGCGGGCCGTTAGCGGTGCCCCGCGACTGGACACCCACCGTCATGCTCGATCGCGCACAGAAATACGCGCGCCTCGGTGGGTACGTGGGCGATGGTGTAGCCGCTACCAATTTGTTAGCCCGCACGCTGGTGGATCTACTGCTCGAGCGCCAGACCTCGTTAACCCAACTACCATTCGTCAACCACCGCTCGCCCCGTTGGGAGCCCGAACCGTTGCGCTTCTTAGGAGTCAACTCGCTGATTGCGCTGTCAGAGTCAATTGATAACTACGAAGCAAGCCACCACAAAGTTCCGAAGTTGCGTACGAAGATTTTTGAGGCGTTGCTCTAAGGCAGAATCTCCGACATTGCGATGGGTCGGTGGGCGGCGATGCTGCGGTGTGCGGCTTCACCCATGGCTACCGACATGAGCCCGTCATGCAGCGTTACCTCAGCTGGCATGTTGTTGCGAATCGCTTGCTGCATCGCCACATGCTCACGCCACGACGAGCCGTGATGTGCACCTTGATGCTGTAGAACCGAAGGCAAGTCAGCTTGGTTGACTAATTGCTCGTTGGTTTGAAACCAACCATCAGCCCGCAACCCAAGCCGCACGATGCCCTGCGTCACGAGTGCTTCAGCCTTACCGAGATCGCCCACCAACGAAATCTCCTGCTCGTTTTTTGTGGCTTCGGCGAACATGCACAAATCCAACGATGCTCGCGCGCCATTATCGAAATCGACCACAACAAACGCATTATCCAAAATGTCGGGTGTACGCCCGCCGTACGTCTCATCGAGATGGTTAACGTCTTGAGCCCCCGAGGCAAACACCGAAGTTGGTTCGGCTTGTAATACCAAGCGCATCAAGTCAAAAAA
>JBBANT010000015.1:1599-15881 GCA_040401815.1 Ilumatobacteraceae bacterium | reverse complement strand
CGGTAGTACACAGTGGCTTTTCAATCAACAGGTGCGCACCACTGCGTAAAAGCGGTTCGGCCAATGCGCGATGAGTGTGGTTCGGGCTAGCGAGCACCACGACATCAAACTCACCAGCCGCCGCCATGGTCTCCACATCGGTGTACACCCGAGCCGCATCACGATCGGCACCAAGAGCATGACGAGCTGCGGCAACACTCGGGGCATGGGGGTCGCACAGCGCCACGATGTGGGTATCAGGCAAGGTCTGCAATGCCTGAATGTGCTCGATCCCCATCATGCCGGTGCCGACGATGGCATAGCGCAATGCAGTAGACGAGCCAGCAGCCACGGCTTAAGAGTAGGCCCAGCACAATGCCGATACAGGCAGATGAATGCGAGTGGCTGCAGATAAGTACCGGCGGCACTTCACTACACGAGATAGTTTCGGTGTCGTGCTGGACGACCGGTTCTATTTTCGCCAGTTGTTGTCAGGCCGCGACTTCGCCCATAACGACGACATGGCTCGTCAGATGGTGAATTTTGTGTATGCGATCGGTGATCGTCAAACGGGTGATTGTGTGCTCATCGATCCTGCGTACGACGTGAACGGTCTCATTGATGCAGTCGAAGCCGACGGTCTTCGCCTTACTGGTGTGCTTGCCACGCATTATCACCCCGACCACGTTGGAGGCTCGATGATGGGTATGCGCATCGATGGCATCGCATCTCTACTTGAGCGATGCAGTGTGCCGATTCATGTGCAGCAAGCCGAAGTCGAATGGGTGACCAAAGTGACTGGCGTGGAGCGAACTCATCTCACAGCACACGAGCCTGGCGACATCGTGAAAGTCGGTGACATCGAGATCACACTCGTGCACACACCAGGTCACACTCCAGGCAGCCAGTGCTTTTTGGTGGATGGACGACTCGTTTCAGGCGACACGCTCTTTCTTGATGGTTGTGGACGCACCGACCTACCTGGAAGCAACCCAAGCGACATGTACGACAGTTTGCAACGTCTGGCCTCGCTGCCTGACGACACCGTGATTTTCCCTGGGCATCAGTACTCGCCAGCGGCACAGGATTCAATGGTCCGCGTCCGTTCGTCGAATGCAATCTTCAAGCCAAAATCAAAAGAGGCCTGGTTGGGATGGTTCGGCGGCTAACGACACGAGTAGCTGTCAAGTCGTAGCTAGCCAACAAGCCCGGAGAGTCCGACGCTGATACCGCTCAACAACAGCAACAAATAAACGAAGCGAGCGAACTGTATTTCGTTGATCAGCGGTCGTATGCGGAGCCCAATTATCTGACCGACAACTAGCAGTGGGATCGAACCAGCTGCCAGCCACACAGCCGGCCAACTGAAATATCCACCGAAGGCGAAGAAGATCAAACTGAGTGGCCCCGAAACGATGAAGGTAAATGACATCGTCGCTCGAAACACATCGGGCGACAGTTTTCTCATCTGGGCAGCAAGAACGAGCGGTGGGCCGTTGGTTCCTGTCGAGGCAGCGAGTACACCCGAGATAGCGCCCGCCATCACGTCAATCCATGCGCGCGCAGTAAGTCCACCTGCTCCACGCATGAGAGCGAGGGTGCCAAGAATAATCAGCCCCCCAAGCACAACCTTTAGTTGTTGTTGTTCGATAGTCGCCAACACCACCAGCCCGAGCGGCATTCCAAACAAAGCGGGGACATTGAATCGCATAGCAAGACCTCGGTCAATGTCCCTGTAATTGCGCAACACGAGCATAGAAACGTTGATGACGGAGGCGATACTCACCGCGATGACAGCGGTCGTTAAATTGACGGCTATTGCGGCTAGCGGCACCGCCATAAGCGCAAAACCAAAGCCGCTTACCGATTGCACGACGGCAGCCAAGCCCATTGCGAACAGGCACCATGCAATGTCAACAGCACTCATGAGATAAGCCGCAACACTTACGAGCCGGCCAAGGCGCTGAGAGCCTCGTCGAACTGCGCAGTATGTTGCTCGACATCGCTCATGGTATGAAACGGGGAAAACAACGCCATGTTGTGAAACGGTGTCAGTAACACACCACGATTGATGGCCCACAGATGCATGAACGCATCCAATTTGTGATCCACTGCTGCTGCAGCATCGGCACCGGTGCGTGGTGGCGGACAAAACCAATACTCGGCACGCGAGCCCAGTTGTTGCACACTCCACGGCAGCCCACGTCGTTCATACGATTGCTGCACGCCTGCGGTCCAGGCACTGGCCAGGGCTGTTGTTTGAATGAACTGCTCGGGCAGCAGCGCATGGGTAAGTGTTGCGCGTACCGCAGCCATTGCCAGCGCGTTGCCTGCCAGCGTGCCGCCTACCCCTGATACGTCGATTCCTTCATTGAGCTGCAACGCCTCAACCAGCGTCGCCACATCACTCGACATGCCGTATGCGCCAACTGGTAAACCGCCGCCGATGGTTTTGCCAATCACCAGCATGTCGGGTTCAAGATTCCATACCTCCGTGCAGCCGCCGGCGCCGGCACAAATTGTGTGCGTCTCGTCGATAATCAGCAAAATGCTGTGCCGCCGTGTTATCTCACGTACGCCTTCCAAATAACCGGGCTCAGGCAACACGATTCCAATGTTGGTGAGCGCCGGCTCGAGGAGCATGCAAGCAACGTCGCCAAAACTTGCAGCACGTTCCAATGCTGCAAGATCATTGAACGGCACGACTCGGGTGGTGAGCTCAGGGTTGATCTGTGGTCCGATAGCACCACTGCGACTGATGGTGCGATCCCCCATAGCAACAACCAGCGTCTCATCGACCGTGCCGTGATAGCACCAGTCGTGCACCATCACCTTGGGTTTGCCGGTAATAGCCCGAGCAAAGCGCAGCAAGAACCGATTGGCATCGGTGGCGCTAATTGCAAACTGCCATTTAGGCAAACCAAACCGGCGCGTCAACTCGTCGGCCACCCACGCTGCATCTGGCGTTGGCAGCATCGCAGTGCTGCCACGCGCGAGCTGAGCAGTTATAGCGGCATTGATTTCGCGGTGGGCGTGACCAGTCATTGCCCCGGTATCGCCGAGGCACAGGTCGACATATTCGTTGCCGTCGATATCGGTAAAGCGCGCACCACTGGCCGCATCAAGCACTACCGGAAACGGCCCCGGCCAGCGGCGCATCCACGGCATCGGCACCCCTGCCAACAATGTGGACGTCGTCGTGGCGTGTGCCCCCGATTTTGGGTGCGTACGCACGAACCGCTCTGTCTCGCTGAGCATCAATGCATCAAGGCGCGAGCGATCGATACCTGTCATGAATGGCAAGTCTGCCATTCGTAGGATGACAAGGTGCGCACAGCCGACAAACCACTGAGCATCAATGGTGAGCGCCTCATGAAGCGCATCATGGCGCTCGCCGAAGTGGGGGCCATCGCCGGTGGCGGTTGCAACCGCTTGGCGCTCACCGATGCCGATCGCGACGGGCGCGACGTCGTGGTGGCGTGGATGCATGACCTAGGGCTCGAAGTGGTGGTAGATGCCGTGGGCAACATCATCGGCACGTGGGCCGTTGGCGAGGGTCAAGCCGTTATGACGGGGTCACACATCGATACGGTCCGCACCGGCGGGAAATATGACGGCAACTACGGCGTGCTGGCGGGTCTAGAAGTCATCGAAACATGTCAGCAGGCGGGCATCGTGCCGCAGCGTCCATTGGCAGTTGGCATTTTCACTGACGAAGAAGGTGCTCGCTTTGCGCCCGACATGCTCGGTTCGCTGGTGTATGCCGGTGGCATGACCACCGAGCAAGCCCATGATGTGATCGGCATTGACGGTGCAAGATTCGGTGACGAGTTGGCGCGTATCGGCTATCTCGGCTCGGTGCCATGCCCGGGTACCACCCCACATGCCTTTGTTGAGCTGCACATCGAACAAGGGCCGTTACTCGAAGTCAATGGAGTGCGAATCGGCGCAGTAACTGGCGTGCAAGGTATTTCGTGGCAAGAAGTTGTGATCGACGGCCAAAGCAACCATGCCGGCACTACGCCAATGCATCTGCGCAAAGATCCGGCCTACGCCGCAGCAGAACTCACTGTGTTTGTTCGTCAACTAGCCAGCCGCTACGGCGGCGATCAGGTGTGCACGGTTGGCAAGATTGACCTCCACCCGAATCTCACCAACGTGGTGGCCAGTCGTGCCACGCTCACCCTCGACGTGCGCAACACTGACGAAACTATTCTGCAAACAGCTGAGGCCGAAATTGCCGTGTTCTGTACGGCGTTGGCCGAGCGCGAGCAAGTGACTATCACCCGACGCGTATTAGTGAGATTCGAACCGGTGATTTTTCACGACCGCGTCATTGAAATTGTCGAGTCGACAGCCCGCGCTCGCGGTGATTCAGTGCAGCGAATGGCGTCGGGCGCTGGTCACGATGCCCAAATGTTGGCCAGGATGTGCCCAAGCGGAATGATTTTTGTACCCAGCCACAAGGGTCTCAGTCACAATGTGAACGAACACACCGATGAAGCCGACCTTATTGCTGGCGCAAATATTCTGTTGGACGTCATGTTGCAGCTGAGCTCAGAGACGTTTGCCACATGAAGGGCCAGTTGCGGGGTGCACCGCGAATCGTCAGGGTTGCCGCCGCCCAAATGGGCCCAATCCAAGCCAGCGATAGTCGCGAATCATGTGTGCAGCGACTTTGTGCATTGCTGCATCGCGCCGCAGATCAGGGCGCAACGCTTGTGGTGTTTCCTGAGTTGGCGCTTACTACGTTCTTCCCCCGATGGTTCGTCAATGACATCTCAACGGTTGATCACTACTACGAGCGTTCCATGCCATCCCCCGCTACAGCACCACTGTTTGCCGCAGCGCGAGAGCGCAATATTGGGTTCAGCCTCGGCTATGCCGAGCTCACTGACAACGGCCGACGATTCAACACGCAAGTTTTGGTTGACCAAACAGCCAACGTTGTTGCTAAGTACCGCAAAGTGCACATCCCCGGACATGCCACAAACGAGCCAGGTCGCGCTTTTCAGCACGCCGAGCGCTATTACTTCTCGCCAAGCGATGAAGGTTTCGGTGTTTGGTCGGCGTTCGGCGGCCGCGTAGGGATGATGATTTGCAATGATCGCCGTTGGCCCGAGACGTATCGCGAGATGGGACTACAAGGCGTTGAGCTCATCGTGTGTGGCTACAACACTCCGCTGAACTACATCCCCGACCCCAGCCAGGATCGTCTTGCTGGTTTCCACCATGCACTCGTGATGCAGGCAGGTGCTTACCAAAACGGCACATTTGTAGTGGGTGTAGCCAAGGGTGGCTACGAAGAGGGAGTCGACTCGCTGGCTGAATCGCTGATTATCGCCCCGTCGGGCGAGGTGCTGGCCAAAACTGTGGGCAACGGCGACGAAGTCGTTGTGGCCGATTGCGACTTGGAATGGTGTAAGAACTACCAAAACACGTTATTTGACCTCGACTACTACCGCCGTCCGGAGACCTACCGACGCCATGTAACCCAGCGGGGCCCTCACACCAAGGCCGACGGCTCACCGTTGCTCTAAGCCAGGCTCTACGGCGTGTTCCCAGCTCTCTGGCCCCCCAGCTCGTGAAATAGCCGTCTTTTCAGCAGTATCCATGGCAGATACGCCCACTGCTTGACAAACTGTAAAGGTGACTGACCTCATCGTCAACGGCACCCCTGTGATGGTGCGTGGTACCCACCCCCACCTCCTGGCGGCGCTGCGTGAGGAACTCGACATCACGTCGCCCAAAGACGGCTGTTCGCCCTCTGGTCAATGCGGGTGCTGCACCGTATTGGTTGACGGCAAAGCAGTGGTGTCGTGTCAGACCAGCATGGAAAAAGCCGCAGGCAAGACCATCACCACTCTCGAAGGCGTAGACGAAACCGAACGGCGCATGTTTGCCCAGGCATTTGCCGCTTGCGGCGGGTTGCAGTGTGGTTTTTGTATTCCCGGCATCGTGGTGCGAGCCAAGGCCCAGATCGACAAAAAAGGTGCAGCACTGAAACGTGGCGACATGGCTCGTCACTTGGGTGCTCACCTGTGCCGTTGCACGGGGTACGCCAAAATTCTTGAAGCCATCGAATATGTAGCGCTCGGCAACATTCCGAAGATGCCACTTGTAGCTGGCGTTGGTACGCGCTCGCCCAAATACGAAGCCGACGCGCTGGCCTTGGGCGACCGTGGCTATATCGACGACATTCGTATGCCTGGCATGTTGCATGCCTCGCTGCACTTTACGAGCTACACCCGAGCGACCGTGAAACACATTCACACTGAGGCTGCTCGCGCTGCGGATGGAGTGCATGCGGTGTTTACCGCTGCAGACATTCCAGGTGAACTCATGGTCGGCATCATCTACAAAGACTGGCCAGTGATGATTCCGGTCGGGGGCATCACGTCGTATGCCGGTGACGTGTTGGCCATTGTGGTCGCCGACTCTCGCCAAGCATCTCGCGCAGCAGCCGCGCTCATCACGGTGGATTACGAAGTGCACACCCCTATCACCGATATCGATGTTGCGCTGCACACCGATGAAGTTGCCGTGTGGCAGACCAAAAATAATGTGCTGAGTACCAGCACGTATTCGCGCGGCGACGTTGACGCAGCGTTGGCCACCAGTGCCCACGTACTTGCCGAAACATTTCAAACTCAACGCATTGAACACGCGTTTTTAGAACCCGAGGCCACTGTTGCCGTGCCATCCAAGGTTTCCAATGAACGCCATCTTCAGGTGTACTCAGGTGGGCAAGGCATCTGGGACGATCGCAACGACATCGCCCGAGTGCTCGGCGTGCCCAATGAGGTCATCACCGTCACGCTGGTGTCCAACGGGGGCGCTTTTGGTGGCAAAGAAGACATGTCTAACCAGGCGCATGCTGCGTTGGCCGCTTGGCTGATTGACGCACCCGTTAAATGCGTGTTGTCGCGAGAAGAAAGTTTGCTGATGCACGCCAAGCGCCATCCGATTCGTATGCAATATTCACTCGGGTGTGACGTCACTGGTGTGTTGACAGGCTTGCGTGTGCGCGCTGTGGGTGATTCTGGGGCGTACGCGAGTGTTGGTATGAAAGTGCTCGAGCGCATGGCTGGCCATGCCAGCGGCCCCTATCACGTGCCAACGATCGATGTTGAGGCCATCGCCGTGCGTACCAACAACCCAGTCGGCGGTGCCTTTCGTGGCTTCGGCGCCAACCAGGCCCAATTCGCCATGGAGGGCATGCTCGACCGACTGGCCGAGCAAGTGGGCATCAGCGGTTGGGAAATTCGACGTCGCAATGTGATTCGCCCGGGCATGGTCTGGGGCCCTGGACAGATCATGGACGAGGGTTGCGATGGTGCCCTGGCCTGTTTGGATGCCATCAAACCGCATTACGACGCTGCGCGTGCCGCAGGCAAGCCAATCGGGTTGGGCCTGGGATTAAAGAACAGTGGTCTCGGCAACGGCTTTAAAGAAATCACCAAGGCTGTCGTACGCCTCGAAGAAGACGGCAGCATCGAAGTGCGCCACGGATGGACAGAGATGGGCCAAGGCATTCACACCATTGCGATGCAAGTGGTAATCGAGGAACTCGGCGCTCACCTCGAGATTGATCCGCAAAAAATGCACGTCGTGGTCGACACCACTCGCGAACTCGGTCTCGGTCAAACCACCGGTTCACGCGGCACGTTGATGGGCGCCGGCGCAGTGCAGGCCGCATGCGCTACGGCACTCGCCAACGGTTTAACCCGCGGTGTCGACCATGTTGGTGAATACCGCGTGGATTGGACCACCAAACTCGGCGACCCAAATGTGGTCAACCCCATTATCCATTCCACTTTCGGCTATGCATCACAACTCGTGATCATGGATCGCGATACCGGCAAAGTCGAACGAGTCGTCGCCGCCCACGATGTGGGGAGAGCCATGAACCCCACCTTGTGCGAGGGGCAAATCGAAGGCAGCATCCACATGGGTCTTGGCTATGCGCTTACCGAAGACTTCCCGAGTGACCCCGCCACAGGGTTCCCCACCAACATGACACTGCGCAGTCTCGGCATTTTGCGCGCCAAGGATGTGCCGGCAATGGATGTGATCTTGGTCGAACGACCCCAACCCAACTCGCCCTACGGCATCAAAGGCGTCGGCGAAATCGGTTTGGTGCCAACGGCTGGTGCCGTTGCGGCAGCACTCCACGATCTGGACGGTGTGTGGCGCAACTCGTTGCCGATGCGCCGCGGCGGAGATGACGATGACTAACACTTCTGACTCGATGACGAGCACTACCCCAGGTTTGGTCAATGCCCATCACCATTTGTACTCGGCTCTTGCCCGCGGCATGCCAGCACCGCGCGCTACGGCCACGTCGTTTGCCCACATGCTCGAACTGGTGTGGTGGCGTCTTGACGCGGCCCACGACATAGACAGCATCTATTGGTCGGCCAAACTTGGCGCTCTCGAAGCTGCCCTCGCGGGCACCACTTGCATCATCGATCACCACGAGTCACCCAACGCCATTGAAGGCTCGCTCGAAGCGATCACGCGGGCCTGTGACGAAGTCGGCGTGCGAGTACGAGCGTGTTATGGCGTTACCGACCGCTGGGGTGATGATGGTGCACTGCACCAAAAGGTGTCACCACTTTCCACCATGACTAAGGCTGCCCAGCGCGGCTTAGAAGAATGCGAGCGCCACATAAAAGCCGGTGGCGATGGCATGGTCGGCGTGCACGCTGCTTTTAGTTGCTCAAATGAAACACTCGAAGCTGCCAGCGAACTTGCGCAGCGGCTGGCGGTTGGCGTGCACATTCACGTGGCCGAAGCAACTGACGATCTGCAAGCAGGCGCGCGACTCGCCCACCTAGCAAAAGACAACTGGTTGCTCGTGCACGGCGTGCATCTCGATCGTGAGTTGGCTGGTTGGCTCGCCCACAACCCGCGTTCCAATATGAATAACGGCGTCGGCTACGCCAAGCCCACCACCCGCCCCAACCCGGTGGTGCTGGGCTCCGACGGCATCGGCGCCGACATGGCCGAAGAGTCCCGGCTGGCCTATGTGCGGTTGCGCGAGTTTGACGCCTCACAAACACCCGACACCGTGGCTGGGTGGATGCACAACGCGCGTCGCTTGTTTCCCGCATCTGAGACCGACAAAGTCACCTGGCGCTACCCCGCTGCCGATAATGCCTGGCATGCTGCTTTCACCACGGCGATGCGAGTCGAATCAGTACAAGTCAACAACCAGTGGGTAGTGCAAGCTGGCACCACCACACGAGTTGATGAAGCTGAAGTGCGCCACAAAGCTCAGGCAGCAGCCCAGCGCCTGCACCAACGAATGGAGAACCTCTAGCCATGTCACGAGTCGCGCTGTACCTGCAAGACGCCCACCGGATTCGTCAAGGAATGGAATTTGCGCAATACGCCGAGGCACAGGGTTTTGAAGCGGTCTGGCAAGCCGAGAGCCGCTTGGTGCGCGAAGCCACCGTGCCGATGGCAGCTTTCGCATCAGTCACCACCACGCTCAAAGTGGGATCAGGAGTCGTGGACTGCTGGAGCCGCAACCCAGCGCGTCTGGCTGCAACCTTCAGCACCCTCGATGACCTGGCACCTGGCCGGGTCATCCTCGGCATCGGTGCTTGGTGGGATCCGCTAGCGCAAAAAGTGGGCATCACTCGCGCCAAGCCACTGCGAGCCATGCGCGAAATCGTCACAGCGGTGCGCGCACTGCTGAACAACGAAACCGTCACCATGAACGGTGAATTCGTACAGCTGGATGGCGTCGAGCTCGACTATGTGTACCAAGAGCGTCGTGCCAAGGAAGTGCCGATCTACATCGGTGCCACGGGCATGCAAATGATGGAGCTCACCGGCGAGATCGCCGATGGAGTCGTGCTCAACTATCTGGTCTCGCCTGAGTACAACGCCCAGGCAATGGAGGCTCTGAGTCGCGGCGCAGACAAAGCTGGGCGCAGCATTGACGACATCGACCGCCCCCAGTTGGTGGTGTGCAGCGTGCACGAGGATCGATCCATCGCGTTAAACATGGCTCGCGAGATGGTCACGCAATACCTGGGCCAGCAACCACACATCATGAAAGCCTCAGGTGTGCCGCAGTCAATCCTCGACAAAGTTGGCAGTGTGCTCACCTGGCCCGCAACCCACGAGCAAGTGGTGGCAGCATCAAAACACGTGCCCGACGAGATCGTGCAGATGCTTACTGCCAGCGGCACACCGGCTGACGCTCGCGAACAAGTGACCCACTACATGCGCAACGGCGCCACGTGCCCGATCTTGTATCCACTCGGTGACGTCAGGGCCATGATCGATACATTCGCCGGATGGAGCCCGACACTGTGACCGTAATCAACGCCACGTCGGTGCTGGAAGTGGTGAATGCCCTGCGCGACTATCCGGATGCGCGCTTGATTCAAGGCGGCACCGACATGATGGTCGAAGTTAACCTCAATCGCGCGCGCGTCAACGACATAATTTCGCTGCGTCGCGTTGCTGAACTGCGACGCTGGCACCTTGACCCTGAAACCGCATTGTTGCGCATCGGGGCTGGTGTGCCGTTCGCCGAAATGGAACGAGTCCCGTTGTCGCTATATGCGCCGGCGCTCGCCCAAGCAGCCCGCACGGTGGGTTCGCCGCAGATTCGTGCCGCTGGTTCGCTGGGTGGCAACCTCGGCACGTGCTCGCCCGCTGGTGATGGCTTACCTGTGTTGAGTGCATTGGACGCCGTCGTCCATTTGCGCAGCGCTTCCACCGAGCGTGACGTGTCGATACACGATTTCATGGTGGGTGTGAAAAAGAACCTCAAGCAACCCAACGAGGTCATCGTTGCAGTAACTGTCCCCGTTTTGCAGGGCTTTTCGGGCTACGCCAAAGTGGGCTCGCGCAATGCGATGGTGATTTCGGCAGCATCAGCGTGTTTGGTGCACGATGCCGTTGGCGGCACCATACGTCTGGCGTTCGGGGCTGTGGCACCCACCGTGGTGCGCGCCAAACGTGCCGAAGCATGGCTCGGCCAGCAGAGCGATCTGCGAGGTTCGCTTACAGTTCCGCCAGCTCTAGCGCGCGAGTTTGGACAGCGAGCAGCGCAAGAGTGTTCGCCGATTGATGACCACCGCTCGACAGCGCTCTATCGCCGCCATGCTGTAGCCGTGCTCGCTGAACGTTTGCTCCTGCGCGCCAACGAGTATTCAGGAACCGACTCGCGAGGTAGCGATGAGTAACGAGTTCTACCGACTTACCGTCAATGGCAATGAGCACGAAGTGCGCGACGCGTGGGCTGGCGAGAGCCTCATGTATGTCTTGCGCGAGCGCCTGGGTCTACCCGGCACTAAGGGCGCTTGTGAGCAGGGCGAGTGTGGTTCGTGCACTGTGCTCATGGATGGTGAACCCATATGTTCATGCCTTGTTATGGCAGCCACCGCCGTCGATGCCCAGATTGTGACTGTCGAAGGGTTGTCTAGCGACCCCACCCACAGCACACCAACCGATGTGCAACAAGCCTTCATCGATGCCGGAGGCGTGCAGTGTGGTTTTTGTACGCCAGGCCTAGTTGTAGCAGTTCATCATTTGTTGGACCGCAACCCGCAACCTACTGAGCTGCAAATTAAAGAGGCCATCAGCGGCAACATCTGTCGTTGCACCGGCTACGGGCGAATATTCGCCGCCATTGAAATGGCACGCGATCAGCGAAACACACCACCAGACCAGCCAGCGCACTGACATGTCTCAAACGACGTCTACAGCCTCCAAGCGTGGTGAGCGCGGCACACTCGGCAATTCCGCCGTTCGCCCCGATGGCTTGGCCAAGGTGCAGGGCCGCTTTGCTTTTTCGTCTGACGCCTGGGCCGACAACATGCTGTGGGGCGCAACACTGCGCAGCCCGCATCCGCATGCCCGCATCATTTCAATCGATGTCTCTTCGGCGCTAGCCATCAACGGTGTCGTCACGGTTATCACTGCAGCTGATGTACCCGGGCAACTCACCTATGGTCTTATCGCCAGCGATCAACCAGTGTTTGCCAAAGACGTGGTGCGCTTTGCTGGTGAACCAGTCGCCGCAGTGGCTGCCGATCATCCTGAGACTGCCCGGCGTGCGCTCGACGCCATCGTTGTGGTGTACGAAGTGCTACCTGCATTGCTCGATGCCGAACAAGCCATAAACGGGTCGTTCGCGCCAATTCATCCTGATGGCAATGTGATTCGCCGTCAAAAAGTGGTGCGCGGTGATCAGGACTTCGTGGGCGAGGTCGTAGTTGAAGGCACCTACGAAGTGGGCATGCAAGACCAAGCGTTCCTTGGCTTAGAGGCAGCGCTGGCGCTCCCCGATGACGACGGTGCCGGCGTCGAGCTCTATGTGGCTACGCAATGGCTGCATGAAGATCAAAAACAAATCGCGGCCTGTCTGGGTCTTCCGCTCGAGCGTGTGCGCCTCACCCTGGGAGGTGTTGGTGGCGCCTTCGGCGGGCGCGAGGACATCAGCCTGCAGGTGCACTGCTGTTTGCTAGCACTCGCCACTCGACGCCCGATCAAGATGCAATATGGGCGTGAGGAATCATTCTTTGGCCACATCCATCGCCACCCTGCCTCGATGGTGATGCGCCATCATGCCGATCGCGACGGCACACTGCGCCGCGTCGAAGTGCGAGCGGTCTTTGACGGTGGAGCGTATGCATCTACTTCGTCAGCAGTGTTGATTAATGCAGTAACGCACATGCAGGGCCCGTATCGCTGCGACATTGCCACGGTCGATGGCTATGCGGTGCGCTCCAACAACCCACCCTGCGGAGCCATGCGCGGGTTCGGCGTGGTGCAAGCGTGCTTTGGGCACGAGTCGCAGATGGACAAGCTGGCCGCCGCCTGCGGGCTCTCCCCTGTTGACATTCGGCTGAAGAATGCCATGCGCACCGGGGACCGCCTCATCACTGGCCAAATCGTCGACAGCGTGGCACCCGTGGAGCGATGCATTCGTGAGACCGCAGCCATTCCTATGCCACCGCCGCTAGCACAGGACGCAGACTCGCTCGATATCCCTGGCGGCTCGGGATTGACTGCCCAGCGTTCCAACATCCGCCGCGGTGTTGGCTGGGGTGTGTCAATCAAAAACTTGATGTATAGCGAAGGCTTCGACGATTATGCAACGGCTCGCTGTCATTTAGCAGATGGGGTTGCCACGTTGCAGTTTGCTACTGCCGAGGTCGGTCAAGGCTTTGTGGTGCTTGCCCAACAAATTGCTCGCAGCGTGTTGGGTGTGGACACCGTACTGCTTGAACCAATTTCCACCGCAATTGGCAGCGCCGGAAGCACATCTGCTTCGCGACAAACCTGGATGAGTGGCGGCGCAGTCGACGGTGCGTGTCGCTTGGTGCGTGAACGATTGTTCGAGCATGTAGCTGCAGCCCATCAACTTGACCCATTGCGGTTGGCGATTGATGGCACCGACATCGTCGACACCAGAGGTTCGCTGCGCATTGCGGTGGCCGAAGCGGCACCGGGCTTGGTGCTCGACGAAACGTTTGAGCATCATCACCGCGCCACCGAAGAACTCGATGAAAATGGTCAAGGTAACTGCCATGTGGCGTTTGCCTTCGTAGCCCACCGCGCAGTCGTGGATGTCGACCCTGATCTCGGCTTGGTAAAAGTCGTGCAAATAGCCACGGCCCAAGATGTTGGGCGAGTGTTGAACCCGCTGGCAGCGCTCGGTCAGGTCGAAGGCGGCATCGCTCAGGGTTTAGGGCTGGCAGTTATGGAGGAAATTGTGTTGAAAGATGGAGTCATGCGTAATCCGTCGTTCACTGACTACTTGCTGCCAACAAGTCTCGACGCACCCATCGTGGTGGCCACAATGATCGAAGAGCCAGAACCCCAAGCACCGCTCGGCGCTAAAGGCATCGGCGAGCCGCCGTGTATCTCGGTAACTCCGGCGATTGTGGCTGCCATTCGTGATGCCACTGGCAAAGCGTTAACTCGGGTGCCCGTACGGGCTCAAGACATCGTGTTCGGCGACTAGACGAATAAACGAATAGACAGCTCGTCGATTACACAGTTTGTGGTGCGGGACGACCGCTCAACCAACCAACGTCGCCAGGGCGAACCTTGGGGGCCTTGGCAGCGTCTGCCGAAGCCCACTGCACGTCGATGTCAATTGATTTCATATCGCGCACAACAGAACGACGCTGCGATGGGTCAACTAGTGACACCACAACACCACGCTTGCCAGCGCGGCCAGTACGCCCAGAGCGGTGCACGTAGTCCTTCGGGTCATCTGGTGGGTCCCAGTGCACCACACAAGGCACGTTGTCAATATGAATCCCGCG
>JBBANT010000015.1:0-1499 GCA_040401815.1 Ilumatobacteraceae bacterium | reverse complement strand
TCTGATACTGCCCCGTCAAGGGTGGCAGAAAACAACAGCACCTGCCGGGTGGCGGGCAGACGGTCCATGATCTTGCGTACGGCCGGCAAAAAGCCCATGTCCGCCATGCGGTCTGCCTCGTCAAGCACCGCAATCTGTACTGCGCGCAAGTCAATGTCTCGACGACTAATGAGGTCTTCGAGGCGACCTGGCGTGGCAACCACTACCGATGCCGACCCGATGCGTCGCAACTGCGGCCCATAACCGGCTCCACCAAACACGGCAGTGCTGCGCAACGTGCGCGAAGCATCCAACAGATCGATCTCATCACATACCTGTTGCGCCAACTCGCGGGTGGGCACCAGGATCAAACCGGTCGGCTGGGCGGGCTTTGCTCGTTTGAGTTTGGAAACCAACACCAGGCCAAACGCGATGGTCTTACCCGAACCTGTTGGCGCTTTACCGCAGACGTCTTTGCCGGCCAAACCGTCTGGAATGGTCATCGTTTGAATGGGTGTGGGTGCTTTGATCCCACGACGCGCCATTGCCGCAACCAGAGGCTCGGTGATGCCGAGGTCAATAAATGATGTCAGGACAAAACTGCAATCATCGCTGCCGAGGTGTCACAACCCGAGGACACGACCGACATATTCATTGACAAACCGACGCTCTGGATCGAGCCGCTCACGCAAGGCGAGAAAATCGCCGAAGCGGTCATAACACGGTTGGAGCGTTTTGGCACTTTGAAAGTGTATCTTTCCCCAGTGCGGTCTCCCCTGCATTGGGGCAAGAATCGCTTCAACCAAGCGAAAGTATCGCTCATAGTCCATGCCCTTGTACATGTGCACCGCGATATAGGCCGATTCACGCCCATGCGAGGTGGACAATGGCACATCGTCGCTTCCCGTCACACGCACCTCGACAGGAAAACTGATCCGCAGCTTTTCACGCTCGACCATTTCTACGATCTGCTGTAGTGCCGACACCAAGTGCTCGCGCGGAATCGAGTACTCCATTTCATGAAACTTCACCAAACGCCGCGTGGCAAATACATCATGGCTGGCTTCGGTGAACTCTTGTCGTCCTTGGGATGGCAACGCAGTCGCCAACCGTGGGATAGCGGCCGGAACGAGCCGACCAGCCATACAGACAGCCCCGAACGCGTAGTTCTCCATGACTGTTTTTCCCCACCATTTGTTCCACGCAGATCGTGGAGCCGGTGGTTCTTGGGTGCGGGTGTTGTGCTTGGTGAGTGCCCACTTCGTGTGCGGTATCCAATAAAACTCAAAATGGTCAGCCTCAGCAACAATCGTGTCAAAGTTGTCCAACACATCGCTCAAACGACGGGCTTGCTCAACTGCACGCAGCTGAAACGCCGGAACAATCGTCATGTCAACATAGGTCAAGATGCCCAAGCACCCCAGGCCCACACGACCCAGCTGAAACACTTCGGAATTTTCGGTGACGCTGCAGTCAAGATGCTCGCCATCAGCAGTAACCAAACCGAACCCCTGCACCTG
>JBBANT010000014.1:15663-25503 GCA_040401815.1 Ilumatobacteraceae bacterium | reverse complement strand
CATCTTCATCGCCAGTTTTGCGGTGCTGGGTGCAGTTTTTGACCCCGCTGGCTACACCGCGCGCAAAGCACTCATTCCGAATGCTGCCGAGTCATCAGGCATGGCAGTGGACAAAGCCAACGGCCGACATGAAGGGTTTTTTGCCATCGGCTGGATGCTGGGCCCTGCACTCGGCGCATGGGGCATCAGCGTTGGTGGGCCAATACTGGCTTTCGCTGGCACCAGTGCACTGTTTCTCGTGGCCGCATTCGCGGTGCGGTCGATGCGTATTCGCGAACATCACGAACCACGTTCCGAATCGAGCGAGGGCTTCGTTCAATCACTGCGCGGCGGGTGGACACTGCTGCGATCAGATCGCGCTCTGCTTACTTTCACTCTTGGTCTCACTGTCATGGGTGGGCTGTACATGCCGATTGACACCGTGATTTGGCCAACACATTTTCAATCACTCGACAATGCCGTTGGTCTGGGGATTGTGATGTCGTCGGTGGCACTCGGTGTCGTTGTCGGTGCCTTTGGTTATGGCAAGCTCGCCGAGCGCATACCCACCACCAAGTTGCTGCGGATGATCATCCTGATTTCCACTGCGGCGCTGTTGCCAATGGGCTTTTTGCCTGGCACTGCGGTGTTTGCTCTATTGGCATTCGTCACTGGTTTGGGATGGGGCCCGTTCAACCCACTCTGGAACACCGTGGTGCAACGCAGAGTCGACCCGGCATCGCAGGGGCGAATTTATGGTCTACAGATGTCACTGGTGTACGCAGCCCCACCACTCGGGCAATTGCTGGTTGGCTGGGGCATCGAGAGCTTTGGCTTGCGCACCACTTTTAGCCTCGTGCTGGCATTGTTTGCAATCACGTCAACGACCATCGTGTCGCTGCGTTCGCTCAACGACTTGTAGCCGCCCAGCACGCATGCGTGCCGCTGGAAATCCGCTCAGGCAGTTGCACGCGGGCTATCGGGCCATCACTCAATGCCTTGGCGTCGTACACCACACAATGTGACACATCGTTAGGCACATCAGAGGTAAACGTAACGAGCCACGCATCGTCTTCATCCACGGCATTGGGCTTGCTTGCCACCACGGTTTCGCTGCCAACCACACCATCACCAAAGAGCACGACTTCTTCACGGCCAGTCTGCACATCATGTTTGATCAGCCCGTCAAAGGTGAACATGCCTTTGGTAGGGACCACCGAATACACATACTGATACGCAAGGCCGGCATACGCCTGGTTGATCATGCCGAACTCGGTGATGGTGTCGCTCAAATAACCCTCGCGCACTACGCCTGTACGCATGTTGAAGCGCCAGCGATACGGTCGTGACTTCATCGAATGTAAATCCAGGAAACGAAACATGCGGGCCTCAATGGTGGAGTCAGTGGCTACGCGCGGCGATGGGTCATCTTCGAAATAGCCATCCACCACGACTTCGTCACCTTCTTCCCAGGCGTTAATCCAGTGCAATACGAACGTTGGTTGACAGTCAAACCACTTCACTTCGTGCGACGAACCGTAACGCGGAATGATGCCAATACGCATCGGTAGGTCGCGGTGATACCGAGTTGCGTAAATACCGCGGGTCATGAGTTCTGCATCCCAAAACAGTGGGCAGTCATTGAGTATTGAATAGTTCGGCGTAAACGCCATGTCGTGTGGCAGTCGTGCGCCGGGCAGCTCGATCGGCACGTAGTGAACCAGTTGGCGCTGTGGCGAAACCACGCCGTAATGCATGTACGGCGCAGTGGTCTGGTAGTTGAAGAACAACAACTCGCCCGTGCGTTCATCCACTTTGGTGTGTGCCGAAACACCAGCCGCTGGGAACGTGCCACCCCATGATTCTTTTCCGAGGTCATCCAACGTGTGTGGGTCGAGCCGATACAAATCTCCACACTGATAAAAACTCGATAGGGCGACCCCAGCATGCACGATGATGTCGGTGCTTGATGCATCCTTCATTTGACTGCGTGCACATTTGCCATCTCGCAATGAGCGGCTCGGTGGCTCGGCCAACCCGGCCCATAATGCCTGGTTGGCATCAATCTCGGCGCGAAGCCCGTCGGTCTGTACAAATCGGTTGCGATATTCCACTTCGCCGTCGCAAAACGACATCATGTGAATCATCCCGTCGCCATCAAACGGGTGGTACCGACCAATGGATTCAAACAATGGGTTCTCGGTATTGCGCAGGTACACACCGTTCAAGTCGCGCGGAATTGCACCTTCGACAGGCAGCGCGCGTGCCGTGTGTTCGACGGTCTGTGGCTGCCAGGCCCCGCTGCGATACGGGTGTGTGTCACCGGCCGACAGATTTGAGGCGTAGACCTGATGCGTTGTCACGACACGAGCGTAAACCCGCCGTCAATCACGATGACCTGGCCGGTTAAATACGGGTTGCGCACGATGCCCAGCACGGCTTCTGAACAGTCACTGGCATATGCCGAGCGCTTCAGCGGTGCGGCTTGAGCCACGAAGTCGTGCATGACTCCCCAATCTTGTGTCCAGGGTGTTTGCACCAAGCCGGGCGCCACCGCATTGAAACGAATCGGGCCGTGCGATTTGGCCAGCAACAACGTCATGTGGTTGAGGGCTGCTTTGGTCATGGCATACGCCATTGAGCTACCAAGTGGCCGCACCCCGGCAATTGAGGTGATGTTCACCACGTTGCCATCGTCACTTTTGTGCAGATGCGGAATTGCTGCCTTGGTGAGCCACCACGTGCCGTACACGTTCACCTTGAAGGTCTTGTCGAAAATTTCGTCGGTCAACCCATCTAAATCGCCGTGCGGCACCAGCGTGGTCCATCCTGCGTTGTTCACGAGGATGTCAAGACGACCAAACTTCTTGATGGTCTCATTGATCAAACGTTGGCCCTGTGCTTGGTCGCTGATGTCGGCTTGCACATATGCGCCCTCGGTGGCAAGTGCTGCTGCCACTTGTTGCCCTGCCTCCACTGACGAAACAGAGTTGACCACCACGTGTGCACCAAGTTCGGCGAGGCGCATCGCCGTGGATTCGCCGATGCCGCTTGAAGACCCAGTCACGATGGCAACCTTGCCGTTGAGTTCGCTCATACGCCCGAGACTAGACGCGTCGGCGAATTTTGCCGTAGACAAACCACATCAAAAACAGCGCGATTGCCGCAAGCACCAACCACTGCAGAATCGCCACGTAGGGCTCGACGTTCTCCCACTGATTGCCCAGCGCAGCGCCAGCGCCGATGAGCGCAGTGTTCCACACAGCACTGCCTAGAGCGGTACAGACAATGAACGGCACGAGCGGCATGCGGCGAAACCCAGCCGGCACCGACACCACCGAGCGAATCAACGGCACGCACCGCCCCAGCAACACTGCTGCCACAGCGTGACGATCAAACCATTGTTCGGCGCGCGCCAAGTCGGCAGGTTTCACCCCGAACCATCTGCCAAATTTGGCAATGAAAACGCCGAGTCGAGCTGGGCCAATCAACGCTGCGACGTAATACAAGATGAGTGCGCCGACCACCGCACCGACAGTGGCTGCCACGATCATCACCACCACCGAACCATCACCGCGCTGGGCGACAAAGCCGGCAAATGGCAACACGATTTCTGACGGAATCGGTGGAAAGACGTTCTCCAAAATTACGAGGAGCGCAACACCGATGGCCCCGAGCCGTTCGATGACGTCTTGCACCCAAACAGCAAGATCGCCCAACACAGAGAATTAACTTAGTCCAGCCTCTGAAGCGAGGCGTGTTCTACTTGCGCGAGAGCTGTTTGCGGTTCTTGAACTTCGCTGAGCGATAGTCCTTGTTCATCAACGCAATGACATCCAGTGAAATCTCTTTCGGGCAGGCTGCCGAGCATTCGCCGTGATTCGTGCACGAACCGAAATGCTCGTCCATTTCGTCGACCATCGCTTCGGCGCGCTTGTATCGCTCGGCTTGACCCTGCGGCAACAAATTGAGGTGCGTAATCTTTGCACCGACAAACAAGTTGGCTGCACTATTCGGGCAGGCAGCCACGCACGCGCCGCAACCAATGCAGGCCGCAGCATCCATTGCTGCGTCAGCGACCGGCTTGGGCACCGGAATCAGGTTGGCATCTGGTGCGCCACCAGTTGGTGAGGTAATGAAGCCTCCCGACTCAACGATGCGGTCGAATGCGGCGCGATCCACCATCAAGTCTTTGATGATGGGGAATGCACTCGCCCGCCACGGCTCGATCACGATGGTGTCGTTGTCGTTGAACGAGCGCAGGTGCAACTGACACGTGGTGGTGGCGCGCTGGGGGCCATGCGCCTGACCGTTGATCATCAACGAACACGTGCCACAGATGCCTTCGCGACAGTCATGGTCAAACACGATGGCTTCTTTGTTTTCGTCGATGAGGCGCTCATTGAGCACATCAAGCATCTCCAAGAACGATGCTTCGTCGGTGATCGAGTCGATCACATGGGTTTCGAAGTGGCCCTTATCGTCAGGGCCGTTTTGACGCCACACCTTGAGCGTGAGGTTCTTTACCGAGCGGGTCACTTGTAGCTCCGCGTGGCCAACTGCACCGATTCAAACGAAAGTTGTTCTTCGTGACGCGTTGCGTTGTTTTCATCGCCCGTCCACTCCCACGCGGCGACGTGGCAGAAGTTCTCGTCGTCACGCACGGCTTCGCCTTCTTCGGTTTGATACTCAACACGGAAATGGCCGCCGGCGCTCTCTTCGCGAGTGAGCGCGTCTTTGCACATGAGCGTGCCGAGTTGGAAGAAGTCATCCACGCGACCGGCTTTTTCGAGTGTCTGGTTGACGCCTTCACCAGTGCCGGTAACGCGGAGATCTGTTTTGAACTCGCTGTACAGCGCCGGAATTTCGGTGAGTGCCTTTTCGAGACCATTGCGATCGCGTTCCATGCCGCAATAGTTCCAGATGAGTTTGCCCAATTCGCGATGGAAGTAATCCGGCGAACGTGTGCCCTTGATATTGAGATAGCCCTGAAACCGCGCCTTGGCCTCGGTTTCGACGCGCTTGAACTCGGGGTGATCGGTGCCGGGCACTGTCTTGTTCAAGAGCGGTGCGAGACCGTTGCTAATCGTGTACGGCAACACGAAGTAGCCGTCGGCCAAACCTTGCATGAGTGCGCTCGCACCGAGGCGGTTTGTGCCGTGGTCAGAGAAGTTGGCCTCACCGGCGGCATACAAACCCGGAATCGTTGTTTGTAATTCGTAATCCACCCAGAGCCCGCCCATGGTGTAGTGCGTCGCTGGGTAAATACGCATCGGCTGGTCATAGGGGTTCTCGCCAGCAATTCGCTCGTACATTTCAAACAAGTTGCCGTAACGCTCTTCAACGACGTTTCGCCCAAGTCGCCCGATTGCATCAGCGAAGTCGAGGTAAACGCCATTCTTTAGTGGCCCCACACCGAGGCCTTTGTCGACCAAGCGTTTGGCTGCACGAGAAGAAATATCACGCGGCGCGAGGTTGCCGTACGCCGGGTAGAGGCGCTCGAGGAAGTAATCGCGATCTTGTTCTGGAATCTCGTGGGCCGCGCGGGTTTCATCAAAGTTCTTGGGTACCCACACCCGGCCATCGTTGCGCAGCGACTCGCTCATCAACGTGAGTTTGGACTGCGTCTCGTCGGCCTGCGGAATGCACGTGGGGTGAATCTGTGTGTAGCACGGGTTGGCAAAATATGCGCCGCGCTGGTGAGCGCGCCACGCTGCGGTGACGTTGCAATTCATGGCATTGGTGGAAAGGTAATAAGCGTTGCCGTAGCCGCCGGTGGCCAGCACCACTGCGTGTGCAGCGTGGCTGGTGAGTTCGCCAGTCAGCAAGTCGCGCGTGACGATGCCCGCAGCGCGGCCATCGATGACAACAATGTCGACCAACTCACAACGGTTGAAGAGTCGCACACCGCCCAAACCAATCTGGCGCGACAACTGTTGGTAGGCACCGAGCAGCAATTGTTGACCAGTTTGTCCACGGGCGTAGAAGGTGCGGCTAACTTGGGCGCCACCAAAACTGCGGTTATCGAGCAGTCCACCATATTCGCGAGCAAACGGCACGCCTTGGGCAACCATTTGGTCGATGATGTTGACCGACACTTGCGCCAAGCGATACACATTGCCTTCGCGTGAGCGGAAGTCGCCGCCCTTGATGGTGTCACTGAAAAGTCGCGAAACACTGTCGCCGTCACCTTGATAGTTCTTGGCTGCGTTGATGCCACCCTGAGCGGCAATCGAGTGGGCGCGGCGCGGGGAGTCATGAAAAGTAAATGCGTCGACGCGATAGCCGAGCTCGGCAAGCGACGCCGCAGCAGAAGCGCCGGCCAAACCAGTGCCCACCACGATGATTTTGAACTTGCGTTTGTTGCTTGGGTTGACGAGCTTGGCGTTGGCCTTGAAGTTGTCCCACTTGTCGGCCAGCGCGCCGTCGGGGACCTTGGAAATCAACTTGGTGTCGGTGGGGCGATCCTGCAACATGGTCATAAATGTGCCTTCCTTAGACGCTGACTATTCCGAGGGTGACCGCGATGGGAAATGAGATGTTGCCGATAACCACCACGGCTGCAAACCCGCGGGCGAATGCGGTGCGCCAGGCGTTGAAGCGAGGGTTGTTCCAACCCAGTGACTGAAAAATGCTCCAGGCGCCGTGGGTGAGGTGCAGCCCGAGCAACAAGTTGGCCACCACATAGAACAACGCCACTGGCCAACGCTCGAAACTGCGCACCACGTTGGCATACACCTCGCTGCGCACAAATTCGCCATCGGCACCAACCGTATTGACGACGCCAAAAGTGAGGTCGAGCAAATGCCAGACAATGAACATCAACACGACGATGCCCGACAAGCGCATTGAGCGACTGGCCAGTGATGCTTCTTGATAATCGCGGGCACTTTGATAACGCACCGAACGAGCATGGCGATTCAACACGGTAAGCGACCAGGCTGCATGCAAATGCAGCGCCAGCATGCCGAGCAAACCGGCGCGCAGAATCCATAACACCGACTCTTTGGGTGCAAGTGGGTACAACAGCTTTTTCAAAAACTCGGCATACTCATTGAGCTCAACTGCACCGAGATACATCTTGGTGTTGCCAATCATGTGGAAGAGCACAAAACCCATAAGTGCGATACCCGAGATGGCCATTGCATACTTTTTGCCCACTGCGGTGCCATACAGATCAAGCAGTAACGGCCGCCGCGGGCGAGGCGCTGCTGCAGTTCCGGTTACGGGCTGGCGCGAGGGCGTGGTGGTGCTCATACGTGGGGTTGTGTCCCTGCTTAACGCTAGTTCTCAAGCAACCTCCCAGCGCCCCCAGCCACTGCATTCACCTGGTGAAGCCCGTCTCATCCAGCCGATTTTTCTCGCCCACCGCCTTCGGCCGATACGGGCCGATTCACGGTAAATCATCGTGATTCACCCACACGGCTCACAATTCTCTACACTCATGCGAGCCCATAAATCGGGGTTTGCCCTCTGGCAACCCCCCTCGTAGTAAGGAAACACATCACGTGACTGCTCTCTTGGCATCTGAAGGCGGCTGGCAGGATTTCACCCTGCGCGGCGGCGAATGGCTAGTGCTCGCCCTCTCTGGCGCAGCATCACTCTTGGCGATTGCCGTGGGGTTCTATCTAGCAAAGTCCGTTCTTGCAGAGGACGAAGGAACACCAAAGATGAAGGAAATCGCCACGGCGATCCAAGTCGGTGCGATGGCGTATTTGAAGCGCCAGTTCCGCACCATTGGCATGATTCTTATTCCGGTGGCCATCATCGTGTTCGTCACATCGGTGTCGATTGAGCGAAAAGATGGCACCGAGGCACTGAGCTTCATTGCATCGGGCGTCTTTCGCACCTTGGCTTTCTTGCTGGGTTGCGTGGCCTCGGGGCTGACGGGTTACATCGGCATGACTCTTGCTACACGGGGCAACGTGCGCACGGCTGCTGCAGCACGCCGCGGCTCAATGCGCGAAGCACTCGGGGTGGCCTTTCGCACGGGTGGTGTGGCTGGCATGTTCACCGTTGGTCTTGGTCTGCTCGGTGCAACAGTCATCATTGCGGTGTTTCAAAACACGTCATCAGCGATGCTCGTGGGTTTCGGTTTCGGTGGCTCGCTGATTGCCTTGTTTTTGCGCGTCGGTGGCGGCATCTTCACGAAGGCTGCTGACGTTGGCGCCGACTTGGTGGGCAAAATTGAAGCCGGCATTCCCGAAGATGACCCACGCAACCCGGCTGTTATCGCCGACAACGTGGGCGACAACGTGGGCGACTGCGCCGGAATGGCTGCTGACTTGTTTGAAAGTTACGAAGTCACCCTCGTGGCGTCGATCATTCTCGGTGTTGCTGCGTTCAACTCGATTGGTTTGAACCCCGCGCTTGGCCTCGTGTTTCCATTGGCCGCGCGTGCAATCGGTGTGATTGCCTCGATTGCTGGCGTGTTCGCTGTGCGGGCCAAAGAAGGCGAAATGAACGCACTGAAGCCGATCAACCGTGGCTTTTTGACTGCTGGCATCATCACTGTGATCGGCACACTCATTTTGTCGACGTACTACATCGGCAACCCAGCAAAAGGCTCGGCGGGTTTCGGCGAATCCCCCGTCCTGGTTTCAGGAATTGGCTGGCGCGTCTTTGGTGCTGTATTGATTGGTCTTGTCTTGGCCCAAGTGCTGAGCCGTCTGACGGAATATTTCACTGGTACGGAATACGGCCCAGTGAAAGAAATTGCCGAGTCGGCCGAAACTGGCCCTGCAACCGTGGTGTTGTCAGGTACAGCATCCGGGCTTGAGTCATCGGTATACGCCATCATCTGCATCGCTGTTTCACTCGGCGGCACACTCTGGTTAGGTGGTGGCAATATCTTGCTATCGCTGTATCTCGTGGCGTTGTGTGGCATGGGCATGTTGGCCACAACAGGTGTCATCGTTTCAGAAGACACCTTCGGCCCAGTGGCTGACAATGCCGCTGGTATTGCCGAAATGGCTGGCGAATTCGAGGGCGAATCACGCAAGATTCTGGTGAGCCTCGATGCCGTCGGCAACACCACCAAAGCAGTTACCAAGGGCTTTGCAATCGGTTCGGCTGTTATCGCCGCCGTGGCGCTCTTCGCTGCCTACATCGAAACCATCGCTGGTGAACTCCAGCTGAAAGATGCGGCAGGAAAACTGCTTGAGGGTGACCTCATCTTCTTGGCCCCTGAAACACAAATCAACGTTGCGGATGTGAAGACCTTCATCGGTTTGCTCGTCGGTGGGTCGATTGCGTTCATGTTCTCGGCACTCGCGATTCGCGCAGTGGGTCGCACGGCCGGTGTCGTTGTACAAGAAGTGCGCAAGCAGTTTGCTGACGGCGGCATCATGGCCGGCACCAAACAGCCTGACTACGGCCCGGTTATCGACATCTGCACGGCTGCCTCGTTGCGCGAGCTCACGACGCCTGCCTTGCTTGCTGTGTTGACACCAGTCATCGTTGGCTTCGGTATCAACTACTTCGCGCTGGGTGCGTTCTTGGCGGCAGTAATCCTCACCGGTCAGCTCATGGCCAACTACCTCAGCAATGCTGGTGGTGCATGGGACAACGCCAAGAAGTTCATCGAAGACGGCCATCACGGCGGTAAGGGTTCAAACGCTCACAAAGCAGCCGTCATCGGCGACACGGTGGGCGACCCGTTCAAAGACACCGCTGGCCCAGCACTCAACCCGCTGATCAAAGTGATGAACCTCGTGTCGTTGTTGATTCTGCCCGCAATCATCAACTTGCGTGACAACGACGGTGCCCGCTACGCAATTGCAGGCATCTCGCTGGCCATTTTGGTGGCATCAATTGTGCGCTCTAGCCGCAAGACAGTGAGCTTTCAGGCTGCATGACCGC
>JBBANT010000014.1:12373-15563 GCA_040401815.1 Ilumatobacteraceae bacterium | reverse complement strand
CAAACTTATGCCACGGCGGTCGGGGTGGCCACGGGCAACATCAACGCTGCCGATGCATTCATCAATGGGCACGTGCGGTTTCAGGGCGACCATCAACGACTCATTGACGCACAACCGTTGTTTGGCGCACTCGACGCAGTGTTCGCCCGCGTGCGTCTGCGCACTGCGTTTAGTTAAATCAGGCCGAGGGCCCGCACCGCTTCGCGCTCTTCTTGCAACTCGGCAACCGAGGCGTCAATCTTGGCGCGGCTGTAGTCGTCAATGGCCAAACCCTGCACGATGCTGTATGAACCATTGGCGCAAGTGCACGGAAACGACGACACCAAACCTTCGGGCACGCCGTACGAACCGTCGCTTGGCACCGACATGCTCACCCAGTCGCCAGGTGCCGTGCCCAGGGCCCATGAACGCACGTGATCAATTGCAGCATTGGCCGCAGAGGCTGCCGAAGATGCGCCACGTGCTTTGATCACCGCAGCACCACGCTTGGCCACTGTCGGAATGTAGGTCTCATCGAGCCAAGCGTCGTCGTTGACCAACGACTTGGCTGGCTTGCCATCAACTTCGCAATACGACAGGTCGGGATACTGCGTTGTGGAGTGGTTGCCCCAGATGGTCATCTTTTTTACCGAGGCAACAGGGCGGTTCACCCGAGTTGCAAGTTGCGAAATGGCGCGATTGTGGTCAAGTCGAGTCATGGCGGTGAACTGACGCGGGTCGATGCCTGACGCATTGTTGAGGGCAATCAACGCATTGGTGTTTGCCGGGTTGCCCACCACCAACACCTTCACATCTTTTTTGGCATTCTTGCCGATGGCCTGACCTTGTGGCTTAAAGATGCCGCCGTTGGCCGACAACAAATCTTTGCGCTCCATGCCATCTTTACGTGGCATCGCACCAACCAGCAGCGCCACGTCGGCGTCTCCGAAGGCGATGTTGGCATCATCAGTGAGCACGACATCCTGCAACAGTGGGAACGCACAATCGTCGAGCTCCATCTTCACACCACCCAAGGCGCCCAATGCTGGGGTGATTTCCAGCAACTGCAAAATGATTGGCGTCGTAGGGCCAAGCATGGCACCCGAAGCGATACGAAAAATCAGGCTGTAGCCGATCTGGCCGGCGGCGCCGGTAACGGCGACTCGAATTGGACTTGTCACGGGGGCAAACCCTAGACGATTGATCGCGGCCGCGCGAGAACGCGGCTACAGCCGCCCAACGGACTGCATGATTAAGTCGGCATAAAAGCGCGCACCAACTGGCCGCAAGTGCGTTTGATCTGAATACAAATATTCGGGGTATTGACCCACAATCGTGTGCCAATCAAGCACTTTCACATTGGCGTACTTGGCAGGCAACGCGTTGATCAACTGATTATTGATGGTTTGTCGCGGCTCACTTGGCACGTGAACGGTCAAGAACACCACCAGTGGTGTGTCACGCAGCGTTGTCATGATTTCGTCAAAGACGGCTTCGGTGGCGGTGTTGTTCGTGCCGAGATGAATCACCACGATTGAACCCAAGCGACGAGTGGACTTCAAATAATTCACGATCTCGAGCGCCTGTCGCACGGGACGACTCTTGAGGGCATCCACCGTGGCACCTCGGGAAGACAATTCGCGGGCTGCACCCAACATGACCGAGTCGCCGATCGCGAGCACATCAATGAGCTGGCCGTCGAGCGTTGTAGTTGCAGTGACGCCACCACCAGTGACGATTACTGGATCATTCTGCGCCAAGGTTGTCGGTGTTGTTTGATTGCCCAGCACATTGACAACTGCCGATTCGCTGTCGGCCAGGCTCTGGCTGATGTCGTTTAATCTCACATCAGCCGTTGCCACACTGAACAACGCAAACGCCGGCAACACAGCCCCGAAAGCCAGCACCCCAGCACGACGGCGCAGCACAGCTGGCGAAATTGGTGTGCCAAGTTGGCGCTCTGCTCGACGGCCCCGCCACCAGGCACCAAACCGACCATCACGAACCGGAATTTCTACATATCGGAACGACAGTTCGCACAATGCCAACGACAACAGCACCAACAGCACAAACTCGTATGGCGTCAAACCCTGCCCGGCAAAGCGGCGATACATCTGAAAAACAGGCCAGTGATACAGATACAAACCGTATGAGCGCTGCCCGATATATGTCATCACGCGATTGCCAAGCAACGCATGGGTCATGGTGGCGGTCGGATGCACTGCAGCAGCAATCACAGCAACGCTGCTCACACCAACAAAAAAGAACCCACCACGAAACAACAAGTCATAACCCGTCGTGCCGACATCGGTGACCTCTACGACGTCGCGAAACACTGCAGCCGAAATCGCCAAGCCTCCAAACCCAGCCAGCGAGATGCCATCAAGCAACTTGCCACGGGTGCCAATTGGTGAGGTTTGCAGCAGCCACGGGCGCCAGAACACCGCAAGTGCGGCACCGAGAAACAAGCCGCCTGCTCGGGTAAACGTGCCCAAAAAGAGAAAATCGATACGTGAAACGGCTTGGCCCAAAAAAGCCATGTACTGCTCCGGAGTTTCGCTCACGGTGGCAATTGGCCCACTGCGATAGGTGAACGCTACGAAAATGGCAATTGCAACGGATGTAGCGATGAACAACAACCCCACGATTGGCATGCGGCGACGGGCGAATCGGGTGAAAACAAACATCATCAACGGCCAGATCACATAGAACTGTTCTTCGACCGCCAGCGACCACAAGTGGCGCAGCGGCACAAAATCAAAGGCAGTGAAGTACGAGGTTCCTACCCAAATCTGAAACCAATTAAAGCCATACAGTGCAGCAGCGATGATGTCGCCGCGCAAATTGCCCAGCATGGCGCGCTCGAACAACGAGCAATAGATCGCAACACCAACAAGCAGCAACCACATTGCCGGAAGCAAGCGCTTGGCCCGCCGCAGCCAAAACTGCTTCAGGCTGATGCTGCCGTCTCGTTCAGATTCAGCAATGAGCAGCGAGGTGATTAAAAAACCACTGATGACAAAAAAGACCTCAACCCCAAGAAAGCCGCCACCCAGCCACGACTTGTTGGCGTGATACACGATCACGGCGCCGACGGCAAGCGCGCGGACACCATCAAGGGCCGGCAGATAGCCGAGCAGGCTTGGGCGTTTTCCCGCCTTGGCCGAACTCACGCTTGGCCGAGACCCAAGTTGACCGCAATTTCACGTGC
>JBBANT010000014.1:8633-12273 GCA_040401815.1 Ilumatobacteraceae bacterium | reverse complement strand
TCGATATCAAAAAAGAATTGGGTCATTGCAAAATCGGCAAGGCGAAGTTTGTCGGCCAGATGTCGGCGATCCGACTCGCGCGACACTGACCGCGGATGCAGCTCCGGGTGTGCAGCTACCCCGATGCAGACGTCAAAGTTGGCGCGCACGTATTCCACCAAGTCTTGGGCATAACGAAAGTCGCTCGGGCCTATTTGGGTTGGGTCAGCCGGAATATCGCCGCCCAACGCAAGAATGTTTTCGACTCCTGCTGCTTTGTACTCCCCCAACAACGCACTGATTTCTTCGCGGGTGTGCCCCACACAAGTGAGGTGGGCCACAGGTGGAACCGAACCATTGCGGGCCAACGCCACCACCACGTCGCGAGTGCGAGTGCGCTCACCGCCTTGTGCCCCATAGGTAACTGAAAAGAAATTGGGCTGCAACGGTGTGAGTTCGTTGATGGTGTCGGTGAGTTGCGCTTGAGCTTCATCGGTCTTGGGTGGAAAAAACTCGAACGAAAACGTTTGACCACGCGCAAGTAGTTCGTCGACACGCATATCGATATCAAATGCTACGGAAGTAGCAGGTGCTAACTGAGCGAAGCGATAATCTGCGCCATTAACTGCCCAGCTTCCGTCGGGTTGGCGCCAATTTGCACGCCAGCGGCACGCAATGCATCCATCTTGCCCTGTGCCGTGCCTTTGCCACCCGACACGATTGCCCCTGCATGACCCATTTTTTTGCCGGCAGGTGCGGTCACGCCGGCGATGTATGCACTCATCGGTTTGGTGACATGCGCCTTGATGAATTCGGCGGCCTCTTCTTCGGCTGAACCGCCGATTTCGCCAATCATCAAAATGGCGCTGGTCTCGGGGTCGTTTTGAAATTCGGCCAAGCAATCCACGAACGACGTACCCGGCACAGGATCGCCACCAATGCCGACGCAGGTGGTCACGCCTATTCCCTGCTGCTTCAGTTCGAACAACGCTTGGTAGGTGAGCGTGCCGGAGCGCGACACGATGCCGACGTTCTTGCCACCTGGGGTTGGTGCCTGGGCAATTTCGCCAGCGGTAATGCCAATGTTGCAGCGCCCTGGGCTGATGATGCCTGGGCAGTTGGGGCCGAGCAGTCGCGTATTCGGAAAGTCGCGCTTGAGTGTGGCATAGACCCGTGCCTCATCTTGAGCGGGCACACCTTCGGTGATGCAGACGATGAACCGCACACCGGCTGCGGCGGCCTCCAAGATTGCAGCAGGTGCCGCTTTGGGCGGCACTGCCACGAACGATGCGTCGGCACCAGTGGCCTTGACAGCATCAGCGACGCTGTCGAAAACGGGAATTCCTTCGACGTCTTGTCCGCCTTTGCCTGGGGTCACGCCACCCACCACGTTGGTGCCATAGGCGCGGTTGCGCAAACCATGAAACTTGCCTTGACCACCAGTGAGGCCCTGCACGATTACCTTCGTATGTTCGTTGACGAAAATTGCCACGGCTAGGCCACCTTTGCATTTGCGATGTCGACTGCCGCACGTGCGGCTTCGAGCATGGTTGACTTGGAAACAAGTTTGCTCGCTGGGATACCCGCATCAACCAGGATCCGGCGGCCCGCATCGGCGTTGGTGCCGTCGAGACGAATCACGATTGGTGCGCGCAGTTCTACACGTCGCATGGCCTCGACAATGCCCTTGGCAACTTCGTCACCGCGGGTGATACCGCCGAAAATGTTGATGAAAATGCTCTTGACATTGGTGTCAAAGTTGATGACCTCGAGCGCCGCCGTCATGAGTTCGGCATTCGCTCCGCCGCCGATGTCTAAAAAGTTTGCCGCCGACCCACCGGCCTGGCTCACCACATCAAGAGTGCTCATGGCGAGACCAGCACCGTTGGCGATGATGCCGACTGTGCCATCAAGGCCGATGTATTGCAGGTCTTTTTCGCGCGCTAGGCGTTCGCGATCGTCGAGCTCTTCTGTGGCGCGATATTCCTGCCACTCCGGATGACGGAACAGCGCGTTGGCGTCGAGACTGACTTTGGCGTCGAGTGCGTGCACTTCGCCGGTGGGCTTCAAGATCAACGGGTTAATTTCAGCCAAGTCGCAATCGCCCTGGGTGAAGCAGTCATACAACTTGACCAGAATCGCGGCTACGCCATCTTGCGCTTTAGCCGGAATCTTTGCGTCGGCCGCTGCCTTCTTGGCTGTTGCGGTATCGATACCGACAATTGGGTTGATGTGCAGCTTGACGATTGCGGTTGGGTCTTTGACGGCAACGTCTTCGATTTCCACACCGCCCTGCGCCGACAACATCAGCAAGTGCTGTTTGGCTGCACGATCCAGCGTGAACGACGCGTAGTACTCCTCAGCGATGTCGGATGCACACTCCACCCACACGCGCTTCACCACGTGGCCCTTGATATCCATACCCAAAATGTTGGTGGCGTGTGTTTGCACTTCGGCTTTGCTACTGGCCAATTTGATACCGCCGGCTTTTCCACGACCGCCCACTTGCACTTGGGCTTTCACCACAACGGGGTAACCAACACGCTCGGCAATTGCAATGGCTTCGTCGACCGTGTGTGCAACATCGCCTGCCGACACGGGGATACCGAACTTGGCAAAATACTGCTTGCCCTGATATTCAAAGAGGTCCACTACGTTGTCGCTTTCTCTCGGTTGTCGAGCGCTACTTCGAGCCATTCGGCAATCGTCTTCAACGATGAACCTGGCCCAAAAATTTCACTAACCCCTTGCTGCTTCAAGGCCGCTGCATCGGCATCGGGGATGACCCCACCACCGAAAATCAACACGTGGTCCATGTCGCGAGCACGCAACTCGTCCATCACACGGGGAAACAAGGTGAGATGTGCGCCAGACAACAACGACAAGCCCACCCCATCTACGTCTTCCTGCAATGCAGTTTCGGCGATTTGTTCGGGCGTCTGATGCAGCCCGGTGTAGATGACTTCAAAGCCGTGGTCGCGCAGGGCTCGCGAAATGGTCTTTGCGCCCCGATCGTGGCCGTCGAGACCTGGCTTGGCAACAACAATGCGATAGGGCCGCTTCACAAGAACAGAAGCCTACGCCCGAGCACCTTTTGCCAAGAAGCCGAGGAACATCGCAAAAATCACGAAGCAGCAGCTTCGAATTGGCACACTGAAGGAGATGTTTCGCCGGCTGAGATCCCCCATGGCGCGAGCCGTTGTGCCGATTGTGGCGGGGCTTGCTTTTTTCGCCCTGCTCTTTGGGGTTACCTGGCTGTTTGCCGACCAAGCGACCGACAATCGCAAGCGCGAGATTCGCCCTGGCAACTACACCTTTCGAGTTGGACCAGTAGACGACATGGCCGACATCGTGAAAAAAGAAGGGCCGATTCTGTATCCCGACTTACGTGACACGTTGTACCAACGCACCGTTGTGGTGGACCACGCAGGCGAAGATCCGTCGGTCGGATGGCAGGTGTACTACGCCTACCCCGCTGACCGCAGCCCTGAGTGTTTAGTGACTCACATCGAAGGAACACGGAACTTTGTTGACTGCGAAGATCGCACGCTGCCTGTGGAAGCACTCCATCGGCCGGTGGATGCGCGTCCGGTGGTGGAAAATCGCAGCAGCTTGCTGATTGACTTGCGCGCTCCTTAGAGCTACCGCTTCGTCAGCGGCG
>JBBANT010000014.1:3151-8533 GCA_040401815.1 Ilumatobacteraceae bacterium | reverse complement strand
GCTACCGCTTCGTCAGCGGCGCCCAGGCCAACGCGAGCACCTTGGTGCCCTTGTCCACGAAGCGCACAGTGGCCTCTGCTTTTTCGCCAGCGCCATCCAAATCAATAATCACGCCTTCGCCAAACACCGGGTGCACCACATCGTCGCCGATGGCAAAGTTGTGCGACAGTTTGGCTTCACGCGCAGCGGGTCGCAGCGCTTCACTTGCCGACGACGTCACGCTGCGGCCGCGTGCGCGAAACTCGGGCACCGGGGTTCGCGACCAGTCGGTTTGCTCTCGCAAGTGTCCGCGGCCTTCGTCGGCACCAGTGTCGACACTGCCCTTTCGATCGAGCAACTCCAGCGGTATCTCATCCAAAAATCGTGAGGGCGGGTTGTATTGCCGTGAGCCATGCAAACTGCGGCTCCAGGCATGCGTAAGAAACAAACGCTGCTCGGCACGAGTGATGCCCACATAAGCCAACCGGCGTTCTTCCTCCAGTTGAGTCGTGTCAAGCAAGGTGCGGCTATGCGGAAAGATGCCTTCTTCCCAGCCCACAATGAACACAGTCGGAAACTCCAATCCTTTAGCCGAGTGCAGCGTCATCATCATCACCTTGTCGTCGCCGGCGATCTCGTCAGTGTCAGACACCAACGACACTTTTTCTAAAAAGTCATTGGCGTCGGGAAACTCTTCAGCGGCACCAATGAGTTCTTCGAGGTTCTCAATGCGACCTTGTGCTTCGTGGGTGTCTTCGTTGCGCAACTCGGCCAAATATCCACTGCGCTCCAGCAATTCGCGCAACACGTGGGCTGGGCCATGCACCAACTCGCCCTCCAACTCATCCACCAGCTTGATGAATTCGTTGATGCCACGTAACGCCGCCCCGCCAACACCAGCCGAAGCCGCACGTCGCAAAGCCACCGACAACGCGAGGCTTTGTTCTTTGGCCAGCGCCGACACTTTGTCGAAGCTGGTGTCGCCAACGCCGCGTTTGGGCGAATTGATCACGCGTCGAATGCTCATTTCATCAGCCGGGTTCACCACACAGCGCAGATACGCCACGGCGTCTTTCACTTCTTTGCGGTCATAAAACTTGGTGCCACCAATTACGCGATACGGAATATCGCCGTCAATCAGGAATTCTTCAATCACACGGCTCTGTGCGTTGGTGCGATAAAAAATTGCAATCTCGCGCCAGTTGACTGCCTCGTGGCGATGCAACCGCTTTAATTCAGACACCACGAAGCGCGCTTCTTCGTCTTCATCTTCGGCGTAGTAGCGCACGATTTTGTCACCCTCGCCGACTTCGGTCCACAATTCTTTGGGCTTGCGCTCAACATTGTTGGCGATTACTGCATTGGCAGCGTCCAAGATCACCTGTGTGCTGCGATAGTTCTGTGCCAGTACCACCGTGTAAACATCTGGGAATGCTCGCTCAAATTGCAAAATGTTGCGATAGTCCGCGCCACGAAACGCGTAGATGCTCTGGTCGGTGTCACCCACCACGCACACATTGTGGTGCTCGCGCCCAAGCAACAGCACGATTTCGTTCTGGGCCAAGTTGGTGTCTTGAAACTCATCAACCAAAACGTGTTTGAAGCGCTCCTGGTACGCAGCCAACACTTCGGGGTGGTCGCGAAACAACCGCACCACGTTGATGAGTAGGTCGTCGAAATCCATGGCGCCGGCGCGCACCGTGCGGTGTTGATACTCGGCAAAAATCTCGGCGTACTTCGTGTCAAACGGCCCAAATGCGCTGTCGGCTGCAGCCGCAGGCGTGACCAACTCGTTTTTCCACAAACTGATTCGGGCTTGGGCGCCACGCGCCGGAAACCGCTTGGGGTCAAGGTTCAGGTCACGAATAATCTGGGCCACCAACCGCTGCGAATCTGCCGAGTCGTAGATGGTGAAACTCTTTGGGTACCCCAAACGGTCGGCAGTGGCTCGCAGAATGCGCACACATGCAGCGTGAAACGTGCTCACCCACATTTTGTCGGCCACATCGCCCACCAACGTTTTTACTCGCGCGCGCATTTCTTGCGAGGCCTTGTTGGTGAAGGTAATTGCCAAAATATTCATCGGATGCACGCCAGATGCAATGAGGTGCGCCACCCGATGCGTTAGTACTCGCGTTTTGCCCGAGCCAGCCCCAGCGATAATGAGCAACGGGCCACCGTTGTACTCAACAGCATCACGCTGGTCAGTATTGAGTTGCGTCAGGTCAAGTGCGACGCGTTGATCGTCGATCACTTTGCCGGCACGTTGGTTTGTGACGTTGCCCGCGAGCGAACACGGATCGGCAGCGAGCGCGGGCCGCGCACCTGACCAACGCTCCAGGTAATGGCCGCTGGATCAGCCAACTCAAACTCGGGGAATCGCTCGACGAATACCTCGAGTGCAATGCGCACTTCCATGCGCGCAAGGTTCGACCCCACACAGCGGTGGATACCCAACCCAAATGCTGCGTGGCGATTGACTTCGCGGTCAATGAGCACTTCGTCGGCTCGCTCAAACACGGCAGGGTCACGGTTGGCAGCAGGAAATGGCAACAGCACCCAGTCGCCTTCTTTCATTGGGCAGCCGCCGATCTCCACATCTTTGGCCACCGTGCGCGCCATGGTGACAGGCGCATAGGCGCGCAGCATTTCTTCGACTGCCGTAGAGAGCAATTCGGGGTCTTGCACCAGTCGGGCCAGGTCGGTAGGGGTCTTGGCAAAATGCCACAACGACGAACCAATCGCGCTCCATGTGGTGTCGATGCCGGCAATGAGCAACAACGCGACCGTGCCGCGCACGTGCTCGGGCTGCAAACGGTGGCCACCCATCTCGGTGGTCAACAAGAAGCTCAGTAGGTCGTCGCCCAAGTTGGCGGTGCGCTCGGCGATTCGCTGGTCAAGATATACATCCAACTTCTGCCAACCGGCCTGGCGCACCTCTTGGTCTTCGGCGATGCCTTCGAGCGCGGTATGGATGAAATCACGGAAGATTTCGCCGTCGTCAAGTGGCAAGTCGAGCATGTGGGCGATGACCGCAGGTGGAATATGTTTGGCATATTGATCAGCTGCATCAAAAACATCGGCATCACCGAGATTGTCGATGAGTGCGTGGCAAAAAGCGCGCGTTTCGGCTTCCATCGCAGCAATCTTCTGCGGAGCAAAAGCCGGCAACAGCACGCGGCGAGCGTGATGATGAAACGGAGGATCAGAGGTGATCGGTGGCGCGCCCCCGTATGGACGACTCTCGCCAGTTGGCTTGATTCGCTTGACCACCACATCTTCAGAACTGAAATGTTCGGTGTCATAAGCAATTGCACTCACGTCTTCATGGCGCACGGGCAACCACGTGCCGCCGTAACGCGCCGAGTGGGCTACGGGGCAACCGTCGCGCAGTTCTTGCCAGATCTCGGGGGCGTTGGCGTTGTAGGAAGGGTGCAGGTGGTCGAAGTCGGTGGCCCAGTCGGTGACCGGATCAACGAGTGCCTCGAAGTGGGCGTTGCGGTCGTCGGTTTGGGTCATGTCTGCAGCTTGTCTCGCAAGAAGTCAACCACACGGCGCACACCTTCGGCTTGACGCTGCTCGGTGAGCACTGAATGGTCGCTTTTTGCCGACGAAGCGAACTCAACAGCGATGAACTGTTCTCCCAAAAGTGCCCGCAGCGAGTCAAAACGGGTGCCGACGAGCCGGTCGCCCGTGAAACGCAGCCCCAACACCTCACAACCTTGGGTCGCGCGCTGTGCAATAGCAAGTTGGTCGTCGGGCGACAGGTTTAGATCTGCAGCCCGCGATTTGCCGAAGGCAAACGGCAGTGATGGTTGCGACAGCACGGGGGCAATCATTACGTCGTCCAGCATCATCCCAAGCGCAAAGCCACCACTAAAGCACATACCAACTGCGCCGACACCAGGCCCACCCACTTCGCGATGCAACTGCTTGGCGAGTGCGCGCAACCACGCGATAACTGGCGAGGTTTTACCCAACGCAAGCGTCGTGAACTCGCGCGACACGCACACCTTGCTCATTGATGACAACATGTATTTCTTGTCGGGGGCCCGACCGACTTCGCCGACTAAGAGCGGCATCACCACAGTGAACCCGGCGTCGACAATTTCATCGGCAAACTTCATGACTGCCGGGGTGATGCCCGGAATCTCGTGCACCACCACCACACCTGGGCCACTGCCCTTGCGATACGTGTCGTACGTGAAACCTGCAGCCGAAAACGAATCGTGCTGCCATCCGCTAGCAGTTGCTGGATTCATCACTTAGTGAAAACTAATCGGGTCGCCCGACACCCAGCACACGCGTCCACGTCACCGAGCTGATCTTCACCACGTCGCCCGTGCGTGGGGCCTGCACCATCTGGCCATTGCCGATGTAGATGCCCACATGGAAAAACGTCGACTGCGAGAACAACAAGTCGCCGGGTTGAGCTTGTGAGATGGGCACCCGTGTTAAAGCCGCATATTGAGATCGCGAAACACGTGGAATTGACACACCTGCTTTGCCCCAGGCCCATTGGGTGAGACCCGAGCAGTCAAATGCAACGCCTGGGCTTGATGCACCCCAGCGATAACGAACACCAAGCTGCGACAATGCTGCCTTGATTGCCGCCCCCGCTTGGGGAGACGAAGCGACGACCTTGTACGTCGACTTGTACTTATCGGCGTCTTTGCGAGCTGCAGTTTCTGCATCTTGCGAACGACGGCGCTCTTCTTCGGTGAGCAGATTGCCGAGGTCACGCAACGCCTGTGATCGCAACGACTCGTACTGCTCGAGCAATGTGTCGCTGGCAGCCAAACGCCCCACCAAGAACGTCGCCGTTGTGGCCAACTGCTTCTTTTGACGGTCGAGAATCGACTTTTCGGCCGTGATGTCGTCAATAAGACCCTGCATCGCATCGGTGTTCGAAGCACCAATATTTGCTGCAGCCGAGCCAAGGTAGGCGCGCTTCATGGCGTCAGACAGCGAGCCGCTACTACCCAAAATGCTCGACAAACTGCCCGCCGAACCACCGGTTACAAACGACCTACGGGCCGCACCCACAAGGTTGGCTTGCATGACTGCGAGTTGTTTTTGCAGCTCAAAAATCCGCACTTCGGTCTCGGCGATCTTGGCTTCAACGGCAAATTTGTCGGCAAGGGTGTCGGAGTACTTTTCACCCAATTCGTCGGCCTGGCCAGCCAAGCGCTCTAATTCGTCAACGATCTGAGACACCCGACGGCGCTGGTCATCGACGGTATCGGCAGCCACCGAACTAGGTAGCGCCAGGGGTGCCAGCAGCCCCAGCAATGCCAAAGCGAACCAGGCGAGGCGGGTTCGTGGGAGGGGGGTACGCCTGCAGGCGGGCCGAATCACGATGGTGGCAGTCTAACCCTCTTTTACAGTTGTGTTACAAAGTGC
>JBBANT010000014.1:0-3051 GCA_040401815.1 Ilumatobacteraceae bacterium | reverse complement strand
CCCACTGGTGTGGCTACGAGTGTCCGCTCGCTGCGCTCACTCCCACTCGATGGTCCCAGGGGGCTTGGAGGTGATGTCATATGCGACACGGTTCACACCATCAACTTCGTTCACGATGCGCGACGACATGGTGGCCAACACGTCATACGGCACCCGCGCCCAGTCGGCGGTCATGGCGTCGTCACTCGTTACGGCACGAATGATGATCGGCCGGGCATACGTGCGTTCATCGCCCATCACACCCACCGAACGAATGTCGGCAAGCACGGCAAAGGCTTGCCAGATTTCTCGCTCGAGCCCGGCCCGCTGAATTTCTTCACGCACTATGGCATCGGCTTCTTGCAAGATGCTCACTTTTTCGCGCGTCACTTCACCGATGATGCGCACACCCAAACCGGGCCCTGGAAACGGCTGGCGCCACACAATTTCGTCGGGCAAGCCAAGCGCGGTGCCAAGTGACCGCACTTCATCTTTGAACAGTTCGCGCAACGGCTCGCACAATTGCAGCGTCATGTCATCAGGTAACCCACCCACATTGTGATGGCTTTTGATGACGGCCGAGCCTTCGCGCCCGCCACTTTCAATTACGTCGGGATACAACGTGCCTTGCACAAGAAACTTGGCGTCTTTGATGCCGCCCGTATATCGCTCGAAGATGCGCACAAAAGTTTCGCCAATCACCTTGCGCTTCTGCTCGGGGTCGATGACGCCTTGCAGTTTGTCAAAGAATTCATCTGCAGCATCCACATGCACCAACTCGATACCCAGATTGCGCTTGAACGTTTCCACTACTTGGTCGCTTTCGTTCTTACGCATGAGCCCGGTGTCTACATATACGCACGTGAGGTTGGCGCCAATGGCGCGATGCACCAACGCAGCGGCTACGGCTGAATCGACACCACCCGACAAACCACAGATCGCTCGCTCGTCCCCCACCTGGGCCCGCACGGCCGCAATTTGTGAATCGGCAATCGACGACATTGTCCAATTTGGTGCAATCCCTGCCAGATCGTGCAAGAAGTGGCGCAATATCTGCTGCCCGTGCTCGGTGTGCACCACCTCGGGGTGAAACTGCACCGCCCAAATTTTCTTTGAGTCGTTTTCCAGCACTGCCACTGGTGCATCCGCTGTGGCCCCGGTGACACGAAAACCTGATGGCGCCATCGACACCGCATCAAAGTGGCTCATCCACACATCAAACGACGCCCCAGTCTCACCGAGCAGGCTCGATTCGCCGTGTCGCTTCAGTGTGGCTCGACCATATTCACCCTTGTCGCCGCGCGCAACGACACCACCTAGTTGTTGGGCGATGAGCTGACAACCGTAACAAATGCCCAAAATCGGAATGCCCAATTCGTAGATGCGCGAGTCCAAACTCGGCGCGCCATCGACGTGCACGCTTTTTGGCCCACCCGACAAAATGATGGCAGCAGGCTGGCGGCGCTGCACTTCGTCGGCAGTAATGCGGTGCGAGACGATCTCGGAATACACCTGTGCTTCACGCACGCGACGAGCAATGAGTTGGGCGTACTGAGCACCAAAGTCGACCACCAAAACAGTTGGGCGTAGGTCAGACATCACTGCCACCACCGTAGTTCTGCGCCACTCGGGGCTGAGTGTGCCTGACAGAATGTACAAGCGATGCACCCCGACAACTCCACGAATAGCGATGCTTCAACCACATCCACTTCGGTGTTCGTCTACCCGCTTGACGGCGATGTAAGTGACTGCATCGGGCTACTCCCCAAGCCAGGGTGTGGGACTGCACCAACCCAGGCCGGCGACCGCGGCGGTGGCTTGCAGTTTGCGGTGTTCAGTTTCATGATTATCGGCATTGCAGTGATCTTCACCGTGGTGTTTCGCAATGTCATACGACGCGACAAACAACGCGAGAGTGAAGCCGACAACGCAGCCGACAACGAACGCGGTACCAGTGCGTAACAACCAACGCGTAATTGGTATTGCCCTGGCGGTGCTGTCGTGCACGCTCTATGGCATCAACCCGCTGTTTTCTGTGCGCGCCTTTGAAGACGGCGCCAACAGCCAAGGCTTGATGGTGGCGCGTTTCCTCATTGCTGCACCATTGCTCCTGGCATACCGCTTCGTCGCGATGCGTGGTGTGTCGTGGCCGCAAGGTCGCGACCTAGTCAAGATTTTCCTCTTTGGCTACATCGGTTTTACTTTTCAGTCATTCTTTTATTTCGGCGCCATCGAACGAATGGATTCGGGGTTGGTATCAATCATCTTTTATTGCTTTCCGGTCATGGCGGTGTTGCTGTCGTGGTGGCTGCTGCATCACCAGCCGAGCAAAGTAATCGGTATCTGCCTCGTCGCCACCGTTGCTGGCGCCGGTCTCACAGCAGGCGAGGTAAGCGGTGGAGAAACAGTCGGTGTTGCACTCACTTTGGCAGGTGCCCTGACCTACACCTTTTATGTGGTGTTGTCATCGAGCGTCATGCCGAAGTACGACGGCATCACGGGGCTCACCATCATCCTGATTGGTGCAATGTTCGGCTGGCTCACGCTGTGGCTCACCATGTGGCTTGCGCAACCTTTTGGCATGCAGGTGCAGTTTCCAAACTCCACACCTGGCTGGGTAAACGTGGTGGTGATTTCCACTATTGGCACCATCGTGGCGATGGCATTGTTCTTTGCGGCAATGAAACGAGTCGGGCCCGGCCCCACATCGGTGGCATCAACGTTTGAGCCAGTGGTCACCATCGCCGTGGGCTTGATGTTTCTCAACGAACGACTCACCACCCGCAGCGTGGTTGGCGCGGTGCTGGTGATTGGTGCCGTAGTGCTGCTCACGGTCAGTGAGGCGCGGCGTGACGTCGGTAGCCTGACGAATGCAACACCGGGAGGTGCGGCACACAACTGAAATGTCTTGCAGGGTTGGGTGAAATTCCCTATCGGCGGTGAAAGCCCGCGACTCCCGCGTCTCACGATGCGGGACTGATTCGGTGAAACTCCGAGGCCGACGGTCAGAGTCCGGATGGAAGCAGGAAGAGATGAACGACATCGACCAACAATCGATGCGCGAGGCGGTGC
>JBBANT010000013.1:19050-25899 GCA_040401815.1 Ilumatobacteraceae bacterium | reverse complement strand
GCCGCCAAGGTGATGGCGAATCTGGTTGCTGCGCGCGCTCGCTAATCCACCAGCATCACGCACCCCACGGGTACTTTGTTTCTATGGTTTCTAAGGCTCAAAAGCGTGCTCCTCGCGCTCGCACTCATGGCGAGGTTGACCCCGAGGTGAAGTTCCGCGTGGTGCAGAGCGAGCCCGTCTTAAAGCCCATTTTGGCCGAGCGCGCAGGCGAATTAATGGGCATGTTTTTTGTGGTGTTGGGCGTGCTGTTGTCGCTGTCGGTGTATGTGAGCGTGGTCGGCCCTGTGGGCCGCGGGCTCGATACCTCGCTGCGCTGGACGGTGGGCCTCGGGCGATACGTATTACCCATGGTGTGCCTCGGGCTCGGCGTGGCGCTGCTCAAGCGGGTGAGCATCGAGCATCGCGTGCGGCTCACTTTTGGCTGGCTGGTGGTGTCGGTGGCACTACTCGGTGTGATGCACGTGTTCCTCGCGTCAAACGACCTGGAGATTTCCCTCGGCGCACTTGAAGGCGCCGGCGGCTGGCTCGGTTGGTTGGTGGGCGAGCCACTTGAGTCGTCGCTATCGCCAGTTGGCGCCATGGTAATTCTGGCCCCGACCATTGCATTGGGTCTGATGTTGGCCACCGCAAAGTCGCTGCCAGATTTGGCGCGTTCAATGTCTGGTCTCTTCAGCAAACTTGATGGCGCTGCCCGTCGCTACCGCGAAGGCGGTGACGCACCGTACGACGCCGAACAAGACGGTGGAGTTGTTGCAGGCATCGACGACTTAGACGCCGCACGCCGCGAACATGAAGAAGCCGCAGCGCGCGACGCGTTGTATGACCAGGCTCGCGACGGCGATCTTGACGAGGGTGATGAAGGCGACGAGGGTGCGCAGGCTCCCGAACCACGCCGACGAAAGGCTCGCCTGCGAGTGGTGAAACCCGATGCAGAGCCAAGCTCAAAGCCAGCCACAAAACCGTCCAAGGGTGAGCAGCAGCAAATGCCACTCGGGCCTGCTGCTCAACCATCGAATTGGAATCTGCCACCACTCGACATGTTGGCGCTCACCAGCAACAAGCGTGCCAACGAAGATGCCGTTGCCGAACGCGGCGACTCGCTGGTTGCTGCATTGTCATCACACGGGGTAGACACCAAGTTGGTGGGCTTCACTCGTGGCCCGACCGTGACGCGATACGAACTCGAACTTGGTGAAGGTGTCAAAGTGGCGCGCCTTACCTCACTGTCCAAAGACATCGCCTATGCGATGGCAGCCATCGACGTGCGTATCTTGGCCCCCATACCTGGTCGATCAGCAATCGGCATCGAAGTTCCCAACGACACTCGCGATCTTGTGTCGCTTGGCGACTTGCTCACTGCACCCGAGTCGAAGTCGGCGCAGCATCCACTCGATGTAGCAATCGGCAAAGACATCGCTGGGCGTTCGGTGTTTCTCAATATTTCCACTACGCCACACTTGTTGATTGCCGGCGCTACTGGTGCCGGCAAGTCGAGCGTGCTCAATTGCATCATCACCTCGATTCTCATGCGCACGACCCCTGAACAAGTAAGGATGATTCTCATCGACCCCAAGCAAGTGGAGATGGGGCAGTACGCGGGCTTGCCGCATCTTTTGACGCAACCGGTGACCGCACCAAAGAAAGCAGCAAATGCACTCGGCTGGGCCGTTAAAGAAATGGAGCGCCGCTACGACGTGCTGGTCGAAGCCGGGTTTCGCGACATCAGTGGCTTCAATGCCGCATACGACCGTGGTGAACTCAACGCGGGCGACAACACCGCAGCAATCGCCACGAAAAAGTTTGATCGACTGCCGTTCATCGTCGTGGTGGTCGACGAGTTGAATGACCTCATGATGGTGGCTGCGCGCGATGTCGAAGACTGCATCACCCGCATCGCCCAAAAAGCCCGTGCGGTTGGTATTCACCTCATCGTGGCCACCCAGCGCCCGAGCGTGAACGTGATCACCGGTGTGATCAAAGCCAATATTCCGGCGCGAATGGCGTTTGCCGTGTCAAGCCTCACCGACAGCCGCGTCATTTTGGATCAACCCGGTGCCGAAAAACTGGTGGGCAAAGGCGACTTGTTGATGCTGCCTGGCAACACCAGCGTTGCCCAACGCGTGCAGTCGGCCTGGGTGGGTGAAAGCGAAGTGCGCAACATCACCGCGCACTGGAAGCGTCAGTCCCCCGAAGTTGCCTACGTGTCAGGCATCGAAGGTGGCGCCACGGGTGCCGGTGCAGGCGAGCTGCCTGGTGGCACCACGGGTGATGAAGACGACGACGAATTGCTAAAGCACGCCATCGACCTGATTGCCCGAACACAATTGGGCTCCACGTCGATGTTGCAGCGCAAACTCAAGATCGGTTTCGCACGAGCGGGCCGCCTTATGGACCTGCTCGAGCAGCGCGGCATCGTCGGCCCGAGCGAAGGCTCAAAGCCGCGCGAAGTGCTCATGACGCTTGAAGAGTGGGAAAAAGTCCAAGGCAGCTGAAGCTGCTGTTCGTTAGTGATGGTTCTTCGTTAGGGCGTTGCGATAGTTCTCACGCGTTGTTGCCCTAGGCCCTCGATGCCCAATGCAACTTCTTGCCCTGGCCGCAGAAATCGCGGGGGCTTGAAACCGTTGCCGACCCCTTCTGGGGTTCCTGTATTGATCAAATCTCCAGGCTCGAGCACCATGAATTGGCTGACGTACCAAACGATGTGCGCGACAGTAAAAATCATGTCAGAGGTGTTACTCGATTGTTGCCGTACACCATCGACATCAAGCCACATGTCAAGGCTCTGAACATCCGACACCTCGTCACGCGTAACGATGAAGGGTCCTAGTGGGTTAAACGTGTCGCACGACTTGCCCTTATCCCACTGGCCGCCACGCTCCAACTGAAATTCTCGCTCAGAAAGATCGTTGGAGATCGCAAATCCGGCGACGTAGTTGAGTGCATCGGTCTCAGATTCGAGGTAGCTCGCATGGGAGCCCATTACAACACAAAGCTCGACTTCCCAGTCCGTCTTTTGTGAGCGTCGCGGAATTCTCACATCGTCATGCGGGCCGACAACCGTGTTCGGCGCTTTCATAAAGATGATTGGCTCGGACGGAATTTCCATTCCTGATTCTTTGGCGTGGTTGCGATAGTTCAAGCCGATGCAGATGATTTTCCCTGGCCGCGTCATCGGGGCCCCAAGACGTTTTCCGTCCGTTGCAATTGCAGGAAGCGAAGCGAGCTTGCCGGAGAGTTCCTTCAGAAACTCAGGCGAGAGAGTTGAAGGACCGAAGTCTTCGCAGATGCTGCTGGCATCTCGAACGACTCCGTCGCTACCAATGACGCAGGGGCGCTCCTGGCCGAAATCGCCAACTCGCAAGAGCTTCATGACGCAGCCATCTTAAACAACTCTGCACTTTCTCGAATTGCCGTCGGGAGATCAGTGGGTTGTGCAACGCCAGGAAGGTTCGCCCAGTCGCTCCCGCTTGCCCCTGCCACCACTGGAAGCTGATCATCGCCACAGGTGATTTCTGAAAATCCGGTAGCAAGTTTTATGGCTTCAACAAACTCTCTAACTTCGATTGCCGCTCCGGCCAGGTCGTATACCGGCGCTCCATCAAGTGTGAGGTTGGCTGCGTCGATAAACGACTTTGCAACATCTGAGGCGTATTGAAAGTCGAGTCGCCCGCCATAGGTGATGTGGTACGACTCGCGAGCGATCGCCTTCTCGATTGCAATGCTTGGCAGCGAAGTCATACCCTGATCTCGTCCTGGTCCAAACACTGTGTGTGGGCGCAGACACACGCTGCGAATGTTGTGTTCAGCCCAGTACACCTTGGCAAGATCCTCGCAAGCAACTTTGTAAACGCCGTACAACGTGGTGGGATTTCGCTTTGAACCGGTGGGCAGAATCACACTGTCGTAGTCGGTCGCTGCGCCGTACACGGCGATGCTGCTTGCTTGCGCAACTTGCACCACGCCGAGTTCCTTGGCTGCTTCAAAGATGTGGACGGTACCCAAGACGTTCACTGCAGCTCCAGCAGCGGGATTCGCTCGACAGAAAGGAATCTGGAGCGCCGCTAGGTGAATGATTCGAGTAGCCCCGGTTGCCGCCTTTCGGACATCCTCAGCGTTCGTGAGGTCACCCCATCGCCACTCCACCTCGGGTAACTTGCCGCGATTAACGAGTCGATGTCGATGCTCGTCGGGCTGCAAATCAAACGCAATGACGTCGGCCCCTGCGCGCGTGAGGTGGTGCAGTACCCACGCACCGATGCAGCCATTGGCTCCAGTTACGAGATAGCGGTCGGCCATGTCAGTACGTCGCCCTACCACCGGAAATGTCGTAGCACGCTCCGGTCGAGAAACTGCATTCATCGCTGGCAAGCCAACCGATTAGTGCCGCCACTTCGTTAGCTGTTCCGGTGCGGCCCATGGGAATCTTGGCAAGCATGTATTTCAACACCTCAGGAGACGTGTCGTCATTCATCGGGGTGGCAATGACAGCAGGCGCTATCGCGTTGACGAGCACGCCGGAGGTTGCCAGTTCCTTGCCGAGCGATTTGGTCAGCCCGATGACTGCTGCCTTGGAAGCCGAATAGGCAGCCAGATTTGGGTTGCCCTCTTTGCCCGCAATGCTGGCAACGTTGACAATTCGACCCCAACCGGCGAGCTTCATCGCCGGGATAAACGCCCGCGATAGGTAGAAAATGCCATCAAGGTTGATCGACATCGTCTGGCGCCACTCGAGATCAGAGACTTCCCACGTTGGCTTGTTGGGCCCCACGATTCCTGCTGAATTCACGAGGATGGAGATGTCCCCAACTTTTTCCCTCAACGAGGCAACAGCCGCAGGGTCGCTGATATCGCACATGTGGTAATTCGCTTGGAGCGATGAGTCGACAGAGGCTTGCGGTCGGATGTCAACCCCGATCACATCATGGCCTCGCTCGAGGAACTGTCTCGCTACTGCGAGCCCAATTCCACTGGCTGCTCCGGTTACGAGTGCTCGCCGTGCCATAAGCCCAAATGCTATAACAGGCAACCCTTCAACCCCAAAAGCGAATGAGGGCAAGGCGGGAAGCGTTGCGCCTGGGGTTGGCTCGTCGCTTAGGGCGTCAAAACGGCGCGACCTCTTATGCGACCATTCGCCAAGTCATCCAAGGCGCGGTTGGCGTCCTCGAGGTCGTACTTTTGTACTACCGGTCGAACCTTTCCACTCAGTGCCAGGTCGGTGACGTTGCACAAGTCTTCGTAGGTGCCGACGAAGATGCCTTCAAATCGCAACTCGCGTTCAACGAGTTCAGTAAGCGGCAGCTCAATCTGCCCACCAATCGCAACCCCGATGTAGCTCCCTGCGAACGCAAGCAATCGACGACTGAGTTGCACCGTGGCATCGGATCCCACGAAGTCGATTACGACTCTGGCGCTATTGACGTAAGCGTCGAGTTCATCAGGATGCAGTGCAGCAGCGGCCCCAAGTTGCTCGGCAAGTGTGCGAGACTCCCCGTTGACATCAACGGCGACAATCGTTGCTGCTGAGGTGGCCCGCAGAATCTGCAATGCGAGATGCCCGAGACCGCCAATTCCGAGAAGCACCACGAGGTCACTCGGCGAAAGTTGCGCTGACGCTCTCATGCATGCACGTTGAGCGGCTAAGCCAGCATCGGTGAGTGCTGACAAAGCGGGAAGGTCAGCTGTTTTGGGCACTCGGAGCACAGAGCGCTCTGCTGTCAGCAGAAACTCAGAAAACCCACCATCAGCGTTAATCCCTGGGGTGCGCCGGCCGCTAGCGCTGGCATGACCGCCGGCTCGCTCTGAACGATCTAGGCCGCTCGTAATAAATGGGTAGCACAGCACCGGATCACCCACGGCGACAGCAGTTACTGCGCTACCAATCGCATGAACATAACCAGAGTTCTCGTGCCCGAGGATGAGCGGTGTCGGAGCACGCATCACCCCCGTCAGGAGGTGGATGTCGGTACGACAAACACCGGCACCAGCAATCCGCACCACAACATCGGTGGGAGCGGAGATGGTCGGCGTGGGGCGCTCTTCAAGAGTGAGAGGGGAACTCGGCAAGACGGCGTTGGCCGAGCGCATCACCATCGCGCGCATGAACGCCATGCTAGTGACCCCGTTCGAATGTTATAAAGTGTCAGTGATGTGCACGACTGGAGTTCTCAGATTTGCTGACGGCTCCCATGCGCTTATGAAGAACAAAGATTTCGGTCGCAGTCACCTTGATGACCAGATTGTTCTTGATCAGACGGTATTCGGAGTCCGAGGCATGACCACGTGGGCCGGTACCGATCCGGCCTTGGACCAGTTCTCCGGTTTTTCAATCGGAGCAAATAGGCATGGACTACTTTGTTGCGACTCCAACGTTGTCACCCTTGACGGGTTGGAGAACTACGACGTGATGACCGAAGTGGCGCTCAGGCAGGGGCGCGACGTGTCGAGTGCTGTCGAGGCGGTGGTATCTGCATGTCAGCAGCGCGAAACATCGTGGGGGAATTTGGTACTCATTGATGCCGTACGAGCTGTGTCGCTCGAGATTCGCGGTCGTGCGGTTCAAGTCGTGGAGTTGTCTGCAGCAACGGCGAGAACCAACCACCATGTGATACTCGGATTCGACCCATCGCAGGAAGATCAAGTCACATCCGAGTTGCGGTTGGAGTCGGCACAATTGCGGCTCGCTTCAGCGTCGTCACTCGATGACATCTTCGCGCTGCAAAAGTCGCACGACCACGGCGCTACAGGTGTATGTAATCACGCCCTGCACACCACGGTGTATGCGTACGTACTCATCTGTAAAGGCAACGAAGTGGTGCTGCATGTGAAACAAGGTCAGCCGTGTCAGTCGGA
>JBBANT010000013.1:0-18950 GCA_040401815.1 Ilumatobacteraceae bacterium | reverse complement strand
GGGGCGGCGGTCGATGCTGGTCTAGATGTTCTAGAGATCACCCTTGACTCAGATGACGCCCTCGGACAAATCCGTAAACTCGTAGCAGCGAGGCCTCACGCCATTGTTGGTGCCGGAACCGTCCACAGTGCCGCGGAAGTCGAGCAAGCCGCGAATGCAGGGGTGCAATTTGTAGTTTCGCCAATGCTGTCGGAGTCGGTAATCGCGCGAGCGCTAGCGCTTGGTCTCGTGCCTTTGCCTGGCGTCGCAACGCCCTCCGAGATGGCTCGGGCCATCGAGTGTGGGGCTCCAGCAGTGAAATTCTTTCCGGCTGCTCAGCTAGGGGGACCTGCCTTCGTGGCCGCAGTTATTGCGCCAATGCGCGGAATCAAACTCATTCCGACTGGAGGTGTTGATATATCCAACGCGCGTCAATACCTCGATGCTGGGTCATTTGCAATCGGTATCGGTGGCAGCTTGTTCACGTCTGCTGCATTGCGAACTGGTGATGCTTCACACATTGAGCGCAGTGTCCGCGAGTTTCTGCAGGTGATTACTCCGTGACGGGTGCAGTTGTCACCCTCGGCGAAGCCCTTATCCGCTTGTCGGTTTCCGACGGGCGCACCCTTGCCAACGCACGCTCTCTTGAACTGTTGGTGGGTGGAGCCGAGGCCAATGTCGCGGTCGCACTGGCGCGGTTGGGTAAGCGGGCAACGTGGATTTCCCGAGTTTCTCGCGATCCGTTAGGCCAGCGGGTTATCGCTGAACTCCGCTCGCACGGTGTGAACTGTGAGCATGTGACGTGGGCTGAGCATTCGCGTACCGGCGTCTACTACACCGAAATCGCTCCGGCTCCCCGGGGTATCTCGGTTGTCTACGACCGACGTGGCTCAGCTGCAACTGGCATGTCCATCGACAGTGTCGATTTATCACCCGCCGACAATGCCGCGGTCGTGCAGGTGTCTGGAATCACCGCGGCTCTCAGCGATTCCTGTGCCGAGACGGCTGCAGCGCTTTTGGCACGTGGTCGAGCCAGCGGTGCCAAGTGCGTAGTGGACGTCAACTTTCGTGCCAAGTTATGGTCGGCTGAGATCGCCGCGTCCACTCTGCAGCCCATGTGTGCGGCGGCGGATGTTGTTGTTTGCACTGGGGAAGACGCCGCAGACCTGTTCGGAGTCCACTCTCCGTCGGCAGAAGCTGTCGGACAACTCACCAAAGTGCTCAGTGCTCCAACGGTCGTGCTTACCGATGGGGCGAACGGAGTGTGGCTCGGGCACGAGGGGAGGGCGGAGCACTTTGCAGCCATTCCCACCAACACCATTGACCGGATTGGAGCCGGAGACGCCTTTTGTGCAGGTTTGATTGCGGGAATCTTGGAGAACGACTTGCGGCATGGGGTTCGACTCGGCCAGGCAATGGCCTCCTTAAAGCACACCATGCACGGCGACCATTTTTTGGGCACCATGGCCGATGTAGAGAGGATTCTTGGGGTGAAAGGTCGCGATGTGCGCCGATAGAAACACGAGGCCGATCGGGGCATCCCGACGCTATAACAAATCCCGTTTGGGCTTGCATTGGGCTGGCGTGGTTGTTATAGTCTTTTGTGCGGGGTGACTTCCATCACAAAAGTCTCATCGCGAATGCAACGTAATCCCATCAATCACCACAACTACCGCAGGGGGAATTCACAATGATTGTCAATATGGCACGGGAACAATACGGCGATGAAGCCGGTGAACTTGTAGACAAATACATGCAGGGTGGAATCTCACGCCGGCAGTTTGCAAAAGGCCTGTTTGGCCTCGGTATCGGAATGGGTGCCGCTTCGGCAATTCTGGCCGCATGTGGAGGCTCAGATGACGCAAGCTCGGGCGATGCCACTACCGACACCGGTGCAGCCGATACTTCAACTCCGAAAGTGGGCGGACAGCTTCGCGAGGGTTACAACCGCGACGTTTCGAAGCATGACCCCATCACGACCAACTGGTACGACCCTGCATTCAGTTGCATTTACGAAACTGTCGTAACGTTCGACCTCGACGGGGCAGTGGTTCCACAGTTCGCATCGGGCTACAACATTTCCGATGACGGCCTGACCTACACCTTCGATATTCCTGAGGGTCGAGTGAGCCACAGTGGTGGTGCCGTGGGCGCCAAGCAAGTCGCAGAGCTGCTCCAGGTAATCAAGGACACCAGCTTCATCGGCGGTGTTTCAACGGTTCCGATGGAGGGCTACAGCGCCGAAGGCAACCAGGTTGTCATGAAGATGAAGAACGCATGGCTCGGCGCATTGAACCCTCACACGACGGGTTACTGGGCGCTCACCAACATTGATACCTGGAAGGCAGCAGGCGGGAGTGATCCATCGTCGACGTACGGGACAGAAACAGCCGACGGCACGGGGCCATTTACTCACACTGAGTGGGTGCCTGGTAGCCACAGTTTGGTAACTCGTTGGGACGAGTACCCAGGTAACAACACGCCATTCATCGCCAATAAGGGCACGGCCTACCTCGACTCCATTCGTTGGAGCGTCATCACCGAAGCAGGCCAGCGCGCGACACAGCTCGAGAGTGGCGATTTGGACACCTTGATTGGACCAAGTTACGCAGACCTCGATCGTTTGCGCAGCAACTCTGACCTGACGGTCATCCAACATCCGGAATGGTCGGGCTATCACTTGGTGATGAACCGTGACTACCCGGAATTCTTCGGCGACATGCTTACCCGTCAGGGTCTCTCGCATGCTCTGAACCGTCAGGGAATGGTTGATGCGATTCTGTTCGGAAACGGTGACCCAACTTACGGTCCATTCCCCAAGACAGACCGCCAGTACGATCCGAAGGTCGAGGAGTACAACCAGTACGACGTCGAGCTTGCGAAGTCAAAACTTGCCGAGGCGGGTTGGACACCAGGCAGCGACGGCGTGCTCGAGCGTGATGGAACTCGTTTTGAGTTCCGCTATGTCGTGGAGGACACCACCGAGCAGAAGCAAGTTGCCGAAGCAGTGGCAGCGCAGTTCAAAGAGGTCGGTGTTATTGCAACACTCGATGTCGTAGACCGCGCGGTGTGGTTCGAACAAGCATCAGGTGAAGGCCGCAAGGCTGCCCCAATGTCACTGTTCTTCTGGCTGTGGCCGGTGCCTCTGGACATTCTGGTAATTTTCGGCTCGTCCGAAACCATTCCAGTGCCCAACTTCTCGCACGCTGTGGAACCCACCATTGACGCAGCGATCGCAGAATGGCGTCAGTCGGGAACCCCAGAGACCGCACAAGTTGCGTCATCGAAGTTCCAATTGGAGTGGGCGGAGAAACTGCCATACCTGCCATTGATGAACCAATACGCCACGTTCGTTCACCACAATTACGTGAAGAACTGGCAGCCGTTCGTCTGGAACCTCTATCCCGTCTATAACGACGTCTGGATGGACAAATAATCCAACCGAAACGACAGCCGCTTTTGGGCTGTTGGCGTAACGATTCGAGGGTCAGGTGCAAAATGGCGCCTGACCCTCATTTCGTGAATACTGAGAGATGGACATGACTCTTCTTCGGCGCGCACGTCGCAGCAAGCAACTCGTAGCGGGCACGATTCTCGCAACCGTGGTGGTAGTGCTGGGCATTGTTGGCCCATGGATTTTTGGTGCGTACGACAAGCAGGACTTGTTGGCTGGGCACAAACCACTTGGCACTCCAGGTAACTTTTTTGGCACTGATGCGCTAGGTCGCGACTTGGCGGCACGAGCGACCTACGGAATTCGAATCAGTTTGATTGTCGCAATCTCAGTCACGGCACTCGCTGTTGTTCTTGGAATGGCTATCGGACTCGTAGCGGGCTATGTCAAGGGCAGAGTCGATAGTGCAATCAGTTTGGTTGTCGACTTCGTGTGGGGATTTCCATTGATCCTGGTCGCGGTACTCGCCGCCGCATCGATTGGTTCGGGACTCCTCCCTGTCATCCTTGCCGTTGGGCTCGTGAACACAGTTGCGATCGCTCGCGTCGTAAGAGGAGAGGTGCTCGGACTCACAGAAAAAGACTTTGTTGTTGCAGCTCATGCAGGCGGTTACTCGACTTCGCACATTCTCCTTAGACACATCATCCCCAACGTGATGCCCGTAGCTTTTGTCTTATCGTCCTACTACGTCGCCGTAGCAATCATTGCGGAAGCATCGCTTTCGTTTGTGGGTCTTGGGGCGCAGCCGCCAACACCAAGTTTGGGTCAGATGGTCTCAGATGGGCGAAACTTTCTCCGGCTCAATCATTGGGAATCCACCATCCCTGGTGTCCTGATATTCGTCATGGTTCTCTCAGTAAGTCTCATTGGGGACGGACTTCGAGATTTGCTTGATCCTCGACTTCGCACTGCAGTAGAACGGGCGAGTGCAAAATGAAGGCTGTATTGCGTCGCACGCTTACCATGTTGCTGCTTTTGTTGGTGTCGTCGTTTGCGGTGTTTGCCGCAATCCGGCTCTCAGGAGGTGACGTTACCGCGGCGCGCTTGCCCGCCTCAGCGAGTGCTGCGGACCGAGCGCTGTTTCGTCAGCAGGTGGGCCTCGATAAGCCAATCATCAACCAATACTTCACGTACCTAGGGAAACTGGCAACCGGGGATTTGGGGAATTCGCTCACCAACAATGCCAAGTTGAGCACCTTGGCCACCGAAAAGATTCGAAACAGCTTGATTTTGGGCGGGAGCTCGATGGTGGTGATTTTCGCACTCGGAATTCCACTCGGGATGCTGGCTGCGATGCGCCGCAACAGTTGGTTGGACACGGGAATCACGTCGGTTTCAGTCGCTGGAATGGCGATTCCTAATTTCTGGCTCGCGCTCATTTCAATTTATGTATTTTCCACACTGTTGGGGTGGCTGCCGTCCGCCGGTCAGGGTGGTATCCGCTATCTGATTTTGCCCACCCTCGTGCTCAGTGCAGAGGGCATTGCGCTGACAGTTCGCATGACACGTTCTGCAATGTTGGAGAACCTTGGCCAAGATTTCGTTCGAACACTTCGGGCCGCTGGTGTGAGTGAGCGTCGCATCCACTTCAAGCACGTGCTTCGAAGCTCTCTGATGCCACTGATTTCTTTGGCTGGTTTGCGTGTTGGCCAAATCGCTGGCTATGCATTGGTCGTCGAAACTATTTTCGGTTGGGCGGGTGTCGGGCAGGCGTTGGTGAATGCTGTGCTTCGCCGTGACTACCCGGTAGTCCAGCTCTTTTCTCTGCTCTTAGTGGCATTGGTGACGTTCGGCAACCTGATGGCAACGGTGGGGTACACCATTGCCAATCCGCGACTACGGAAGTACAAGTGATGACTGGCGTGTTGTTGGGGGTGGAGAAGCTCAGTGTTGGGGTTCATTCGAGTGGGTTGTCGTACGACATCGTTCGAGATGTCTCGTTCGACCTTTATCAAAATGAGATCTTGGCAGTAGTCGGCGAGAGTGGATGTGGAAAATCCTTGACGGCGTTGTCAATTCTTTCGCTGCAGTCGTCCCCGCCGCTTCGGGTCACATCGGGTGTGGTGAGGTTTGGTGGTAAAGATTTGCTTACATTGCCTCGCGCGGAGTTGCGAAAGGTTCGCGGCAAGGAAATCTCGATGATTTTCCAGGATCCAATGAGTGCTTTGGACCCGATGTTTACTGTCGGAACCATCCTCACCACCGCAGTTCGCGCCCACCAAAAGGTGAACAAGGCTCGCGCTGAAGAAATTTCGTTAGCAGCATTAGCCGACGCAGGTATTGAAGATCCTCGGCGCCGATTTGGCGAGTATGCGTTTCAGCTCTCTGGCGGAATTTCGCAAAGAGTAATGATTGCGTTGGCTTTGGTGAACAATCCAAAGGTGATTATTGCTGATGAACCCACAACCGCACTAGACGTTACGGTGCAGGCTCAGATCCTTGAACGGCTCTTGATGTTGAAGAAAGATCGAGGCATGAGCATCATTCTCATCACTCATAACCTCGGAGTTGTGGCGTCAGTTGCTGATCGCGTCGCGGTCATGTATTCCGGTGAGATTGTCGAGACGGGAAGTGTTGCCGAGGTCTTCAGAGGTGCGCAGCACCCATACACGCATGGACTCTTGCGAGCAGTACCTCGCTTGGGGTCGGCTACCAAGTCGCTTACGGCAATACCGGGGCGTGTGCCTCAACCGACTGAGATTCCTGCTGGCTGTGTGTTCGCGCCGCGCTGTGAACGAGTCACCGCTATATGCCATGAGGTGCGACCCGCTCTGGTGATCCGTCGGTCGAGTGCCGTGCGATGTCACAACCCCATTGACTGAGCCACAGAGGTTAGGACGATTGCAGCTATGACATCAACGAATCGGGTTGAGCCCGTCGAGTTCACGGTCGGCGAGGGTGTCGTTGTGCGCGGTGTCGCACGCTGGCAAGACGACGCCCGCGGCGTTTTGCTATGCGTCCACGACTTTGACGACGATCTGGATTCCCTTGGGGCTCTACCAGCTTTGCTGTCACATTCCATGCTGTCTGTGGTCTCGATTGACCAACGCGGATGCGGGCTATCGGATGGTGAGCTAGGCGAGCCTCGAGAACTCCTCGGTGACCTTCGCCAGATTATTGATGCCCTGCGAGTGAAGGCGCCGCGGGTGGGGTTACTCGCGGTTGGAAGGAGTGCAACTGCGGCTGTGGCGCTCGGCGAGAAGGATGGAGTGACTGCGCAAGTACTTCTTATGCCTGAGCTAGAGCCGCTGTGCGAGATTGGTGACCAGCGACGCTATTGCATCCGATTGGTGCTGCATTCGGAAGGAAAGCGTTTAGCTGGCACTGTGATCCAGGCGTTCATGGCCCGGCTACTCGGAGAGCAGCTCATGGTTTCGAACATGAAGCTTGATGGCGGGGTGCAGGTTGTGGAGTCTGACCAAGCGATTCTTGCTCACGTGCGATTGTTTTTGGATCGATATCTGTTGGGCACCGCCAAGCCATGACGCCCCTCGTTGATAGTCACTTGCACTTGTTCAAGCCGCATAGCGAGCAGTATCCCCGTCGCGTTTATGACGTAATGGCTGAGGAGTCGCGTGAAGAGCTGGCGGCGGAACTTGTTCGCGCGATGGAGGCAAATGGCGTGTCACATGCCGTCGTCGTGCCGTTGGGCAATGGCGATGAGTACTTGCGTGAAGTGATTGCCGCTCATCCAGGGCGTTTCGCTGGTGTCGGGCTTTACGACCACGAGTCGCCTCAGGATGTGTCGGTGGTGCGTGAACGATGCGTGTCCGGGCCACTCCAGGGTTTGCGTTTTTACGGGCTCAACGGTCGAATGGGCGATAGGCCGACCGACTTGGTGTGCTGGCCAATTCTGGAGTTCATGGCAGCCAAGCAACTCGTGCTCTGGTTCTATGGAGACTCGACTCAGATTGCCATTCTTCGTGACGTACTACGAGTGCTCCCCGAACTTCGTGTGGTGCTTAATCATCTTGGCTTTCTTCCCGATATTCATGCTGAAATGCAGTTTGATTCGTTTCGTCGTCCCCGCTTTGTCGTTGATCTGCCCCCGCAGGGTCTGGTCATGGTGGAGGAGATTGCGGCAGAGTTTCAGAATGTCCATGTGCACTTTTCGGGTCACTACGCGTTTTCGCGGGAGGAGTACCCATTCAAGGACCTCGTGCCCGTGAGCCGGCGCCTGTTCGACGCATTCGGGCCCACCCGAATGCTGATGGCTACTGACTGGCCGTGGATTCGCGAAGCGCCCGGCTACGACAAGATGCTCACGCTGATTGATCACCACCTGCCAGATCTTGCGCCAGGGGACCGCGCAAGTATTTGTGGGGGTAACGCCCTGGGACTCTTTGATTTCTCTTTAGTTTGACCAATCCGAGACAGCTGAGGCCAAGCGCGTTACGCCGTTCTGAAGGTCGCTTTCGCTAGAGGCCAGCGACACCCGAACCACATTTCCCGATTCCGGGCCAAAAGCTGAGCCAGGCACAACAGCAACGCGTCGTTCGGTGATCATGCGCGAAACAAAGTCAAGGTCTGACATTCGGGCCCCCGATATGTCAACCATGGTGTAGAACGCGCCAGTAGGGCGTGCGTATGGAACGCCGTGGTCGTCGAGAATCTTGGTGACCAATCGGGCGCGTGAGGCATATGCAGAGCGCATATCCGCAACACACTGTTGGTCGCCGAGAAGGGCAGCGACCGCACCACGCTGGGCGGGGCTGTTGACGCAAGATGTTGTTGGCTCCTGGGCGCGAAGCACATGCGACACGATTTCGGATGCTCCTGTGAGGTATCCGACTCTCCAGCCAGTCATCGCATACGTTTTGGAAAAGGAAAAAACACTCACAACACGCTCCTGAGTGTCTAACGGTTGAAGCGAATGTGGAGGTGTGTCAAACCAGATTTCGTCGTATACCTCGTCGGAAATCACCCACAAGTTGTGTCGATGGGCAAGCTCAAGAATTTCCCGCAAGCGAGGTAGTGGTGTTATGGCACCGGTTGGGTTACCAGGAGAGTTCATTATGAGAACTTTGGTTTTCGGTGTGATGCACCGCTCAATGTCTTCAACAGTGGGGATGAGGTCGTTTTCGAGGCGAAGTCGGTAGTGCACTGCCTTTACACCGAGTAGCACCGTCATCTGCACGTAATTCGGCCAACTGGGATCAGCAAGGAGGACTTCATCGCCCGGGTTCACCATGGCTGCAAGGGCAGTAAAGCAGGCTGCCACGCCACCTGAAGTAACGACAACGTCGTTGCTGTCCACCGAGATGCCATTGCGAATACGAAGTTTGTCAACGATGGCAGAACGCAATTCGGGAATTCCAGCATTCGCTGTGTACTTCGTAAAATTTTCGGCGAGGGCGTTGACTGCAGCTTCTTTGATGTGAGCTGGTGTGCCGAAACTTGGTTCACCAACTTCAAGACGTATGCAGTCGGGGTATTTTGCGGCCTCATCAAAAACCCGACGAATGCCCGACCGTGGGACATGTTGGATGGCGTTGGATGGCGTTGGCTTGGTCATGCTCTATACGCCTGCAAAGTGACACGCTGCGAGATGGCCTGAGCCAATGTTGCGAAGCTCGGGATGTGATTCAGTGCATTCCGAGCGACCGGCGCTGGTTTGACATCGGTTAGCAAATTGACAGCCCGAAGTGGACCCGCCGCTCGAGGTATCTCCGCGCAGAATGATGCGAGTTCGCTTTCGCTCCAAGTCAACGTCGGCAACTGGGCTTGCCGAAAGCAATGCTTGTGTGTATGGATGACTCGGATTGCGAAACAGCTGTTCGGTGGCTCCAAATTCAACAATTTCACCGAGGTACATGACGGCGACAACATCGGCCACGTGTTCGATGACGGCTAAGTCATGCGAAACAAACAAGTAAGTGAGACCAAGTCGCTCCTGGAGGTCAACGATGAGGTTGAGAATCTGGGCTTGCACCGAGACGTCAAGTGCCGACACCGGCTCGTCAAGGATGAGAACTCGCGGCTCAAAGGCAAGCGCTCGCGCAATGCCAATTCGCTGGCGTTGTCCCCCCGAAAACTCGTGTGGATAGCGATCAGAAACCGTTGGGTCAAGACCCACGAGTTCGAGCAGTTCACCGACGCGCGCACGACAGGCTTCTTTGGACAATCCAAAGTGTTCCTGGAGCGGCTCGGAGACTGTTTGATGTACCGACATTCTTGGGTTGAGAGAACCGTAGGGATCTTGGAAGACCACCTGCAGACGTTGGCGGGCAAGCTTTAGTTCGCGTGGTGAGGCGGTGAGAACATTGATTTCGTTGCTGTCATTGGCCTTGGTCCGCAACATCACCTCGCCAGCAGTTGGTTGGACTAACCGCAGAATGGATTTGACGAGCGTTGACTTGCCGCACCCGGACTCGCCAACAAGGCCCAATGTTTGGCCTTCGGGTACATCGAGCGAAATTCCCTTCAACACTTCAGCGGCTGAGGTTCCACGTTTGCCAATGCTCTGGCGACCGTATGAGTGACGAAGGCCCCGAATGGAGATTGCGGCTGGACTTGTGTCAGTTGCTACGGGCACGCCCCAGATGCTATAACAGAGGACACAGACTTAACGATTGCAGCACCGACGGTGTTGACGGGGGGTCGCAAGGGAGGCGCATCGTGAGCAAGGATGAGTACCGCGGAGCAATGGGAGCGTTAGAGCATGCTGAACGTGACACATTTTTGGCGGGCGATGCGCTCGCTCGTTTGGCTGTAGTTCGACCTGATGGCTGGCCTTATGTGGTGCCGGTCTGGTACCAGTGGGATGGAACGAGTCTGTGGTTCGTTGGACGCGAGCGTGCCGAATGGTGTCGCTTCATCGACAACGATCCTCGCATCGCAGTTGTAATCGACAAAGAACATGGCAAGCCGGATTCGGCCAGTGGAGCCATGTCGCAAATTCCGAAAATCATGACGCAGGGTCGCGCAGAAATCGTAGAGCGCCCCAACGTTGGCGGAAAGTGGGTTGGGATTGCGACTCAAATGGCGATTCGCTATCTCGGTGAGAATGGTCCGTCATATATGGAGTCCACGCTGAAGCAGCCACGTTGGCTCATCAAGTTGACGCCGGACGATCTCAAAACATGGAAGGGTGTCGGCTGGGCGAAGCGTTACTGGGTGGACACCACTGGTGGGCCGAGCTTCGAAGAAGCGCACGGTATTCAGAAGTAGCGCTGAGCAGTTGCCCTAATTGCGTGGGGAAATGTTTCGCATCCAATGCGACACACCTGAGGTGACAAACGAGCGATCGGTTGTTGCAAAAAAAGTTGCGCCTCGCTGGTGGTAACTGGCTGCCAGCGAAGGGTCGGTGATGGGAATCCCAACGGGAACCCCGTTCGCCTTCGCTGCTTGTAGAACGCGGTCAAGTGCCGCCTCTACTTTGACGTTGGTGTAATCGCCAGGGCACCCAAGATCTACAGACAAGTCGGTGAGACCCACAAAGAGACAGTCGATGCCGGGCACCTTGGCAATTTCCTCAACGTTGTTAACTGCCGTCAGAGTCTCAATTTGAATAATGCAGACCATGTTGCGATTTGCGGCAGGAATGTATTCGGCCAAGGACATCTTGAGGCCGTAGCCAAACGAGCTACTTCCGATGACTCCGCGCACTCCGTCCGGTGGGAAGAGACAACCAGCAACCGCTTCGTGAGCGGCTCGGGCATCAGAGACCTGGGCGTACATGATTGCTCGCGCCCCGCTGTCTAGTGCACGCGTCGCTGCATCACGCTGGGTTGTTCCAACTCTGATAATCGGGCAGGTCCCGGCGTGCAACGCGGCAAGGTTGGTTGCGGCAATTCTTTCCCAGCCGATGGGGGTGTGTTCGGTATCGATAATCACGAAGTCGCAGCCAGACAAGCCACAAATCTCAGCTACCTCAGGACCAGAGATCGTAAGAAAGGTTCCTGCGGCTGTTTGACCACTTTGCAGTCGCGCTTTCAGGGGGTTCACCGAGCGAACGTCTGGAAAAGTCATTGCCTTATGTTATAGAGTTGGCGCATGTTTGAGGGACTCGCTGGTCGTACGCGTAATGAGGCCGAAGCGACGGTGGTGGAGTTTCTTCGCGAGCGAGCCGATGAAATTTTGGAATTTACGTGCGAGCTCATTCGCACCCCCTCGGTGAACCCCCCGGGCGACGAGGTGCCGATCAGCAAAGTTATTTTGGAAAAACTTCGAATGCTCGGTGTGACGGAGCGTCAGATTGTTGGGGCTCTCGATGAGCGCCCCAACGTGCTTGCGCATGTGCAAGGCACAGAGCCTGGGCGAACCATGATGCTGTCGGGCCACATCGATACCAAGCCACCAGGAAATCTTGATGAGTGGAAAACCAATCCCCATGAGCCAGTGATTATTGGCGATCAGTTGGTCGGACTCGGATCAGGAGATATGAAAGGTGCAATCGCGGGAATGGTTTATGCAGCAGCTGCACTTGCCAATCTTGGGCAATTTTCTGGCAGGTTGGCTCTCGCATTGACGGCTGACGAGGAAAACGGTTCGGTCTACGGCTCGAAGTGGTTGGCGTCAGAGGGGTTGATCAAAGCTGATGTATGTGTTATCGGCGAGCCTGGCGGTATTCAACAGGAATGGGAATCACTGCACTTGGTTTCGCGGGGGGTCGCTCTTTTCAGGGTTGTAGTCCTCGGAACCCAGATGCATTCGTCAATCTCTGATCAGTTGCCGGCAGTAAATGCCACACTCAAGATGGCAGCACTTGCGTTGAAGATGCAGAACGAACTCCGTTCCTATCTCACTTTTGATGAGCACCCATTTTGTAAACATGGGCCAACCATCAATGTGGGAGTGATGGCTAGTGCTGGCGTTACCTATGGAGTGTTTCCCGGACGAGCCGAGTTTGCCAGTGACATCCGCACATTGCCCGGCATGACCGAGGAGCAGATTCAGCTGGACATTCAGAGATTTCTCGATGATGCGATGGCGCAGGACCCCGAGCTGAGAGCAACTCTTGAATGGAACCGAATGATGGGGGCCACAGAAATTGATTCGAATAATGATGTAATCCAGGTGTTGCAATCCACATCTGAGATGGTCCTTGGACGAGCCCCCATGCTTGATGCATTCCCCGGCGCAACTGATGCCGCATACATTCAGACTGCCGCTGGGGTGCCCTGCGTCGCCTCGTTCGGGCCAGGTTTCCTACCGCGAGCGCATAGCCCAAATGAGTCAATGCACAAGGATGGCCCTGCGCAGGCAGCCATGATTTATGCGCTGTCGGCGCTTAGGTACCTCAACGGATGAGTGCTGGCTCGGCAAGCAAGCAGCCAAGATCACTCCATGCGTTTGCCTAACTACGTGTCAAACATATGAACGTAAGTACGGCTCTAGGGCCAACCCAAAAAGCGGGCATTGATCGGCTGCGAGCAATATTCGGTGAACAGATGAGTTCTGCCGCAGCGGTTCTCGAGCAGCACTCTCACGACGAAAGCCATCATGAGCCTGCATCACCCGACGCAGTGCTATTTGCGGGGTCGACGGAAGATGTCGTGAAGTGTGTTCATGTTTGTCGTGACTACCAAATTCCTCTGGTCCCGTTTGGGGTAGGAACCTCACTAGAAGGTCATGTGCAAGCGCTGCGTGGTGGTGTTTCTCTCGATATGTCACGGATGTCGCGCATTCTTCGCGTATCGGCAGAGGACATGGACTGCACCGTGGAGGCTGGAGTCACTCGCCGACAACTTGCCGATCATCTCAAGCCTCATGGCTTGTTCTTTCCTGTAGACCCGGGCGCTGATGCAACACTCGGCGGCATGGCTGCCACTGGAGCATCGGGCACGACGACCGTTCGGTACGGAGCGATGCGAGAGGTTGTGCTTTCTCTCAAGGTCGTCCTACCCAATGGGGAAGTTATCGAAACTGCCCGTCGTGCCCGAAAGACATCGGCTGGCTACGACCTCACGCGGCTGTTCATCGGATCGGAAGGAACACTCGGTGTTGTCACCGAGCTTTCGCTGCGGCTTTTCGGAATTCCAGAGTCAACGCTCGTCGCAATTGCACAATTCGACGACCTTCATGCCGCGATCAGCGCTGTGAGCCAGATCATCCAACTCGGTGTCGGTGTAGCCCGCATAGAACTTCTGGACAAAGCAGCGGTCGATGCAGTAAATAAACATTCTGGATTGTCGCTAGCGCCGCATCACCTATTGCTGTTTGAGTTTCATGGTTCACCAAAATCAGTTGCTGACGACGCCGAAGTGACCTTGGGTGTGGTGACTGAATTCGGCGGCTCTAACTGGGAGTCCACCACTGATCAAGGCGAACGCACTCGGCTTTGGCGAGCGCGACATGATGCAGCGTGGGCAGTGCGAGCGGCGTGCCCAGGTGGACAGTTGTTCATTACAGACGTGTGTGTGCCCATTTCTCAATTGGCGAACATCATTGAGGCGACTCATCTCGATCTAGCAGAACATGAGTTGTTTGGTCCGATCATCGGGCATGTCGGTGATGGCAACTTCCATGTGGTGTGTGTAGTGCCCCCGAACGACTCAGCCGAGTTACGCAAGATAGAGGCATTCAATGAGCGGCTCATCACGCGCGCTCTGGGAGTGGGCGGCACTTGCACGGGTGAGCATGGCATTGGTCTGGGTAAAATTTCACATCTTCATCGTGAGCTGGGCGAGTCGGCAGTTGACGTTATGCGAGCAATCAAATCGGCGATCGATCCCCAGAACATTATGAATCCAGGAAAGGTGACTACCAATGACCGATAGTCAGAAGTTTTTGCGCGATTTTGAAGAGTTCGGGTATTGCATTGTTCCCGCTGATGACCGAGCAGAGCTTGATCAGTTGCGTAGCGACATTCGCGATGTGCTTTACAATCAGCTCAAAGTCAAATCAGGAGACGTGCAAAACGATCTTGACCAGATCCATCGTCATTGTGGGGATTCGGCAGAGATTGATCGACTCCGTCTTGCGATTACTCCGATCATTGCGGAGAAGTCGATGGCTAATCGTCGAATTTTCGCCGCGTTTCGTTCGAAACTCACGTCCTTGGTTGGGCAAGATGTTTTGGCGCAAAGAGTTCCAAATGTGGTGTTGCAGCCACCGAATCACCCCACGCCAACCGAGTTACACCGAGATGCTCCTGCGAACTCGCCATATGAGGTTGTTGTGTGGTTGCCGCTAGTCGATTGTCACGACTCTAAGAGCATGTACATCCTCAATCGGGAGTCCACCCGCACCGCACTGGATTTGTATCGACTGAATCCCAATGATGCAGAGGCGTTCGAGGGGTTGCTGGATGCTCGAGCAGAACTGGTGAACGTTCCCTACGGTTCCGCATTGTTGTTCTGGTCAGCACTCTTCCATGGATCGCAAATCAACACAGAATCCGAGACACGAGTCTCACTAAACACGCGCTACAAACATCTCTTTGCACCTTTGGGCATGAAAGATCCGTTCCGATACTTCGAGATGCTGCAAACGACTGAACTTACGCGGCTCGGTTTGTCGTTTCAACGCAGTGAGGACATGTGAAGAAGTTTCTCCCTGTCCTACTTGAGTACGAGAACAAGGTGAATCCGGAGCCAGGGGTTCCGCGCGCGCCGACATTCGGTGAGCAGGCGGCAGCGTTGGAACGGATGGCCCAGCGCCTCGGTGGAATGTTGATCCCGGTGCCTTATGTGGCTCGTCAAGGTCAGGGTGTGGGCGACGACGTTCACTCAACGCTGGAGTCCGAAAAATGTGACGGAATTTTGTTGTTTGCAATGGAGGCGATTCGTAAGGGCACTCAACTAGACACCAAATGTGTTGCCCGGCTCCATCAAGATGGCTACGAGGTTGGGCTCCTCATTGAGGACAAAGTAGTTCGCTCGTTGTCCGAGCTAGAGGAATTGTTGGACTTTCTCCATGTGATCAACGCAGTGCGTGATCGTGATGCATCGCCTTCGTGGGCAGAAGTCGTTGTGATAGAGCACAGCCGGTGAAGAAGCGCACCAAATGGCTTCTGGCGCTGCTCGTTTCGGTGGTGCTGTTCGGTTTGCTGGTTCCAGCGGTGTATGTGCGCTTGGTGAATCCACCCAGCGCGCTGCGGGAGCAAGCGCTCCCGGCCGGCATCATTGCTCTTAGTGACCTAGAGGGCAGCTGGCGTATCGCTGACGGCTCCATCGTTGGATATCGCGTACGTGAGCAGATTGGATTGAGCAAAACCGAAGGTGTTGGTCGGACAGACGCAATTGAGGGGACCTTTGAAATCTCTGGAGAAACTCTGGTTGCGGCTGTCTTCACTGTAGATATGGCCACACTCGTGAGCGATCGATCACAGCGTGACGATCAGGTACGCGGCAGGATCTTGGAGACGACGACGTTTCCCAACGCGAGTTTCGCGCTTGGTGCGCCGGTTTCTCTACTTGGGGCATCAAGCGAGGGCGAAGCCAAGACGCAAACAATTGGTGGAAACCTCACACTGCGTGGTGTCACTAAGTATGTGCAAGTGCTCATTCGCGCTACGAGTGCTCTCGGACAACTACGACTCACTGGTGAAACCGAAGTGGTGTTCTCCGAGTGGGGGATTCCGAATCCATCTCTTCCGGCAGCTTTAATATTCACAGCTGATCGAGGTTTGCTGGAATTTGATCTGCTTTTTGAACCCGATCTTTAACGAACGGAGCGTCTGAATGCCCAAGCTGCAGTTGTCGACTGGAATCGAGATGTACTACGAAGTCCAAGGCTCGGGCCCACCCTTGCTCTTGATCATGGGTACTGCGGCCGACCACACCACATGGGACAACCAAGTAGCGGCATATCAAGACGAGTACACAGTGATCACATACGATGCCCGGGGTACCGGTCAGTCAACCCAGCCCGAGTTAGCCGAGTCGTATTCGATGAAGGTACTTGCCGATGATGCTGCTGCGTTGCTCGGGTCAATTGGGATAAAAAGAGCTCACGTTTCTGGACTCTCGCTCGGTTCGGCCACTGCCCAGGAACTTGTTATCAATTACCCGCACCTTGTGGAAAGTTTGCAGCTCCATTGCACGTGGGGACACTCTGATGAATGGTTCTGTCGGATGATTGATTCCATGGAGGTGCCAGTTCGCGCCGGTGACCTAGCCATGTACATCCGCCTCGCGTTGCTTTGGGTGAGTAGCCCATCGTTTGTAAACGAAACCCCCGAACGTGCACACGACTTTGAGCGGGCATTTTTGTTGGAGAATCCTCATCCTCCAAGTCCGCACGGAATTTTGGGTCACTTCTATGCTGATAAGACGCATGACACCCTGAGTCGGCTGAACGGGATTCGAGTTCCCACACTGATTACATCAGGCGAGATGGATTGGCAGGTTCCGGCACGCTACGGGCGCGCCGTCTATGAACGCATTGCAACCGCCCAGTGGCATTGTTTCGCTGGTCCGTTTTCCAGTCACATCGCATTTCATGAGATGCCAGACGAGTGGAATGACGTTACGTTGAACTGGCTCCGGGGCGTTAGCTCTTAGTAACTTTCTGCTGGCTGGGGACATTCAGCTTTTGAGACTGGGCGAGTGGCGCAGCGGTGAAGGCCGTTCGGATGAGGTCAACTGTGGTTTCGAGATGCGTTCGCATTGCGCGTGCGGCCCCACGCGAGTCGTCCTCGGCTAAAGCCGTGATGATGTCACGATGCTCTTCGTCGGCTGCGTCGTGCCGATAATTGAGAGACAAACGCTGGTATCGCTCGGCGTGCTGCCACATTTGCTCAATGAGTCGCAGGCGCCGCGGTGATTGAGTTTTTTCGTAGATGAAAAAGTGAAAATCACGATTGAGCGCGAGAACACGCTTGCGATCGCCGCGTGCTGACGCACGATCAGCCGAATCTAGAAAGCTGGTGAGTCGCTCAATGTCAGCTTCCGATAATGGGGATGCGCGCCGCACGGCCTCAGTCTCGAGCTCGATACGTATGGCGTAGAGGTCCTCCAGGTCTGCAATCGATAAAGGCGTTACCCAGGCTCCACGATTGTGGAAGAAAGTGACGAATCCCTCGGACACGAGTACTCGCAGGGCTTCGCGCACTGGAATGAAGCTGACTCCACACTCGCTGGCAATCTGGCGCGGGATGAGTTTGGTGTCTGGGGCAAAGCGGCCATCAACAATCGCCTGGCGAGTGAATTTCAGAACTGTCTCAACAGAACTGTCGTGGTTTTCTAGTACTTTTTTCGGCATTCCGCTGGTGTCCCTTAGTTGGTTACAACATTTTTAGCCTACCTAAACGGCGCTACTGTTCGCCCATGGACATAATCGGCAAAGGGGTTACGTTTCCAGAAGGCCCGGTGTGGTGCGACGACGGCTCGGTGCTCGTTGTCGAAATGTTCGGCGAATGCGTAACACGAATCAGTCCCGATGGCAGCACCACCCTCGTTGCCAACGTGCCTGGTGGCCCCAACGGCTTGGCCGAGTGTGCCGATGGATCGCTCATCGTGTGCAACAACGGCGGTTCATTCACCATGATCGACCTCGGTGGTCTGATTTTGCCCGGACCGTTCGACCCCGCTCGATACACCGGTGGTCGCATCGAGCGAGTCGACCCCAAGACTGGCGCAATCACCCGCCTGTATGACTCGTGCGATGGTCATGCCTTGCGGGGGCCAAATGATTTGGTGCTGGATGGCAAGGGTGGCTTTTACTTCACCGACCACGGAATTCGTCACGAGCGAAGCGGCGACCGCACTTCCATCTACTACGCCAAACTTGATGGCTCGCATATCAATGAAGTGGTGTTTCCCGTAGAGGCCGCCAATGGCATCGGGCTGTCACCTGATGGCACCAAGTTGTATTACGCCGAAACTCGTACGGCGCGTGTGTGGGTACGCGACATCACCGAGCCAGGCGTGGTTGCAGCAGTAACCCCGTTCGACACCCATCACTTGTTGTGGTCGTCGCCAAAGTTGGTGTACTTGGATTCGTTGGCAATCGATGGTGACGGCAATGTGTGCGTAGCCACAATTTCACCTAGCGGGGGCATCACGGTGATTAGCCCGACAGGTGAAGTGGTGAGGTACGTGGAGTCAGGCGATGTGCTCACCACCAATATCTGTTTTGGTGGGCCAGGGCTACGCACTGCCTACATCACTCGCTCGGGGCTTGGCGATGTCGCAGTGGTGCCGTGGGCAAGTGCTGGGTTGGCGCTCCACCGCTAACTGCTCTCGTAGCCTGAATGCGTGGCATCACGCTTTTATATCGAAACGCTGGGTTGCCCCAAGAACGAAGTCGACTCCGAGAAGCTCGTCGGCACGTTGCTGGCACAAGGCCTAGAAGCCACCGAAGACGAATCACTAGCCGACGTGGTTGTGGTCAACACGTGTGCGTTTATCGAAGATGCCCGTAAAGAAAGCATCGACACGATTATGGCCCTGAGTGAGCGCCGCAAAAAAGGTGCACGTCTGGTGGTTACTGGTTGCATGGCCGAGCGATATGGCGACGAGTTGCGCGCGAGCCTGCCCGAAGCCGACCAGATCGCTGGGTTTGGTGTGGCGATCGAAACTGGGGTCGCAGCACCAGCCACTGCGGTTGCGTTGGGCAAAAAACCGTCACT
>JBBANT010000012.1:22751-26883 GCA_040401815.1 Ilumatobacteraceae bacterium | reverse complement strand
ATCGAGGTGCGCTTCGATGAGGTCTTCTAGCAAGATGAAATCGTCCGAGTCGGGCACGGGAATGCAACGTGAGAAATTACGCGGCACTTTGACTCGCGCAAATCGTTGATCGCCAGTCTCTGTATCACGGACGGTGACAGCCAAGTTCAGTGCCAAGTTAGAGATATACGGAAACGGATGCGACGGATCGACTGCCAAAGGCGTCAGAATCGGAAAAATGCGACTTTCGTAGTCGGCCGTCAGCGCCTCGCGCGCCTTCTTGCCGAGTTTGGTCCAGCGCACGATGCGCACACCATTGGCCGCCAACGCAGGCAGCAAATCGGTAGTCAACAGCCGTTCCTGCTGCGTTGCAAATTTCTGTACACGTCCGGCAATCTCGCGAAGCTGTTGCGGTGGGGTCCTGCCGTCGATACTCGGCTCAGAAACCTCAGCAGCAATCTGGTCGTGTAGCGCCGCCACTCGTACCTGATAAAACTCGTCTAAGTTCGACGAACTAATGGCCAAGAATTTCACCCGTTCGAGCAGAGGCAACTGGGCACCCGTCGCAAGCGACAACACCCGATCGTTGAAGTCGAGCCAACTCAACTCTCGATTGATGAACCGTGCGTCAATAAAAGCACCGTAACCCGCGACATCGTCTGCCGGAGCTCGGCCCTGAGGATTTCGCTGTTTGGTCATTGACGATTTACTCGATGTTCACCGCGCCGCCGCAGCACACGGGCAACTACATCAATTAGTTATTGACTTCTTCGGGGAACCACTCGACGCTCACGCCTTCGTTCTCGGCGTCTTTGTTTACGCGCTCGCGATTGCGGCGAAACTGGCTGTCTTTCATCGGCACGTACAACAGGCGCATGTAGGCACGACGGGCGAACTCGTCAATCAGGTCGGGGTCGCCGTAGTCACCGACGATTTCCCAGTGTGGATAGATCGGACCGGTGTAGGTGATGCGGATATGGGCTCGTGGTGGTTCTTTGGTTACGTCAGACATCGGGGCTCCTCAGGGCAACAGACGCTATCGTCGGAACGAATGAGCGACCTCGTGGCGGCGTTGGATATCGGCACCAACAGCTTCCACCTCGTAGTCGCCAAGCCCGTGCCTGGTGGCTTTGAAGTCGTAACACGCGAAAAAGATGTGGTGCGCATTGGCCACGGTGGCGGTGACATGAAGGAACTTTCTGACGACGCCATTGATCGCGGGGTGAAGAGCCTGACCCGCATGGCAAAGATTGCAAAATCACACGATGCCAAACTTCGTGCCGTTGCAACGAGTGCTGTCCGTGAGGCCAAAAACCGCTCCGAATTCATCAAGCGGGTACGCAAAGAAACCGGAATTGACATCGAAGTGGTCTCGGGTGTCGAAGAGGCACGACTCATTCACCTCGGTGTGCTGAATGCAATCGGGATCCATGATCGCCCGATGTTCGTCTGCGATATCGGTGGCGGTTCTACCGAAGTTGTGGTCGGAATCGACGACGAGGTGATGTTCGCACGAAGTTTCAAGTTGGGTGCAGTCCGACTCACTGATCGATTCTTCTCGAGCACCACACTGCACCCGAGCGCAATCCCAAGTTGCAGATCGTTTATTCGTTCGTCATTTTCGGTGGTGGCTCCCGAAGTGCTTGAGCTCGGTTTTGAAATTGTCGCGACATCCTCGGGCACTGCTGAAACCATTGCCCGGCTCATTTTACGCAACCGCGGTGTTGCTGAACCAAAAACATTGAACCGATTCGAGTTCACGAGTGATGAGATTCATTCTGTGGTCACGCAGTTGCAGTCGGAACCAACCATCGAGGACCGGGCACGACGATTTGGTCTCGAACCCAATCGGGCCGACATCATTTTGGCTGGGGCACTCATCATGGAGGGGTTGGTTGATGTTTTTGAATTGAAGTCACTGATGTTTTCCGATTATGCCCTGCGCGAAGGATTGCTACTTGACACACTCCGTCGTGAAGGCCTCATCGAAGTCGACAAAGACCACGATGCTGCACGGCGCAGCGTGCAACAGCTTGCCGATCGCTGTGACGATCGCCCCGAACATTCACAACACGTGGCCGAGCTTGCTGTTGGGTTGTTTGACGATCTCGAAAAAGCATTAAAGTTTCAACCCGACTGGCGGCGATACCTGGAGTTTGCTGCCATCTTGGCCAATGTCGGTGTGGTAGTGGCACATGCCAAACACCACCTGCACGCGTACTACCTCATTCGCAACTCCGAACTTATGGGGCTCACCGATCGTGAAGTGGAAATTATTGCGCAGGTGGCCCGCTACCACCGCAAGGGTGCGCCGAAGAACGAACATGCCGAATTCGCAGCACTTTCCACTGCTGACCAGCGCGTCGTACGCAGCTTGGCAGGGCTGCTGCGCGTAGCAATTGGGCTAGATCGCACCTACGACGCGCGCGTGAAGTCGGTGTCGACGAAACTCACTGCCGACGAACTGATTATTGCTATCAAGCCGCGAGGCAAGAAGGCCGATGTATCACTCAACATGTACGCCGCGAACGAACGTAAGGGCCTACTGTCTGAGGTCTTGCAACGCAAAGTGAAATTCATCGACGCATCGAGCGTCTAACAGGGCTTAGGCCTGCGGAGCGGCGTTGCCTTCAGGCTTGTCGTCTTTGCTAACGGCAGCGTTGCCTTCCGACAAACCCTTTTTCAGTTCGCCTTGAGCGCGACCGAGGTTACGAGCGATCTTCGGCAGCCGCGAGCCACCGAACAAGACAACTGCGAGAGCGATAATGATCCAAATTTCTGGTCCACCGGGCATGCTCGCACCCTACCAGCCGTGCTACCGCACAGCCAAGGCTCGTTTAGGCAGTGGCCGTGCTGCGGTTGGCCTGGGCGCGCTGACGACGCAAGCGACGGCGCTCACGCTCAGAGAGCCCGCCCCAGATACCGAACTTTTCACCATTGGCAAGGGCGTAATCCAGACACTGTTGACGCACTTCGCAGCCACGACACACTTCTTTGGCCTCACGAGTCGACGCACCGCGCTCAGGAAAAAACAAGTCGGGGTCAACTCCTAAGCAGTTTGCTTGGTCTTGCCATGCGCGGTCGTCACCTTCCGACGCTTCGATTCGTTGACTCACGGACCCCTTCTTCCTAGCCATGCCTAAATAACAGCGTTGTCATTATGGCAGATACGGGGGTGTCTGCGCAAGTCGGAGCCCGCTTCGGCTGACTTGTTCGGTCAACTTGCCCGACGACGACCACTTGATCGCAAGAGTCGCTTGTGTTCCAAAAAGTCGACGAGCACATATTCGCCCAACGTTTCTGGTGTGGTGAAAAATGCCCGACCTTTGTTGATCTCGGTGAGTTGCTCGATGAAACTGCGCAAAGCACCAGTGGCGTCGAGCATGAACGTGTTGATACGAATGTCGTCGCGAGTGCAACGCATCACCTCGCGCAGTGTGGCCTCGATCGTGGCATAGGCCGGCGGATAGTTGAAGAACACCTCACCATCAGGGCGGATATGAGCAGTGGGTTCCCCGTCAGTGATCATGATGATCTGCTTGGTGCCGCTCTGGCGAGCCAACATCCGACGGGCCAAGGCAAACCCGTGCTGCATATTGGTGCCATAAACGAAGTCCCATGACACCTCTGGCAGCTGCTCAGGGCGCAGTTCCCGGGCCGTTTCGCTGAACCCCACCAGACCCAAATAGTCACGGGGAAATTGCGAGCTAATCAAGGAGTGCAGTGCAGTCGCAACTTTTTTGGCAGGCAAAAAGTTGTCGCGCATCGGCATAGAAAGCGAGAGGTCGACCATCAGCACCGTCGACGACCGCGTGACTTGTTCGGTCTGGTCAATTTCAAAGTCATCGGGCGACAAACGAAGCGGCAGCCCGCCACCTTGTCGTCGCAACGTGTTGCGCAACGTTTGCTGGAGGTCCAAGTTGAACGGGTCGCCATACTCGTACGCCTTGGTCTCGTGGGCGCGCTCATGTCCAGTGCCAATTCGCTCAATCCGGTGCTGGCCGAGAGCGTCGCGTTCGAGCTTGCCGAACAAGTCGCGCAGGGCCTGTTTGCCGATACTGCGCAGTCCACGGGGGGTCAGCTCAAGTCGGCCTTCTTTTTGATCAATCAATCCGGCTTCTCGCAGCGTTTCGGTGAGCCGCGCTAACCGCTC
>JBBANT010000012.1:19138-22651 GCA_040401815.1 Ilumatobacteraceae bacterium | reverse complement strand
GGCGCGCTGCTCGGGCGTCATCGAATTGAGAATGGCTTGGGCGGCTGCCATGCGTTTGGCGATGAGCGCAAGTAGTTCGTCAAGAGTCGTGGGGTTCTCTGGGAAAAAATCGCCAAACTTCTTCATGAAGTCGTCGAATTGTGGATCCTCCCCTCGTTGCCGGCGCTCAATCATCTCGTTGAGCGCTTTCATCATTTCATTCATCTGCGCCAAACCTTCAGGGGTCATATTTTCCATGGCGCTAGAGATTTGTTCAAATTGTCGTTGGGCCAACTGTTCTTGCAGACGTGCAGCAAGTTGCTCAAAGCGTTGTTGGGCCTCAGGTGATTGAAAGTCGTAGTGCGACAGCGCCTCAATTTTTCGGGCTAAGTCATCAGGTAGCAGATCGAGTCGCAAGCGACGCTCACTCGCGGACTCCCGCGCCACTTCGGCACGGCGCGCATCGCCAGAATCGTTGGCGGCCCGCTCGGCTGAGTCGACAGCGAGTCGCTCTTCGTCCACGATGTCGGCAAGTTCACGCGCCACGTCATCAAACTCGTGTCCCAAATTGCCTCGCTCGCGTATTTCTTGGCGCTTGGCACGCAGGCGCTCCAGGGTCTCGCGCAGGCCCTCCATCTTGCGACCATTGCGGTCTTGCATGCCCTGTTGCATGAGGCGGCGCAGCGCGGCATTGGCATCGCCGTGGTGGATGAGCTCGTCAGATATCTCGGCCATTAAGGCATCGGCGTCGAAGTCAAAGCCGCGTTGCGTGCCGTCCCAGCGCGAGTACTGAAAACGAAGAGCCATGAGCGAACCGTAGCATTGAAGGCACGATGCGTTACCCACGCACGATCATTTTCGTCGACCTTTCTGGCTTCACGTCGTTTATCCAGCGCACGGATGACGAGCAGGCCAAAGCGATGCTCAAAGACTTCCGCGAGGTCTCCCGCGACCTTGCATCCGAGGTGGGTGTGCGAATCGACAAGTTTCTTGGGGATGGCTTTATGGCGATTGCCGTAGACCAAAATGCAGGAGTGATTTTCTCGCTCGAGTTGCAGCGTCGCTTTGCCGAGCGTCTTGGTGAATTGCGCCTGCGTATTGGCATCACCTCGGGCGACATCATCTTGTTCGAAGGTGAGGACTACATCGGCGACGCTCCGAATATGGCGTCGCGGTTGTGCGACGAAGCAGCCAACTACGGCATTCTTTTGCCCACTGAACAAGCAGTGCACCTACCCGAAGGAATCACTGCAGAACCAATCGGCTACTTCTCACTCCGCGGGTTTGATCAACCCGTGCATGCTTCGCGATTAGTGGGTATCGCGCCAACTACCTATCGCAATGACACCGACGAACACTGGACTCGCACGCCGTTTGCCGTCTAAGGCGATTATCTACGAAGGCCGCGTCACACAGCAGTAGTGCGCGAACGATACGTGGCTCGCGCGCCGGCTGAGTCTTTGTTCAATCGCTTGGCAAGGTGCAGGCCTTCCAACACGAATTCCACAGCACTTGCCACGGATGCTGGCGACTCATTGCCATCCAACAACGACAACGCGAGCTGTTGCAACTCGGGTACCTGCTGGGCAAAGCCGAACAATTCACTAGACGACACGTCTTCACCCGTGCTCACCACCGTGCCGGATTCGAATGCGGTAATGAGTTCTTTGGTCTTGTCTCCCGAAACCCGACGCTTGTACACCTGCAGCACGGCCCCACGCAGAATTTGTTCGAATACTGCTCCCTCGCGACCATCGTCAACACTTTCAATTTCGATCTTGCCCGCGGTTGAGGCCACCAGAGCCTCCAGATCGCTTACACGCGGCGCCACCATGGTTTCACCGGCTCGCAGGCCCCGTCGCACGGCATTGGCAGCCAGCAGTTCGTGATTGCTCACCGACACGCGCACGCTCACCCCGCTGCGCTGGCTCACGTTGGCATTCGCACGAGCCAAGTGACTTATCTGCGCCACGATCTCTTCCATAAATGCGGGATAATGCACCTGCACGTCGCCGATTGTGGCCGGGCGTGCCTCTTGGCGAACAATCTGCATCTCGGTGGCGACGTCAAGTGGATAGTGGGTGCGAATTTGGCTACCGAAGCGGTCTTTTAGCGGTGTGATGATGCGACCACGATTGGTGTAGTCCTCCGGGTTGGCCGATGCCACCAGCAACACATCAAGCGGCAGACGAATCTTGTAACCACGCACTTGCACGTCACGTTCTTCGAGCACATTCAGCAGACCTACCTGAATTCGTTCGGAGAGGTCAGGCAATTCGTTGATGGCAAAAATGCCACGGTTAGTGCGCGGCACCAACCCGTAATGCAATGTGAGTTCGTCACTCAGATATCGGCCCTCCGCCACTTTGATTGGGTCGACTTCGCCAATCAGATCAGCAATCGATGTGTCAGGCGTGGCAAGTTTTTCACCGTACCGATCATCACGATGCACCCAGACAATTGGTGTGGCGTCACCCTGCTCGGCGATCAGGTCACGGGCATGACGCGAAACTGGTGCATAGGGGTCGTCGTTGATTTCACTTCCAGCAACTATCGGCATCCACTCGTCGAGCAGACCAGTAAGCGAACGAATGATTCGTGTTTTGCCTTGGCCGCGCTCACCAAGAAAAACAATGTCGTGGCCGGCAAGCAGTGCATTTTGCAACTGTGGCATGACCGTGTCGTCGTAGCCAAGAATGCTGGCCGTAAGCGGCTCGTTGGCACGAATGCGCTGCACGGCATTGCTGCGAATTTCTTCTTTGACTGAACGCGAGACCCAGCCTGAAGCTTTCAGTTGGCCAAGTGTGGTGATTGGTGGTTTCATCGACTCTCACCGTAGACCCTGCGACATCAGCCGTCGGAGTCGTGCCGAAAATACACGCCAGATCGGCTACTTGGTCTCTGCTACTTGGACTTGGACTTGGCCTTGTCGCTCGCAGAGCGCAAGGCAGCCTTAGTTTTTGCAGCCTTTGCTTTTGCTGCCTTTGCTTTCAGGTCTGGCCTCACTTGGGTGCCGCTTGCTGGTGCACTCTCTGGCGCGGGCGACGCCGATACTTCGCCAGTCTGAGTAACTACGACGACTTGCATTTCACTGGTAGCAGCACCATTTGCAGCCATCGTCAGATTCTTTGCTTGTTCGGCGGTCACCGACCTGACGAGTGCACCGTTGTGGTACACGTGCACGAGTGCGCCTCTTGGCGCAACCAACGCAATGCGCAGGTTGCCGCCAACCAATCGGACTACTGGGGCAACCTCACGCGTGCTCGTAGGCAAAATGGGTATAGCGCTGCCGATTGCTGGACGAACCCCTGCAGCCGGCACTTGCGAACGGGTTGCACGCACAGCTGTAGGCACGGTTGTGGAAGGAGTCGGTGGCACAGTTGTCGAAGTAGTTGTAGGCACAGTCGGTGGCATAGTCGGTGGCGGCGTACTGTCGCCACCGTCACCACCACCACCGTCTCCACCGCTTGGCGGTGTCGTAGTTGGCGGTGTCGTAGTTGGCGGTGTCGTAGTTGGCGGTGTCGTAGTTGGCGG
>JBBANT010000012.1:0-19038 GCA_040401815.1 Ilumatobacteraceae bacterium | reverse complement strand
TAGTTGGCGGTGTCGTAGTTGGCGGTGTCGTAGTTGGCGGTGTCGTAGTTGGCGGTGTCGTAGTTGGCGGCACCGTCGTAGTTGGCGGAGTCTCGTCCTCGGCACTTGGCACCGGTGTCAGCAGCGAGTACACCAGTCGATTGAAAGAACCCTGGCCAGGGTTCGTGACCACATTGCGGGTCGACGATGTCGCAAGTGCAGCCGCAACATCAGCAGGGGTCAGGGCGGGGTTCTGCCCGAGCGCTAGTGCAGCCACACCCGCCACGTGCGGAGCAGCCATTGAGGTGCCCGAGAGCATTCGTGTCGCGCTGTCGGTGGTGTGACCAGCCGAAACGATATTCGACCCGGGTGCGAACACGTCCAAGCAGGTGCCAAAGTTGGAAAACGACGAACGCTCATCCGTTGATGTGGTGGAGCCGACCGTGATGGCCAACGGCTCACCGGCTGGCGACACCTGACATGCATTGAGATTGGAGTTGCCGGCGGCAACCACGAACGACACGCCGTCTGCCACACCTCGCGCAACAGCCAGATCGAGGGCCGCAGAACGCGATCCACCCAGGCTCATGTTGGCCACGGCAGGTACACCGGCTTGGTGGTGGGTGATAATCCAGTCGATGCCCGCGATGATGTCAGAAGTGCTGGCAGAACCACTGCAGTTCAAAACTCGAACTGGCACGATGAGCGCCGCAGGAGCAACGCCGTAATTGGTGCCAGCAACTGTTCCAGCCACGTGCGTGCCGTGACCATGACAGTCTTGCGACCCGTTTCCATCACTGATAGTCGAGAACCCTGTGGCAACTCGACCCACCAGTTCGCTGTGGGTCGAACGCACGCCGGTGTCGACAACGTACACGGTTACACCAGCACCAGATTGGGTTCGGGTGTACCGAGTGTCGAGTGGCAAGTTGCGTTGATCAATGCGATCGAGACCCCACGAAAGTGTGGTCACACCTTCGGTGGGCTCACTATTCGGCGTGACCGGATCAGATGCAGACGAGGGGTCGCTGGTGCCAGCACTATTCGTGGCACTGACGACAAAGGTGTAGGCAGTTCCGTTGGTGAGCCCAGTGATCTCGCAAGTGAGGGCACCCGTAGTGATGCAGGTGCGACCACCTGGCGAAGCTGTTGCGGTGTAGGACGCAATTGCCGCGCCACCATCACTTTCTGGCGTCGACCAATACACCGTGGCGCGAGCGTTACCGGCAACGGCGCGCACGTTGCGCGGTGCATCTGGTTTCGTGGCGGGTGCTGCTTCGGAAAAGCGCCAGTTCAACACGGTGCTGCCCGTGCGACTGCCGTAGCCATCAATGGCGACCCAATATGTGGTACCGACCACTGGTGCCAATTCGACTCGGCTCCAGTTGCCACCACTGGCGTCGTCGTTGGCAATCACGGTGGTGAGCGCATTGACCGCCGACCCCGTGTACACACCGAGCAACGTGTCGAAATTGCTGCCTTGGGTGTCGATTACCACGGTGCCCGTACGAGCAAGGCTGAATGAATACCAAATAGAAGCAGTGCCTCCGTAGCCACCGTGGCTCGGCTCACCAGGTTCACGCGTGGCCGATCGAGTCGAGCTTGTCGCCCGCACCAAAGCGCCCGCCAAACACTCGGTTTCGCACACGATGCGTGCCGCTCCGCTGAATGCATCGTTGGCCAACGCAGCCATTGGCACTACCCCACCAGACACGGTGGATGTGGCACCTCGACCCGCTGAGTTGACGGCACTCACGCGGAAGATGTGAGTGACACCAGCAGCGAGCCCTCGCAGGTTGGCAAAGGTCGCGGTGCTTGTTCCGTCGGCAAAAATGGTCCACGAAGCAGCCCCGTCGGTGGAATACTCCACGACGTAGTCAGTAATCGGTGCCCCGCCATCACTCTCCGAGCCGTCCCAGTCAAGTTCGACGACAGCCGGTGTCGCTACACCCACCACGTTGGCAGGTTGACCCGGCGCAACAGGTGTGAGAGGCGTCAATGGTTCTGTTGCCTCAGATGCCGAACTTGTCCCAACCGAGTTGTAGGCCCTTACACGAAAGATATGCGGCAGCCCATCAGTCAGATCAGTAACCGTGCGCGACATGTATTGACACACACAACCTTCGACCCCCGTGTTGACCGGCCACGTTGTCCATGAGGTGCCAGCATCAATCGAATACTCGATGGTGTATCCACGAATGGCACTACCGCCATTCGAAAGTGGTCGTTCCCAGCGCAACACGATTCTGCGTGGGCCTGCTTCAACGGCCCGTACGTCCTCGGGCTCGCTCGAAACTCCTGCAGCGCGTGACGACGTGGTATTCGATGGTTCAGAGTTGCCGTTGGAATTCGTGGCACGCACACGGAAGCGGTACTCGGCTCCCGACACCAAGTCGTAGGCCGTGGCAAACCATATGCCCCCGTTTCGCCCACCAAGGCCAGTGAGGCGTGATGTTGACCAATTAACACCGTCAGTTGACTGTTCCACCACATAACCAGTGATGAAGCCACCTCCGTCGGTCGTGGGAATCAGCCACTCGAGGGCAATGGACGTCGCCATGACCGAGGTAATGATGAGGGCACGGGGTGGACTCGGCGAATTTACCTGCCACGGCACCGCTGCTGTCGAACTTGATACACCGCTACTGCCAACTGCATTCAGCGCACTTACCCGAAACGTGTGTGTAACTCCATTCGCTAGCCCCGTGACCGTGGCAGTCAATGCAGTGGACACGCCATCGTCGAAAGTTGACCAAAGGTTGCCGCTATCGGCTGAAAATTCCACGATGTAATCCGTGATTGCCGACCCACCATTGGCGGTCGGCGCCGTCCAGCGCAAGGCAACTTGGCCAGCACCAGCAGTGGCCACCAAGCCAGTCGGCGCCGTTGGCACACCGACGATTGCCCGAGCAACCTCGCTGGCTGGGCTGTTGCCAGTGGCATTTACTGCAGTAACACGGAACGAATAGGTGACCCCATTGGTCAAGGCCGACACGACCGCTGACGTGACAGTGGTGACCCCGTCGGCGAATGTGGTCCACGACGATCCGCTGGTGGAAGAAAACTCGATGAGATAGTCAGTGACATCGCCAGATCCTGTTTGGGTTGGCGCAACCCACGAGAGAGTTGCCTGACCCACACCGCCAACCGCGACTAGTGACTGCGGAGCGCTCGGTGCCTCGGGTGTTGGGGGCATCCAGCGCGCATGGGTGTAGAGCAAACGATTAACCGAACCCACACCCGGGTTGGTCACCAAGTCGGGGGTGGCATATGCGGCGAGTTCTTCCATTACTTGAGCCGGCGTGCGCGACGGATTTTCTTCGAGCATCAGTGCTGCAGCACCAGCCACATGCGGAGCCGCCATTGAGGTACCCGACAATGAGCGGGCTTCAGTTGACGAGCGGTGAAACGCCGAGGTGATTCCCGAGCCAGGGGCAAAAATATCAAGTAGCGGCCCAAAGTTTGAATACGAGGCGCGACCATCGTTGGACATCGTGGCACCAACTGTGATGGCAGACGGTTCGGATGCTGGAGAAAATGTTGAAGCATCACGATTGCTATTGCCAGCGGCCACCACCACGGTGATGCCGTCGAGCACGGCGTTAGCAACTGCTTGGTTGACAGAACTGTTTCGGTTGCCACCAAGACTGAGGTTGGCGACCGCAGGAACCCCCGCCAGGTGATGCGCAATCATCCAGTCAATGCCGGTGATGACGTTGAACATGCTGCCTCTGCCGCTGCAACTAAGCACACGAATCGGCACGATTTGCGCAGCCTTGGCGACTCCGTAGGTTTGCCCTGCAACGGTGCCGGCCACATGGGTGCCGTGGCCGTTGCAGTCTTCGCTGCCTCGCCCATCACTCACGCGCGTGGTTCCTGCCACAACGCGCCCGCCAAAATCGCGGTGGTCGCTACGCACACCAGTGTCGATGATGTAGGCGTTGACGCCTGCACCTGTGTAGTTGTAGGAATAATTCTGGTTAAGAGTTCGTGAGCGCTGATCGATGCGATCCAAACCCCACGACGGTGGGTTGGCCTGATCGCCCGTGACACCCACCACGGTGTTTTCTTCGATGTATTTAACGCTGGGATCGCTCGCCAGCAATGCGAGTTGTGCCTTATCAAGTCGGGCACCAAAACCGTTGATTGCCGAAGTAACAATGCCGAGAATGTCGGCGCCTCCATCAGCCTGGGCAGCAGCAAATGCTGTGGCGCCAACGCCGTCGCGCAAGGTCACGATGTATTCGTTGAAAATTGCGTCACCGATTTCGAGATCATCTGGTGATGGTGGCGAGGCGATGGTGCTCGTCGTGGCAATCGGAGCAGAAGTAGTCGACGACGTAGACGTAGACGTAGACGTAGACGTGGTCGATGGCTCCTGAGTGTCGATGATGCTCATCACCGAGTTGGGCTCAACGATGAGCACCTGAGAGTCTTTTTTCAGTCGCCGCACATCGGCTGCATCAAGTTCGACTACGAACCCTTTGACCTTGCTGGCGAACACATCATTCACGTCGTTGCCGAGGGATGCTTCTTTGTTTACCTTTGCAGCGACGCTGGCCGAATCTTTCAAAATAACGATGTACTCACCGCTGGGCTCCGTCGAATTTTGCAGAGCACCACCAGTGGCTACGGCTGGCGACACTGGCACCAAGACGACCAACAGCACCGAACAAAGCAGTGCGCCAAGCAACCGTCGATAAGCCACAATCACCTAACGGCAGGATACGCCGTACCTGTAACGGGAATCTGAACGATCTCTCGGGCGGGCCCGATATCCCACAAAACAAGTACCGTTTAGCCCGTGGGCGCTCTAACGGCAGTGGTTACCGGTGCCAATTCGGGCATCGGGCGCGCCACCACACTGGCTTTTGCCCAGGCGGGATACCACGTTTTTGGCACGGTTCGCGGGCTGGAAAAAGCCGGCAAGCTGCTGGCCAAAGCAACCAGCCTGAGCTTGGGTGACCGCATCACCTTGGTGGAAATGGATGTTGCCGACTCCGCATCGGTGACCAAGGGCTTTGCCCAAATTTATGCAGCCACCGACCAAGTTGATGTGCTCGTCAATAATGCCGGTGTCGGCGGCAATGCCGTAACCGAAGAGTGTCCGGTTGACACCTACACCGAAGTCTTCAACATCAACCACAACGGCTCGGTGCGTTGCATCCAAGCAGTGCTGCCGCAGATGCGCAAGTGCGGCAGCGGTGCAATCGTCAACGTCTCGTCAGTGGTCGGCAGAATCACTGCCATCGCTCAATCGCCGTATTACGTTTCGAAGTGGGCAGTTGAAGGCATGAGCGAAGGCCTCGCCCACGAAGTAGCGCCGTTCGGCATTCGTGTAGCAATCGTCGAGCCAGGCATCACCCGCAGTTCGATTTTTTCTAAAAACATCGACGCACCAAATCAGTCGGGGGCCTACGACGCGCATTACCGACGCCTGTTTGCTTTTTATGCCGCTGGCATCACCAATGCCACACCAGCCGAAGAGGTCGCTGCCACTATTTTGGAGGCGGCAACTACTTCATCACCGCGACTGCGTTGGCATTGTTCGTGGGGTGCTGGCGAACTGTTGGCCGCACGCGCAGCAATGACCGATGAAGACTGGGTGTCATTTGGAAGTCATCTCGATGACGAGGCGTATTATGGCGAATTCGTCGCGCGCTTCAATCTCGATATTCGTCCGCAGCAATAGCCTGAAGGCGTGACCACACTTCCTGCACCATCACTCACTAACTCTTTAAACATTGCGGCGCGTGCCGTCGGGGCCAGCAAGATCTACGGCTCGGGCGACAGCGAAGTTCGCGCTCTCGACAACGTCGACGTAAGTTTTGAAAAGGGTAAGTTCACCGCAATCATGGGGCCAAGTGGCTCGGGCAAGTCCACACTCATGCATTGCGTAGCCGGGCTCGATTCGCTCACCACTGGCAATGTGTTCATCAGCGACACCGATCTCTCGTCGTTGAACGACAAACAACTCACCGAATTGCGCCGCAAAAAAGTTGGTTTCATTTTTCAGGCCTTCAACCTGATTCCCACACTCAGCGCCGAAGAAAACATCATGTTGCCGCTCACCCTCGGGCGCAGCAAGGGTGACCGCACCTGGATTGACGGTGTGATTGACACCATCTCGCTACGCGATCGCCTGAAGCACCGCCCCAGTGAACTCTCCGGTGGGCAACAACAGCGTGTGGCCATCGCCCGGGCGCTGGCCAGCCAACCCGACATTATTTTTGCCGACGAGCCCACCGGCAACCTCGACTCCAAAACTGGCCAGGAGGTGCTCACCTTCATGCGTCGCGCAGTGAGCGACCTCGGGCAAACCATTGTGATGGTCACTCACGATGCAGTTGCTGCCAGTTATGCCGATCGAATCGTGTTCTTGGCCGACGGCAAGATTGCCGGCGAAATGTTCTCCCCTACTGCGCAAAAAGTGCTCGACTATCTGAAGCACCTCGGCGAGTAGCACCCATGTTTCGCCTCGCCGTCAAAATGACTCTGGCCCGCACGGGTCGCCTCGTTCTTACGTCACTCGCCGTGATTCTTGGTACTGCGTTTTTGTCAGGCACGTTCGTTTTTCGCGACACGATTAATCAGACTTTTGATCGGCTGTTCGCCGATGTATTCCGCGATGTAAATGCCTACGTGCGCTCCACCACGTTCCTCGAGCTCGACTTTGGTGGCGAACAACGAGCAGCAACCCCCGTATCCGTGCTCGAGACGGTGCGCGGCGTTGCAGGTGTTACTTCAGCTACTGGCGATATTCAGGCTTTCGCCCGAGTGATCGGAAAAGACGGCGAACCGCTCGGCAGTGATGGCAACGGCCCCCCAACGTTCGGTGGTATCGCATCATCAGATTCGGCAGGCTTGTGGTCAATCACTGAAGGCCGTCTGCCAGTTGGACCGAACGAGGTGATTCTCGACAAAGCCACCGCCGACAACGGCGAATTCGTGGTTGGCGACAATGTGCGGGTGGTGGCAGTGCGCGGCACTCGCGAGTTCACGTTGGTTGGTATCGCCAGTTATGGCGATATTTCTTCGCCGGGCGGCGCAACCTTTGCGTTGTTTGACCAACCAACTGCGTCAGAGTTCCTCCTGCAGCCAGGCTTCGTTGACGCCATCTTGGTCGAGGGTGACGATTCGGTCAGCGATGAAGTGCTGGCCCAACGCATTAATGCCGCACTTTCAGCTGACTTGAAACTTGAAACCCTGACCGGTGCAGAAATCACGGCCGAAGTGCAGGGCCAAATCAAAGACGTGCTCAACATCTTTTCTACCTTCCTCATCGTGTTTTCTTACATTGCACTCGGCATTGGCTCGTTCGTCATCTACAACGTGTTTTCCATCACCGCTGCCCAGCGTCTACGCGAGAATGCGCTACTGCGGGCCATCGGCGCCAGCCGACGGCAGGTCTCGCGGGCACTGCTCGTTGAATCAACGGCAATGGGTGTCGTGGGTTCGGTCATCGGTTTCGGCATCGGCATTCTGCTTTCACAATTACTGAGCGCGCTGCTCAAAGCCACTGGCTTTGAAGTCCCGACACAGGGTTTGGCCATCAGCACATCCGCGTTCGTTAACACGTTCGTTGCTGGCGTGCTTGTCACCGTGCTGGCTGCATGGCTGCCGGCACGACGTGCAGGTCGCGTGCCACCACTGGCAGCCCTGCGTGATACCGCGCTCGACAGCGCGGGCAACATCACGCGCCGCGTCATCGTGGGCCTCATCATCGTGGCACTCGGCGGGGTGGGCTTGGCGTCGGCCATGCGTGATGCACCGATTCAAATTCTTGGGTTGGGTGTGCTGGGTGTATTCACCGGCATCCTCGTGCTCGGCCCGGCAATTGCGCGACCCGTCGCGTTGACACTCGGAATCCCGGTCGCCAAGTTGCGAGGCGTGAGTGGTGCAATGGCTCGCCAGAATGCGGCTCGCAACCCCAAGCGCACATCGCGCACAGCAGCACCAGTATTGCTCGGCGTCGCACTGGTCACGGCATTCACAGCACTGGCTGCCAGCATCCGTTCTGAAATTCGTGACACGTTCGGCGACGCATTCTCCGGCGACATCGCTCTCACGGTTGACGCCCGTGGCTTTGGCGGTATTCCACTTACCATCACCGATCAGATTGCTGGTCTGCCTGGTGTGGCTCAGGCAACAGGTGTCGGCTTCACCAGCGTGCGACTCAGCGACCCGAACGAGCCACCAGCGCTCACCCAGGCAGGTGCCAGTCAACGCGGCGTATTCGTACAGACCATCAACCCAGCCACCATCACTGGCCTGTTTGATCTGGGGGTCACCGAAGGAAACCTGTCATCATTGGGCAAAGACGGCATCTTCGTGGCAGCCAGCCGTGCTGCTGAAAAGGGCTGGGAGATTGGCACGCGCTTGCAAGTCACACGTGTTGATGGCGTGGTCATCAATGCCGAAATTCGCGGCTTTGTTTCTGGTGATACAAGTTTTGCCAATTATGTGGCCAGTCGGGAAATGTTCGCCGATAGCCCCACGCCAATCTTTGACGCTTTTGTCTATATAAAGGTGGCAGACGGCTCGGTGGTCTCCGAGGTGCAGGCCCGAGTTGCAGCAATCAGTAGCGACGCGGGCATCGGCACGCTACTCAGCAAAGAACAGTTCATCGACGACCAAGCAGCCCAGATCAACCAGATCCTTGCCCTTATTTATGGGTTGCTCGGCTTGTCCATCATCATTGCAATTGTTGGCATCGTAATCACGCTGCTGCTCTCGGTGTTCGAACGACGACGCGAGATTGGTTTGCTGCGTGCAGTCGGCATGACCAAGTCGCAAGTGCGCACCACGGTGCGCTGGGAAAGCGTCATCACCTCGCTGCTTGGCGCGGTGTCGGGTGTCGTGCTCGGAGTCGTGATGGGTGTCGTGGTGGTTGCCGCGCTTGACGACGAGGGTGATATCGCCTTCCGTTTGCCAATCAATGAAACCCTCAGCATCGTGTTCATCTCGTTTTTGCTCGGTGTGCTGGCCGCGGTCTACCCCGCTTGGCGCGCCACTCGGGTAAACGTGGTGGAAGCAATCGCCACTGCCTGACGACAGTTGCTTATTCGCTTATTCGCTCGTTAACAGGTTCAGAAAAGATGAGTGCAGCCGGATGCTGATCGGTCGGTGTGTCATCGGCCAGGCGTCGCGGCGCAGTTACCGCTGGCGTGTGCACGGTCTGGCAACCCGCGCACCAGTACAACACACGGTTGGCTTCGCCATGGTGGGTTACTCGCACGACATCGTGGCAACGGCTGCAAGTTTTACCTTGGCGGCCGTATACGGCCAGGCCACCGTCTACTGACGGGGCGGTGATGCGTTCAACACGTTGCAGATTGGCGCGCAACATTTCGTGGGCAAGTTGAACGACCTCGCGACATTCATCGATAGATAGATCGCCGACTCGTGCCCACGGGTTGAATTCGCAAGCCCACAACAATTCGCAGCGGTACACGTTGCCCACCCCGCACATCACCCGCTGGTCGAGCAGCACTTCGGCGATGGTCGTTTCGGCCGGCTCGTAGGCCTGCATACGACGAACGCACTCCTCTAAATCAGGTGCTTCATGACACAAGTCGGGGCCAAGTCGCCCAAGAATCGGATGTCGCGCGCGGTCAAAGTCGCGATACGCCTCCACCACTGGCGCCGAAAAACATACCGCCACCCAATCAGCCACACCAATCACTACTCGTGCGCGATATGGCGGTTTGCGCCAGCGCTCGCCGATTCGATACATATGCCACGAGCCCGTCATTCGCATGTGGGTATGCAGTACGACTCCGTCATCCCACACGATTTCTAGATGTTTGCCACGGCTGCGAACTTCTTCGATGGTCTGGCCAACTCGTGGTGCAATGCCATCCAACCGTGCTGCTTCGAACCGCAACATTTTTTTTCCGATCAAGGCAATGCGTAGCGCAGCGGCGGCTCGATAGATGGTGTCACCTTCGGGCATAGCAACGAGAGTATTCGCGTGGCTGGTGGTGGCGAGTGATTGTTCACGAATTTCTCTGCGTAGGTTGGATGTCGTGAAGCCCACCGAGCCCGACGACAGCACCGCGGCGCCTGCACCAACTGAGCTCGCGCCAATCGAACCAGCGCTTGCTGACGATGCACACATGGTGCGTCGCGCCGCCCAGCGCTATGGCACGGTTGGCGCAATGCTGGCGGGAGGAATGGTCGCTTTTGACCGGATTCTGGGTCGCAAGCCCAAAGAACAACCCGCCGTGGTCATCGAGGCGGCGGCCGAGCCCACAGACATCAACGAAGGTATTTCGCTGACTTTGCAGCAGCCCGATGGAGAGCAGTTGCAGGTGTTTGCCCCGCCGCCAGGGCGACGACGTTCTAGGGCAGTACGCCGACGGAGGCCAGCGCCAGGCGAATAAGCCGGTCGTGTCCGCTCGTCATTTCGCGGCGCACCGACTCGCTCACTGCTTCAGCAGGTGAATACCACGCCAAGTCAAGGGCGGCCTGGGTGGGTTGGCAGTCCCCCGACACGGGCACAACGAACGCCAGGCTCACCGCGTGTTGACGTGGGTCGTGGAAACCCGACACCGCTGGATCTGGGAAATATTCCACCACGGTGAACGGCGCCGGCTCGGGTGGAATTTTGGGCAGGGCGAGTGGGCCCAAATCTTTTTCCAGATGCCGCAGCAATGCTTCACGAATACGTTCGTTGAGCAGTACTCGACCTGAAACCACCGTTCGCGAGATTGAACCGTCGGGGGTTTGGCGCAGCAACATGCCGACGTGTGTGACGTTGCCCATGTCATCCGTACGCACAGGAACCGCATCCACATATACGAGCGGCACCTGGTCGCGCACAGCGTCTAACTGACGTGGGTCAAGCCAATTGGTGCGGGTGTCGGTGCGGTCGGTCATACGTTTAGTTGAGCATCCGCACGACTTGGCATTAGCGCGTTGCTCGCCACCAGAAACTACTCGCTATTTTCCCGCTTGTCGCTGGTGGGCTACCAGTTGCCTGCTACGTACTTCGTCTCTAAAAACTCGAGCAGCCCATCATGGCCACCTTCACGGCCGATACCGGAGGCTTTCACGCCACCAAACGGCGCGGCCGGGTCGCTCACGAGGCCACGGTTCAGCCCAATCATTCCGGTTTCGAGTGCTTCGGCAAATCGCAAACCTTTGCCAACGTCACGAGTAAAGACGTATGACACCAAGCCGTGTTCTACCGAGTTGCAGTGAGTGACAATGTCGTCGGCATCGCTGAACTTCACGATTGGCGCCACGGGCCCAAACACTTCATCTTTCAAAATTGCTGCATCGAAACCCACATTGGTGAGCACCGTCGGGTGATATCCGAACGATGCGTCACCGGCGCGCTTGCCACCGCACACCGCGACTGCACCGCCAGCAATTGCGCCTTCCACGGCTGCTGCCACGTTGTCTTGTTGTGCGCGTGAGATCAGCGGGCCCACATGGGTCTGGGGGTCAAGACCATCACCGAGCCGCATCGCTGACATGCGCTGGGCGAAAGCGTCGACAAACCTGTCGTGGATTCTTTCGTGAACAAAGAATCGGTTAGCTGCTGTGCAAGCAGCACCACCATTGCGCATCTTGGCCAACATCGCACCATCGACGGCAACATCCAAGTCAGCATCATCAAATACCACCAGCGGAGCATTACCACCCAGTTCCATCGAGCAATTGATGATTCGTTCGGCAGCTTGCGCCAATAACAACGCTCCAACTCGGGTCGAGCCGGTAAACGACAGCTTGCGTACCTTGCCCGACGCCAGCATCGCTGACACAGCATCACCAGGCGGATCAGGTACCACGACGTTGACCACACCATCAGGCACACCAGCACGACGAAGAATGTCGCAGATTGCAATGGCAGTGAGTGGTGTATCGCTTGCCGGCTTTAGCACCACGGTGCAGCCAGCCGCTAATGCCGGGCCAATCTTGCGTGTGGCCATTGCTGCCGGAAAGTTCCACGGCGTGGCCAACAGCGACACACCAACTGGCTCGCGCGACACGAGCAACCAATTCGCACCAGACGGCGCGCGACGGTAATCACCGTCAATTCGCACTGCCTCTTCGCTAAACCAACGCAAGAACTCTGCGGCATACGTAACTTCTGCCTTTGCATCGGCGAGCACTTTGCCGTTTTCGCGAACAATCAACTGCGCGAGTGTGTCGTGCTCTGCAACCATCAGGTCGAAGGCTTTGCGCAAGACTTCTGCGCGCGCACGTGGTGCAGTGGTGCGCCACGTCGGAAATGCCGCGTGAGCTGCATCGACAGCGTCCAGACAGTCGCGGGTGCTCGCGTGGGGAACCGTGCCAACGACGGATTGGTCAAACGGATTTATGACCTTGATTACGCCCACGCCTCCATTGTCGCAGACACTTCCACTCGCCCGTTGGTCAGTAGCCTCGCTGCGTGCCACGCAAACGTTTACTCATTGCATTGTTTGTGGCAATCGCTGTCAAATCATCGGCATATGGCGTGATGTTCACCATGCTTGACGATTATCGCGAGCAGTTCGGAATCAGTGAAGGGTCGCTCGGATTGGTGATCGCAATCGGCTTTTTTACCTCGTTTTTTGCCCAAATCACCATTGCGCCGATGGCCGATCGCGGTCGTTCGCGACAGCTCATCTTCATTGGCTTGTCTCTCGCCATCATTGGCAACTTTGCCATGGCATTTTCTGACTCGCTACCTGAATTGCTTGGCTCGCGCTTTATTTCTGGTGTTGGGCTCGGTTGTGCACTACCGGCCATGCGCCGTGTCATCATCGTGAGCGAGCCGCAAAATCTCGGTCGCAATCTTGGGCGGGTATTGTCGTGCGAGGTTGGTGGGTTTGCCGCCGGACCCATGCTTTCGGCGTTTCTCGTGGCGCCATTCGGGATTCCGGCACCATTCTTGGTAATCGGCGTTGCGCTTTCCCTCGTGACCGCGACCATCCTCACTATGCCGATTCCCGAAACGGCCGCCGCAGATCATCCGACTGAACGATTTGCCATCGACTTATTGCGCAACCGAGCAATCGCCGCTGGTGTGCTCATCGGTGTTGCGGTGTTCTTTATGATCGGAACCTTCGATTCACTGTGGGCGCTCATGATGAACGACCTCGATGCCCCGACATGGATGGCGAATACGGGCATCACACTTTTTGTTCTACCAATGGTGGTGATGGCACCATACGGTGGGCGCTTTGTACAGCGTGTCGGCCCGTTTCGGGCCGGTGGTTTCGGAATGTTGTTTGGTGCTGCGTGCATGTCGCTGTACGGCATCATCTCGGTGCCATGGTTGTTGATGGTGGTCTTCTTGGCGCACACGCTGAATGACGGCATGACGGTTACCAGCGCCGGTGTCTCGGTCGGAATGGTTGCTCCACCCGAACGTCAGGCCGGAGCCCAGGGTCTACTCGGCGGCATCCAAACGCTCACCGGTGGGATTGCTGCATCATTTGCCGGGGTGTCGTACGAATTTCTTGGGCGCACCGCCACTTTTGCCATCGCCGGGCTCGTCATGGCATCGCTCATCGGTGTGGCACGTTTGTTGGCTGGCAATCGCTGGGGTCTGCGTGGTGGCACACCGGCCGTGCCCGTGCACGTATAAGAACAATGGCACACCGCGACGGCGACGGATTCATGTTGTGCGACTGCGGTCGCGAACACTGGGGTCTGCACGGGGCTGCTGGGCTTTTACTGGTGCGTACCGACTTGCACCCACCGCATGTGCTGTTGCAGTTGCGTGCCGGATGGACCCACGGTGGTGGCACATGGGCAGTGCCGGGCGGTGCCCGCGATTCGCATGAAGACATCGTGACTGCTGCTATTCGTGAAGCCCGAGAAGAAGTCGGTGTTGACTCCTCGCGCATGGAAGTGCGACACGTCTTTGCCGATGATCACGGCAGTTGGCGTTACGACACCGTTATCGCCTTTACCAAAGACGATGCCGGTGTCTACGCCGCCAACCACGAATCAGCAGAAACACGTTGGGTGCCGCTCGACGATGTGGCAACGTTCGACCTGCACCCTGGTTTGGGCGCCAACTGGCCAGAAATTGCTTTGCTTGTGCGCGCTGAACTTGCCGCGTAGCTACATCGCGCGGGCATACAACTCGTGGATGTCGCCACGAGTTGGATACTTCGGCGTGTTCAAAATGATTAGGTCGCGCAGCGCATCCTGCGTGAGGTCGTTGATGTTGTCGTTAGAGGCACCCAGCTCGCGCAGTTTTTTATTGGTGCCCACGGTTGCCGACAATTTCTCCACGGCGGCAATACCTGCCTCAGGGTCGTGCTCTGATCCGAGTGCTTCGCCGATATCTGCGTAGCGCCGTGCCACCACATCGCGGTTGAACCGCATCACATGCGGCAACATCGTGGCCAACGTCTGGCCATGCGCCTGATGCAACTGACCCGAGATCGGGTGACCGGTTGCGTGCACGAGCCCGAGCAGTGGGCCCGATGAAAACGCGCGACCCGCAAGATGCGATGCAATCTGCATTTGTGCCCGCGCTTCGAGGTCGCTGCCGTTGATTACCACTTTGGGCAACCATTGACCAGTCAAACGAATCGCATGCAACGCCAGAGCATCGGCGTAGGGGTTGGAGCCTGCTGACGTGTAGCACTCAATGGCATGTGTGAGCACGTCCATTCCGCATGCTGCCGTGCCGCGCGCGGGCATGCCGAGTGTGAGTGTCGGGTCGAGCAGTACCACGGCCGGTGCCACTGATGGATTGCTAAAGGTCAACTTGCGATGCACCTTTGGGTTGGTGAGCGTGTCGGTGATGAGACCTCCACCGTTGGTCTCCGATGCTGTGCCCGAGGTGGTTGGCAACGCAATCGTTGGCAACCCAGGCTTCGATGCTTGTGCGCGTGGCGCGAGCGTGCCGAAGTCAATGCGATCGTTCGCATCAAGATTTGGTGCGAACGCCAGGTGCAGGTTGTCCACGCCGTTTGGTGCGGCCAACGCGATGTACTTGCCGCAGTCCATCACTGAGCCACCGCCGATGAACACCACGACGGTTCCCTCCACGCCAAACTTGTTCAGTGCACTAACACCCGCGGCAACGTTTACATCGGTGGGGTTGGGCGACACCTGATCAAACACGAGTGTTGGTACACCGGCTTTTTCTAAGTTCTCCACGATGGGCGTCACAATTCCGGCGCCACGTACACCTTGGTCGGTAACGATGAATGCCTTCTTGCCACGGGCCAACACGTGCTGTGGCAGCGAGGCTGCAACGCCGGGGCCAGACACTGTTTCTGATAGCGCCGCCAAATTGAACATCCGTTGAGCCGACACCGCTGGGCCCAAGTTCGCTGGCGATTTCTTCACAGCTTGTTTTGGCGTTTTCTTGGCGACTGGCTTCTTTTTAGCTGGCTTCTTCTTCAGCGACCGCTTGGCGGCTTTCTTCGCTGGCTTCTTTACGGTCTTTTTCTTGACCTTCTTTTTCACCGTCTTTTTCTTGGCTGCCATGATTTTGGGGTCCTCTCCACATGTTGACGGGTGTTGTCACCCGCAGCGGTCACGGTAGCAAAGTTGGCGTACGACCCGTCAAGCGGCGGGCGCTGGCACGGCGCTGCGACGGCTCAGGAAGAAACGGGGTGGCTATGACCGTTTCGTTCAGGCTTCACCACAGGTTGCTTTTCTTCTTCGAAGCGAGCAATTTCGGCACGCCCGACCACGTGCCAGTGCACTTCGTCGGGGCCGTCAGCCAATCGCAATGTGCGTTGCCCGGCATACATACGCGCCAGCGGGGTCCACTGCGAGATGCCAGCGCCACCAAACACTTGGATTGCCTCGTCGATGATTTTGCACACTCGCTCGGGCACCATGGCCTTTACCGCACTCACCCAAATGCGCGCTTCGGCGTTGCCCATTGTGTCCATCGCCTTGGCACCACGCAACACCATGAGTCGCATGGCTTCAATTTCGATTCGTGCTTTGGCGATTACTTCGGTGTTCTTGCCGAGGCGGGCGATGGGTTTGCCAAAGGCTTCGCGCGACAATCCACGACGCACCATCAACTCCAATGCACGCTCTGCAGCGCCAATTGAGCGCATGCAATGGTGAATGCGGCCCGGCCCGAGACGCACTTGCGAAATCTCAAAGCCACGACCTTCGCCAAGCAGCATGTTGGCTGCTGGCACTCGCACGTTGTTGAATCGCAAATGCATGTGTCCGTGCGGTGCGTCGTCTTCGCCGAACACTTCCATCGAACCGAGAATCTCCACACCCGGCGTATTCATCGGTACCAAGATTTGTGAGTGGCGCTTGTGCGGTGGCGCATCTGGGCTGGTGAGCAACATGCAAATCATGATCTTGCAACGTGGGTCGCCAGCACCAGAGATGTAGAACTTCTCGCCGTTGATCAACCATTCGTCACCATCACGCAACGCACGGCACTCGAGATTCTTGGCGTCAGATGACGCCACGTCGGGTTCGGTCATGGCGTACGCAGAGCGAATCTCGCCGTTGAGGAGTGGCTTCAGCCACTTTTCTTTTTGTTCTGGTGTTCCAACGCGTTCGAGCACTTCCATGTTGCCCGTGTCGGGTGCACTGCAATTCATTACTTCCGATGCGATCGGGTTCTTGCCCAACTCAACGGCGATGTACGCGTAGTCGAGGTTGGACAAACCTTCACCAGTTTCAGAGTTGGGCAAGAAGAAATTCCACAGTCCAGCTTTCTTGGCTTTGTTCTTCAGTTGCTCGAGTAATTCCAATTGGCCTTCGCCGTAGCTCCAACGATCAGCACGACCTTCGCCCAATTCAAAGTATTTGCGGGTGACTGGTTCAATTTCTTCGGCGATGAACTTCTTTACCGCTTCATACAACGGCACCGCTTTGGCCGACATTGCAAGATTCATTGCATCATCAGTAGCCACACCCGAATACATGCCAGGACGAGTCATGGGCTTACCCTAACCGTGGATGCTTGCGTCGTCGCAACTGTTCACGCACTGAACTGAAGGCCGACGAACTCCCCCGTTTGTCGCCACGCATCCAGAAACTCAAAGAACGCAACCGGGCCGCCTGGGTGCCCACTGCCGTTGAACATGTCGCTTTGAGAAATCGGCTGGCCCTCATTGTTGTAATAGCCAGGCGTGCAATCGGGGTTGCCACGCAAACCGCGCTGGTTGCTGGTGATAAAAGTGAGCCAGTCGTTTTCTGCCACCTGCGTCGGCTCGATTTGTCGTGCACCTGTGGCTTCGGCGTGCGCGATGACATCGGCAATTGCCAGGCCATTCTCCACATAATTTTGCGGCACGTTGGCGATTTGATTTGCTCCTTGCGTAAAGCCGATCACAAAAAGATTTGGGAACCCATGCACATGAATGCCGTGCAAACTGCGCATGCCGTTGGCCCAGTGCTCAGACAGTGCAATACCGTTACGGCCAGCGATATCAAAGCCACTGCGGCGTGTGTAACTGGTTCCGACCTCAAACCCCGACGCGATAATCAAGCAATCCAGCGGATAGTGCTCGCCTGCAACCCACACACCTTGTTCGTCGATGCGCTCCACGCCCTGGCCGTCGGTGTTGACGAGGTGGGTGTTGTCATTGTTGAACGACTGCAGATACTCATCGTGAAAACATGGTCGCTTACACAACTGGCGGTACCACGGCTTGAGTGCTGCAGCAGTGCGTTCATCGTTGACAATTGCATCAACTCGCGCCCGCACCTCGTTCATCTTTTCGTCGTCAGAGTCTTCGTAGGCCTTCAGCAACGTGTCTGGCCCGAGGGTGGCACCTGCTTTCACCAACTCCACGGTGCGATCGCGAATACGAATCGAAATATCAGTCCATCCATCTTTCACCAAGTCTTCTTCGGCGAAACCAAGCGTTTGCAAAACCGTGAAGTTCGTCATCCACTTGCGCTGCCACCCTGTTTCGAGGCCAGCGAACCACTGCGGGTCGATTGGTTGGTTGTTGCGCACATCAATCGATGACGGCGTGCGTTGAAACACGAAAAGTTCTCCGGCCGAACGCGACAGATGGGGAATGCATTGCACCGCTGTTGCCCCAGTGCCGATGATGCCGACGCGTTTATCTGCAAGGCCCGTCATCGATGCACCGGTCGGGTCACCACCGGTGTAGGCGTAATCCCAGCGGCTGGTGTGGAAGGCATGGCCAGCAAACGAGTGAATACCCGCGATGCCCGGCAGTTTGGGCAGATGCAACGGCCCAGTGCCCGTGCACACATATTTAGCGCGCAACACGTCGCCGCGATCAGTGTGCACGATGTAGCGCGACAGCGAATCGTCCCACACAATTGATTCGACTCCGGTGGAAAGTAGTGCGTCACGCCGCAGATCAAACGTGTCGGCAATGCGCCGAGCATGCGCCTGAATCTCCGGTGCTGGCACATACTTTGCCGATGGCACCGTGCCTGTTTCTTCGAGCAGCGGCAGATACACCATTGCTGCCGTGTCACACATCGCACCCGGGTAACGATTCCAGTACCACACGCCACCCACATCGCCCGCTTTGTCGATGAGTCGCACGTCGGTGATGCCCGCTTGTTTGAGTCGCGCCCCGATCACCAACCCAGCAAAACCGGCGCCCACCACCAACACCTGCACATCCGTATGCAGCGGCGCACGCGGCACAACTGGCGTGTAGGGGTCGTCGAGCAAATTGGCGTAGCGACCACTTGCCTCTAGATATTGGGTGTTGCCATCGGCACGCAACCGCTTGTCGCGCTCGGTGCGGTATCGCGTGCGAAGTGCTGCGCGGTCGCTGTCGGTGAGCTGGCTAGTCACGACGTCAGAATAGGTGCTGCTACGGTCAGTGTCATGATCCGAGCAAGCGTCTATTACCCATCAGCTGAAGGTTCCACCTTTGATCACGACTATTACCGAAGCACTCATGTGCCACTGGTGCAAAAGGCGTGGTCTCCGTTGTCTGTCACCGTTGAAAAAGGTGTCAATGGGCCACACGTTGCTGCTATCCACGTGACGTTTGCTTCAATGGACGCATTCAACGCTGCACTCGGGGCTCCGCTTACCGGTGATGTGATGGCCGACGTGGCGAACTACACCAACATCGCACCAGTAATGCAAATCTCAGAGGTTGTCGAATAATT
>JBBANT010000011.1:16040-29444 GCA_040401815.1 Ilumatobacteraceae bacterium | reverse complement strand
CAAGAGTACGAATCTCACCCGTAGAGTGGGGCTTCGTTTCGGGGACGTAGCTCAGCTGGCTAGAGCACCTGCTTTGCAAGCAGGGGGTCGTGGGTTCGAGTCCCATCGTCTCCACTTCATGAGTTCAGTTGTGCTGCTGCTCTCGTGCCGCGACAGGCCCGGAATCGTCGCCAGTGTTGCAGGCTGGGTTGCCTCGGTTGGCGGAAACATCATTGACGCTCAGCAACACACGGATACCGAAGACGGCATGTTTTTTCAGCGTGTGGAGTTCACCCCGCCATCTGGCGTGTCGCGTGACGATTTGGAGCAGAAGTTTGCCGCGATTGCCAGCGATCTGGGGCTTGAGCATCGGTTTTGTTCGCTGCCATATCGACCGCGCACTGCCATCTTGGTGTCCAAGCAAATGCACTGCGCCACAGATCTACTCAGTCGAGCGCATCTCGGTGATTTGTCCATTGACGTGCAGACAGTCATATCCAATCATGCAGATGCCGCCGAGATCTGTTCGATGTATGACAAGAAGTTTGTTCACCTGCCCGTGAGTGATCTGCCCGATGCGCGCGCCGAACAAGAACACCAGATTGCGAGCCTGCTTGACGCCCACAGGTTTGATTTGGTTATTTTGGCGCGATACATGTTGGTTCTTCCCGCTTCCGTTGTGGTGCCGTGGTTCACCCGCATGATCAATATCCATCATTCGTTCTTGCCTTCGTTCGTCGGTGCGAACCCGTATCGTCAGGCACACGATCGCGGAGTCAAGATCATTGGCGCCACAGCGCACTACGTGTCTGAAGTGCTTGACGATGGCCCAATCATCACCCAGGACGTCACGCCAGTTTCACACCGTGATGATGTGCAAAATCTCACCCGTCGCGGGCGCAATCTAGAAATCAATGTGTTAGCAAATGCTGTGCGTGCCCATGTTGAGCACCGAATTTTGATGTTCGGAAACCGAACCACCGTGTTTCACTAGCCGAAACAGCTCACCATCCCAACACCACTAGGGTGCCGCTCGGTCGTTGCGCAAGTTCATCCACATCATCTGATGCCAACACGCCAACAACGGGGTATCCACCTGTGGTGGGGTGATCAGCAAGCATCACCACGAGTTCTCCACTTGGGGTGAGTTGCACCGCCCCGCGCACGAGGGGCAAAGACAGCAACTCGGGGAATTCGTTGCGGCGCAGGGTGTCACTCGTGAGGCGTACACCAATTCGGTTGCTGTCTTGCGCGATGATCCACTTCTGACTCGCAAGATCTTGTCGTTGTTCGGGTGTGAGCAGCGAGTGATGAGGGCCAGCATGTAGTGATAGTCGTGGCGAACGACGGGGAACAATCGGAACATCAAGGCTGGTGGCCAAGCGGTCAGTAGCACCAAGAGTGATTTCGCCACCGACAGTGAGTGGCATCGGCACTATTTCGCTGAGTGAGTCGTGCGATAACGAGTGGAGTTGGGCCAATCCGTGCACTCCACCGGTGAAAGCCACATAACAACGCATCCCGTCAAGCACTCGGTTGATGCGGATGGTGTCACCGGGGTGAACGAGAGTTGCTTTGCAATGGGCCAAGGGTTGGTCGTTGATGTATGCGTCGGTGTCGGCCCCAGTTATGACGACGGTGACGACAGCAGCAGCGCGAAGTGATAAGCCACCGCTGGTTTCCAACATCGCAGCCGAGCGCTTATTGCCAGCCAGCCGATTGGCCAGAAGAAACGAACCGCGATCAACGGCTCCGGAGTGAGGCACTCCAAGATGTGCCCAACCAGGGCGGCCGTAATCCTGCACGGTGGTCAGCCCGGCGCGCTCGACAATTAGCGTCATGTGATTTGCTCGAACGACACAATGGTGCCAGGGGTGAGTGTTGCCGGTTGTTCGCGGGTCATGTTCCACAGTTCGTGGTTGGTAACGCCAAGTAGGTGCCAACCCCCGGGCGATTCGCGTGGATACACAGCGGAGTATTGCGCCGCGATGGCCACCGCACCGCGGGGCACCCGCGGGCGTGGTGTTGCGCGGCGGGGTAGGTGCAAGACCGCAGGCAGGCCTGTGAGATAGGCAAAGCCCGGTGAGAATCCACAGAACTCCACCACGTACTTCGCACCACTGTGCAAGGCGACAACTTCTTGGCTGGTCAACCCGCACTGTTGAGCAACGTAGTCAAGATCAGGGCCGCTGTAGTCAACGGTAAGAGTGACACTTGGGGCAGCTACCGGTGAGATCTTCACAGCACCACTGACGTCAATTGAGCCAAGTAAGGCCCGCACGACTTCGGCGTTGTCGCGTGGATGTGTGACTACCACACTGCGAGCACCAGCCACCACATCGTTGATGGACACATGTTGTTCGGCGCAGGTGTGCAACATTGCCGTGCGCACCACGGCTGCTTCACCCGCAAGTAAACCATCAACCATGGTGGCTTCAGGCCCGTACGCAATCACGCGTGGCGACGAGTTATTCGCCGCTACCAAATCACCAGGCACGCGGCACGACCCCGGCGTCAGCACATGCTGTTCGCACTGCACGCAGCAACTCGGCAGCGCCAGGTGTGTCGCTATGTACGCAGATAGTTTCGGCATGCACTGCGAGTAATCCGCCATCTACTGTGCTGACGGTGTCGTCATTTAGCACTTGAGTGACTCGGGCATAGATGTGATCGGGCTCGGTGATGAGTGCATCAGGGTGCGACCGCGGGGTGAGAAGTCCATTGGAAAAATAGCTGCGGTCAGCAAACCACTCAGCGACGAAACGAACATCATGTTGCACGGCGAGGTGCGCTGTCGCCGAATTGGCAAGCCCAAACAAAGCGACTTGGTGTCGTTGAGCCAGAGCCACCACTACAGCGGCATGTGCTTCGTTGGTTGCAGCGGTGTTATAGAGCGCACCATGCGGTTTGATGTACGTCACGCGAGTGCCGCAATTGCGGGCAATCTCCGCCAGAATCATGAACTGATGTTCCAAAGATGCATCAAGGTGTGATGTGTCGATATCCATGGCGACTCGCCCAAAATGTTCTCGATCTGGGTACGACACCTGAGCCCCAATGGCCACACCATGAACCACCGCTGACTCACACACTGACTGCATCGAAGCCACGTCCCCGCAATGACCGCCGCAGGCCACATTGGCGCTGGTGATGTGGGTCATCAACTCGGGTTCATGGCTGTTGTGCCACAACAGGGGTGTTTCGCCTAGGTCGCAGTTCACGTCGACATCCCGAGCCATACCCAGCATCCTGCCTGGCGAATGTTCGACTCGCTGAATTCGACCAGTTCTGCGCAATACTGAAGGCACCACTCAAAGGAGCCCTTATGTTCACCGCAGTCATCGTCGATGCCGTTCGCACGCCATTAGGCAAGCGCAACGGTCGTTTGAAGAATTGGCACCCTGTTGATCTTGCAGCAGAAATGCTCAGTGCACTCACCACCCGTAACGACATTGACCCAGCAATGATCGACGACGTCGTGATGGGTTGTGTGATGCAAGTCGGTGAGCAAAGCCTGAACATTGCCCGCAACGCCGTGCTCGCAGCCGGTTGGCCCGAGTCGGTGCCCGGCACGACGGTCGATCGCCAGTGTGGCTCGAGTCAGCAAGCCGCACACTTTGCTGCCCAAGGCGTGATCGCCGGTGCCTATGATGCAGTCGTTGCCAATGGCGTCGAAGTGATGACACGAGTGCCGATGGGTGCCTCGATTGCCGAAGGCAAATTTGGTTATCCGATGGGCGCGCGGGTGCAGGAGCGCTACAAAGCCGAAGGCGGCCTGGTGAACCAGGGTGTTTCCGCCGAGCTCATTGCCGAAAAATGGAAGCTGTCACGCGAAGACCTTGATGCGTTTGGATTGCGATCGCAGCAGTATGCGGCTCGTGCAACAAAAGAAGGACGATTTCAAAACGAGATTATTCCCGTGCTTGATGCCGAAGGCGTAATGATGAGCACCGACGAAGGCATTCGTGAGTCATCAATAGAAAAGCTTTCATCGCTGAAGCCGTCATTCCGACCAGTAGAAGAAGGTGGCCGTGTCACTGCAGGCAACTCGTCACAAATCACCGACGGGTCTGCGGCACTGCTCATCATGAGTGAAGAAAAGGCGAAGAAGTTGGGTTTGAAGCCCCGCGCTCGTTTCGTGAGCTTTGCCCTTGCTGCTGAGAATCCGCGCTACATGTTGACGGCGCCAATTCCGGCAACAAAGAAAGTTTTGGAGCGTGCCAACCTCACGATGGACGACATCGACTTGGTGGAGATCAACGAGGCCTTCGCGGCGGTGGTCTTGGCATGGGCGAAAGAATTGCACCCTGATATGGAAAAGGTGAATGTCAACGGCGGAGCAATTGCGCTCGGACATCCACTTGGTGCATCCGGTGCACGATTGACGTGCACCTTGCTCAACGAGCTGGAGCGCACTGGCGGTCGTTACGGCTTGCAGACGATGTGTGAAGGCGGTGGCTTGGCCAACGCGTTCATTATTGAACGTCTCTAGGTCGTCGGAACCACTGTGTTCGGCACGATCGTTTGGGCGGCGATCGGGCTGTTATTGGTGCGATACATCTGGAAGATTGGCTTGGGGATGCTGCGCAGCATGACAACGTCACTGCCACCACCACCACCAACTGGTGAGATGCGTCGCATCAACGTTCGCTACCGCTGTTCGGTATGCGGAGTCGAACTACGGCTCACGATGGCCCCTGATGAACAGCCACCGCCACCGCGCCATTGTCTCGAAGACATGGATGTGATTGTCCCTGCCGATTGAGGGCTGGTTAGCGATACTTGGTGGCGGTAAACAAACCGCCCAGCACCATGCTCAGACCAGCAAAGAGATACCAGTTGCTGCGTCCACCGGGCACGAAGCCGAGGTAGTAAAACAAAATGACGAGTGAACCCAAGCCGAGCAACACGAACATGAGAATTGGCACCCAGCGCGGGCTTTCTTTGAAGGATTCAGGAACCGGCGGCGTATAGCGCGTGCTGGCGTCTGGGGTGGTGCGTCCACCTGTGTGTCGTTTTTTAGGAGCCATGCGCACTGCCAGTGTAGAGCACAGTTGCTGGTGTAATGGCTCAAAAGCATTGGCAGGCTGAAGCCGTGGCAAAGCAGCAAGTTCTTGTGATTGATAATTACGACAGCTTTGTCTACAACTTGGTGCAGTACCTCGGTGAACTTGGTTGCGAGCCAGTCGTCATTCGCAATGATGAAATGACTGTTGCTGAAGCAATGTCACTGCAGTGTGCTGCAATCGTCGTTTCTCCAGGCCCCGGACGCCCGCAAGATGCCGGCATCACCTGCGAGGTGATTCGTACGGCGGCGCCAAGCACCCCAATACTCGGAGTATGTCTGGGTCACCAGGCCATCGGCCATGTCTTTGGCGGCTCTGTCGTGCGCGCCCCGGAACTCAGGCATGGCAAGACATCGGTGATCACCCATGACAACAGTGGCGTGTTCACTGGTCTGCCATCATCTTTTGAAGTCACGCGGTATCACTCACTGGTAGTTGAGCCAGCGTCGCTACCAACTTCACTCGTGGTGACTGCGACCACCGATGATGGAACCATCATGGGTGTACGCCATCGCAAGTATGCGGTGGAAGGCGTGCAGTTTCACCCGGAGAGCATCTTGACCCAACATGGTCACACGATGCTGCGTAATTTTCTTGTAGGTGCGCAGGTGCTGTAGTAACAGCTCAGGGAGTAGTTAGTGGTGTCTCGGCGCGCCCAACGATGATTGCAATCGCACTACCAGGCTCGACACTGGTGCCAGCTGCAATACTCTGAGCGATAATTTTGCCAATATTCAAGTCACCGGCGGCGAACGATTGCTCGGTGGATGTAACGACGAGCCCGACCGCAGTGAGCTGAGCCACCGCCGCCGCGGCGTCCTGACCGATGACACTCGGCACGATGAGTGAATTTTTACCGGTCGAAATGAACACAGTGATGGCGCTGCCCGGGGCCACTGCAGTGTCACCGAGCGGCTCGGTGCGAATAACCCGACCTGTCTCGATCACGTCACTTGTCTCCACGACTATGGTGACCACGAAATTGAGTGGTGCTGCGGACAGCAGTTTGGTGGCGGCACTTTGCTCGTCACCAATCACGTCGGGGATGCGCACGGTGTTGGTGCCGCCTGAAACATCCACAGTCACTACCGAATTGGGGCGAGCCCCAAGACCAGCGGTTGGAGTCTGTAGGAGAATCTGGTTGGCAGGAATGTCGAGGGAGGCAACGAAGTTGTTCACGACCAACCGCAGGCCTGCTTGTTTCAGGATGTTGCTCGCTTGTTGGACCGACAACCCGACCAAGTTGGGAATCGTGACTGGTTCAAACCCGGGGTTGTACCCCAGCACTACGTTTTCACCTTGGCGTGCCATGGTGTCAGCGGCGGGGGATTGTTCGTACACGATGTCGTTGCTGGCATTTTCACGCACCTTCGGGTCTTCAATGGGTGTCAAGCCAAGGTCGATGAGCAAACTCTTTGCCTCTTCGATGTTCAACCCGATGAGGTTCGGTACCGCAATGTTGGCGCCAGCGTTTTCGTCGGTGAAGGCTCGAAACCCAAAAATCGCCACAGCCACCAGTGCGATCACGGAGACCACGGAGCCAAAAATCCAGGCAGCAGTGCGTTGCGGAACCACTTCGTCGTAAGGCGGATATTGGCCGCCCGATGAGGGCTCGCGTGGTGAACGTCCACCCCCAGTAGTTGTCATCTGCGTGGTGGGGAGTTGGGTGGTGGCACCAGCATCATCAAGAGCAGATTTTTCGTCGAGCAGTGCCCGTACTTCTTTGCCGTCAACGAATCGGCGCAGGTCGTCAGCGAGGGCAAGTGCCGTTGGGTAACGACGGTTTGGATCCTTGGCTAGACACTTCATCACGATGGCACTGAAGGCAGGTGCAAGTTCTGGGTTTCTGCTGCGCAGTGACACCGGCATGTCATGCACCTGTTTGTAGGCGATGGCAATCGCATTTTCCCCGGTAAACGGTGGCTCGCCGGCCAACATTTCATACATGATCACGCCGAGTGAATACAGATCCGATCGCGGATCAGGTTGTGCACCTTGGGCCTGTTCGGGAGAAAAATACGTGGCAGTACCCATTACGGCACCAGTTTGAGTAAGTCCTTGTTCGACTGCTGCACCGATTGCCCGTGCGATACCAAAGTCGGCAACTTTCACATGCCCGGTTGCACTGACGATGACGTTGGCGGGTTTGATGTCGCGATGTGCGACACCAGCAGCATGGGCGGATGACAAAGCAGCTGCGATATCTAATGCAATATCGCATGCTTGTAACACACTGAGGCGCTCATGCTTGGCGAGTATGTCGGCAAGCGTGCGGCCTTGCACGAATTCCATTGCGATGTAATACGTGGTATCCACCTGACCCCAGTCGTAGACACCAACGATGTTGGGATGATTGAGTGACGCTGCCGACATTGCTTCACGGCGGAACCGTTCGACAAACAAGGGGTCCTTGGCGTATTCCGCAAACAGAATCTTGACGGCTACTGGACGATCCAACAATCGATCGCGGGCGACGAACACCTCGGCCATGCCGCCGCGGCCGATGCGACGGCCCAGTTCATAACGCGAATTGATGATGACGGGTTCGGTCACGTGCCGTCACCTGCTGTGGGTTTCTGGGCTGCAATTACATCGCGAATCGAGTTCACATAGGCCTCGGCGCGCGCCAACGAGTCATACTTTGGTTGGTCGTCAATGTCGTCGGCCAGCGAGGGAAATATTTCCTGTCGCGCGACACCACTATCAATTTCGATGGTAGGGCGGAACCACAAGATGTGGTTGGCGCGGCCTTTGAACACCACCAGTTGTGCCTGCTCACCTTGACCCGCAAACCCAACGAAGTAGCCGTCGCGCGCATACCAGCCAACTGCCGACAGCACACTAAGTGCCAGCACTGCAACCAGTGCGACGCCAACCAGCACCCGACGCTGTCGAGCTGAAGCCGCAACATGTGCAGCTGGTTCACCAGGTGACGGAGCCGATGACTCGGGCACAGTCGTGCTTGTCGTTGCTGTGTCACCCAAGATGTCGACTACTACAACAGTCGTGTTGTCGCGACCACCATGATTGTTGGCGACTTGCACCAAATGATCAGCAGCCACTTGTGGGTTGGTGCTGGCGCGCAGGATTGCGGCGATTTCTGCATCGTCAACTTCGTCGACGAGGCCGTCACTGCACAACACATATCGATCACCCACCACCATCGGCAGCACCCACGAATCAGCGTTTACATCACCTTCGATGCCAAGCGCCCGAGTCACAATGTTGCGCCGTGGGTGAATGCGCGCCTCTGCGGCGGTAATTAATCCTTCTGATAAGAGCTCTTGTACGTAGGAGTGGTCGGCACTGACCTGCTTGAGTTCGTTGCCACGCCAGAGATAAATTCGTGAGTCACCAACGTTGGCTACCACCACTCGCTGTGGTTCACCGTCGGTGGCCGGCAACGGCACGAGGGCCGTGAGGGTGGTGCCCATTCCACGTTGCTCACTGAGGCCGCCGCTTGCTTCGTGAATGGTGGCGTTGGTGGTGTTGATCGCTGCTATGAGACCCTCGGCTGCCGAGAACCCAGCGGCTGCGGCTCGGCGTAGCCCCTCGACGGCGAGTGCACTAGCGACTTCACCTGCGTTGTGGCCGCCCATGCCGTCGGCCACAGCAAACACGTTGCTCTCGGCCACGAATGCATCTTCATTTTGTTGACGAACCATGCCCACATGGCTGGATGCACCCCACGCGAGTTTCATGACGATACCGAAAGTGATGAGGTGATCACGAAATCTCGAAGATGACCTTGATTGCACCGAGCATGATGACATCACCGTTGGCCAGCAGCTGCTCGCCTTCGACCCGCACACCGTTCAATTTGGTGCCGTTGGTGCTGCCAATGTCGCGCAGTGTCCAACCAGCGGGTCGGCGACGCAGTGCCACATGTTCACGACTCACGTTGGTGTCTCGGATAACTATCGTGCATCCACTTTGCCGACCAATCGTCACACGCTCGGTATCCAACACATGTCGAGTGCCGTCTTCGAGCACGATGGCCGAAGTGATAGCGCCCGCCACCGGAGTGGCCATAGACGTGGCAATAGGTTGCACCACCACGGCCTCGGCAGACTCAATCTGTATCTCTTCAACCACCAATGACGCCAGCACGGTGATGTTGCCGCGCTTGGTGTTTTCGTCGCTTCGCAACACAACAATCACAGGTTCAGCCAGCCGATACAACTCGCGTTCACTGTGTTGGGTAACTGCTTCGGTGAGTTCTCGAATCAGATCTGGCTCTACGTCGGAAAATGCTGCTCGATCAGCTGGGTGCATCACCACGGTGTAGGCGTGGGGTATGCCGCGGGTGTCGTCGGCGACCTGGGCATCAACTATTCCGAGAAGACGCCGACCCATCTCAATGGGGCGAATTGTTGAGTCATATGCCCGCAACGCCACGTTTTTAGTCTACGGCTGGGCCTTGTGCATGAGGGATATTACGAGTGCGTAGTTGTCACTGACGTCGCACTCGACATCATCACGTAGCGTCAGCATGCGTGGTGTCTGATCATGGTGCGGCAGATGCGCAGGTGATACCGACGGCTCTCTCAGCGCAAGATCGCGCGGTGTTGCAGCGTCGCGTCTTGCGAGTGTTGATTGGTGGACAAATAGTCGGTGCAGCAGCACTCGGCTCAGCCGTCACTATCGGTGCATTCGTCATTCAAGACATCCTTGGCGATGACACTCCGTTCGCTGGTTTTGCGACTGCAACTGTCACCATGGGCACGGCATTCATGTCTCAGATGTTGGCCAGAGTCATGATTCGATATGGACGTCGGGGTGGTTTGCAGCTTGGCTATCTACTCGCTGCTGTCGGTGGCGTGATCGCAGTGGTCGGGGTAGAGCTGCAAGCATTGCCGTGGTTTTTGGCTGGGTTGTTCTTGTTCGGCAACGGCCAGGCGGCAAATTTGTTGGCGCGGTATGCCGCAACTGATTTGGCGTTGCCTGAACAGCGCTCGTCGGCAATGAGTTACGTGGTGTTTGCATCGACGTTCGGCGCCGTGTTCGGGCCGCTTCTCGTGACTCCTGCCCAATGGGCGGGGCGAACCTGGCTTGGTCTGGCAACGTACAGCGGCCCCTGGTTGGTGTCATCGGTATTTTTGGTGTTAGCTGCGATAAACACTGCGGTGCGATTGCGACCCGACCCACTCGTGGTGAGCGGGTCGCAGGCCAAGGTGCCAACGCGGATGGGTGTTGTGGCGGCATTTCAGCTCATCACCTCGACGGGCAATGGTCGGTTGGCGCTCGCAGCGATGGTCATATCGCAGGCCACGATGGTGGCAGTCATGACCATGACACCCGTGCATCTCAAATTGCACGGCTACGAGAATGTTTCGCCCTACGTGATTTCACTGCACATTGCTGGCATGTTTGCCTTCAGCCCGTTGGTTGGCAAATATGCCGATCACTATGGGCGGGTGAATGCCATTTTCCTCGGTGCAGTGTTACTTGTCGTGGCGACAGCATTGTCGGCAGTGTCGGGCGAAGGCAATCCGATGTTGTTTCCATCATTGTGGTTGCTGGGAATTGGTTGGAATTTCGGTCTGATTGGTGGGTCGAGCTTGCTGGTGGAGTCAATTGACGATTCGGTGCGTGTGCGTGTGCAGGGCACGGCAGATTTGTTGATGAGTTTCTGTGGTGGCCTCGCTGGTTTTTCCTCAGGCTTCGTACGTCGCGCCATCGGGTTTCACTTACTTTCCACTGCATCATTGGTCTTGGCGGGCATGTTGTTGGTGTACGTGATGGCGGGTTCAGCACACACCCGGCCAACCGTGGAGTCGTTGCTGCGTCGTCGCTAGCGTAAAGGTGCTTCACTCGGGCGAGTGGCGAAATGGCAGACGCGCTGGCTTCAGGTGCCAGTGTTCGTAAGGACGTGGGGGTTCAAGTCCCCCCTCGCCCACGACATAACCTGAAGTACGCGACCATCTGCGCGAACCACCCATGACTGAGACTCTCGCCCACCGTCTTGACTCTCGCGAAGCCGTCATTGGTGTCTTGGGGCTTGGTTATGTGGGTTTGCCGTTGGCTATTTCATTTGCCGAAGTTGGCTATCGGGTGGTGGGGTTTGATGTGTCTGCGGCTGTTGTGGCGGGTCTGAACGCCGGTGCCAGCCACATCGATGATGTGGTACCAACCCGGGTGCAGGCACTCGTGCAGCAACAAACATTTCGTGCAACTAATGCAGTGAGCGACATCAGCGACTGCGACGCGATGTTCATTTGTGTTCCTACACCCTTTGACAAAGCCAAGACTCCTGATTTGTCGTATGTTGAATCTGCCACCCGCGCAGTTGCCAAAGTATTGCGTCGGGGCATGCTCGTGATTCTGCAGTCAACTACGTACCCGGGTACTACCACCGAATTCGTGCGACCAATCCTGGAAGAAACTGGTTTGCGGGCGGGCACCGATTTTCACTTGGCATTTTCTCCTGAACGAGTTGACCCGGGCAACGCGAAATGGAACGTGCGCAACACACCCAAAGTGGTAGGTGGCCTCACCCCGCAGTGCACTGAGTTGGCCAAGACATTGTTGCTGTCACTGATGGACGACGCCTCGTTGGTGCGCACGGTGGAATCACCCGATGTTGCCGAGATGGCCAAGTTGTTAGAAAACACGTATCGAGCAGTCAACATCGCCCTCGTCAACGAACTGGCCCAGCTGTGTCATGAAATGGGTATCGATGTATGGAGTGTGATTGACGCTGCTGCTACCAAACCGTTCGGCTTTCAGGCGTTTTATCCGGGCATCGGGCCAGGTGGACATTGCATTCCAGTAGACCCGTTTTATTTGGCGTGGAAGGCTCGCGAGTACGACTTCCAGACACGGTTCATTGAGTTGGCAGCCGACATCAACGACCAGATGGCGGCTTATGTCATCGCCCGAATGCAAGATGTTTTGAATGAACGCTCCATCTCGTTGCGCGGGGCGCGCATCCTGTGCCTCGGGGCTGCATTTAAAAGTGGGGTAAGTGACGTGCGCAATTCGCGTGCCATTCACGTAATGGAACTCTTGCGTGAGCGTGGTGCGGTCGTCTCGTACTGCGACCCGCATGTGCCCAGCGTGCGAGTGGGCTCAGAGGTATTGCAGTCGATCAACGTCAGCGATGTCAATGGCACTGATGCCGACTTGGTTGCCGTGCTGGTTGGCGGGCAGTGGCCATTGGCAGCTCTGGCCAATCGTGGCGTCACTGTGTTTGACGCAGTCAATGCCGGTGGTGCACCCGGCGAGCACCGCCAACGGCTTTAATGCGCCAGTAGGCGGGTATACAACTCGTCGTGGTGGGCCAAGTAGTTCGCAAGTGAACAGCGTTGGTGAATTGTTTGCTGTGCAGCAGCACCCATCGATGCACGAAGAGCGTCATCGGTGACCAGCCGGGCAACAGCATCATGTAACTCGCCGTCATTGTCGGCCAGCAGCCCTGTGACGCCATGTTCCACGATTTCGGCAACACCACCGACATGCATCGACACCACGGGCAAGCCCGCTACCGCGGCCTCAATCAGCGAAAGCGGAACACCCTCGTTGTCGCTGGTGAGCACCACCACGTTGAGTGCACCGAGAATGAGGGCAAGATTGCTAGAAAAATCGCGCAGCGAAACGTTGGGCAGGGTGGCGGCATCACGCTGCACCGTGTCACGTAGCGGACCATCACCGAACAATACGAAATGCGCCGACGGAATCGCTGCAGCAAGCCGCAGAAATTTGTCTGGACGTTTGATAGCGGCAAGCCGTCCGACGAATCCGACGACCACTCCATCAGCTGCAAGACCCAGTTCAGTTCGTGCGGCGGCTGGCTCATAGCGGGTAATTGATTTGACGCCAGGCAAGACGACGCTGGACTTGTGTTGCACAATAATTCGTGCCGCAACGAGGTCGCGATGGGTTGCTGCGCCAACCACCAAAGAATGTGTAGTCAGCCGGCGCAGTAGTCGCTCAATGGTGTTGAAGATGCCTGAGACCGGTGCGGCAAAATAGCCGTGCAGCAGATGCCCATGAAAAGTATGCACTCGCACTGGCACCCGAGCCATGACTGCTGCGAGTCGACCAGTGACCCCGGCCTTGGCCATGTGGGTGTGCACGATGTCGGGTTGCAGTCGTCGCAGGGTGCGGATGAGTTGTACGAGCGACCGCAGCTCGCGCCACAAGCCAATCGAGCGTCGCAGCTGGCCGAGGGTGATGACATCGCTGTTCACTGGGTGATCAGCCAAGTAGTCGCCCTCTGCATCAACGACGGCGCCACGAATAATGGTGTGCTTGTAGCGAGTTGGGTCGAGCCCGTGTAGTAAGTCGACCAGCATCACTGACGGGCCGCCGACGTTGGTCCGCGTAATCACGTGGACGACGTGAATCATCGGTGCGT
>JBBANT010000011.1:6691-15940 GCA_040401815.1 Ilumatobacteraceae bacterium | reverse complement strand
GGGCCGCCGACGTTGGTCCGCGTAATCACGTGGACGACGTGAATCATCGGTGCGTTGCTCGCCACCATGCGAGTGTGCGTTGCAAACCGTCTTGCAATGAAACACCCGCGTTGAAGTCGAGCACTGTGCGAGCCCGTTGCACGTCGGGAATACGACGCTTGGTGTCTTCGAACCCTTTGCCAAAGCGTTGTTCGTAAGAAATATGTTGCACTGCTGACGACGACCCCGTCATGGCGATGATGGTGGTTGCCAAATCGATAATAGATGTTTCATGATCATTGCCGACATTGAAAATCTTCCCCTCACCGCGCAAGTCGAGTGCCGCACGCAGGGTGCCTTCGACCGTGTCATCAACATAAGTGAAGCAGCGAGTTTGCGACCCGTCACCGTGCACAGTGAGCGGCTCGTTATCAATTGCCTGACGCATAAGGTTGGCCACGACCGAGCCATAGCCACGGGGGTCGAGCCGTGGCCCGTACGAATTGAAATAGCGCACGATGGACATCCGCAATCCGTGCTCGGCATGGGCAAGGGCGAGATGTTCATCGATTGCCTTTGCCGTTGAGTAACCCCAGCGGGCAATTGTGGTCGAGCCAAGCACGCGATCGTCATCTTCAGACATTGGCATCTTGGCGGTTTTTCCGTAGATCTCACTGGTGGATGCCAGTAGCAATTTGCGGTCATGTTGGACACAGGCTGTGATCACGTTCTCGGCACCTTTGGTGTTGATCACGAGCGAACGCAATGGCTGTTCGATGATGTGGCCAACGCCAACCGCTGCGGCCAAATGAAACACGACGTCGGCACCAGCCACCAATGTGTCCACGACGTCGGCATCCAGGATGGTTGCTTCAACGAATCGAATATCACTGTGCACTGCCTGCAGGTTGGTCAGGTTGCCCGTAGACAGGTCGTCAATCACTGTCACTTCATGGTTGAGGCGAACGAGACGGTCAACGAGATGCGAGCCGATGTATCCGGCCCCGCCGGTTACCAGTGTGCGCATTTCAGCGTCTCACGCTAGTTGTGCAGCCCTCCACTATGGCCGCAATAGTCTGGGGTGATGAACCCAGCGTGGCTATATCTCGCCACGTTCGTTGGAGCAATCGGGTTGTCGTTGATGTTGGTGCCGGCCGTGCGCGAGTATGCGCGGAACCGCGAGATAATTGACGCGCCAGGTGGTCATAAGTCTCACCGCACTCCAGTGCCGTATCTCGGCGGGGTAGCGATGGTGGCGGCATTTTCCGTAGCCATGGTGATTGGTGTCGTGGTGCGCCGCAGTGCTCAATTTGATGACGGCCAGATCAGCATCACCTTTGGCAACCTCATCACCCAAGGTGATGGTTTGGTGCGTGAACTTGCCGTAGTGCTGGGGTTGGCGCTGGTGTTCGCGGCGATGGGTTTGATCGATGACCTCCGCGGGTTGAGCCCAGTGTTTCGCTTTGTCGTGGGTTTGGGGCTCGCCACCGTGCTCGTGTCGTATGGCGTCGTTCTGCAATCCCCGCTGCCTGACTGGCTCGATATGGTCATTTCTGTCGTGTGGATTTTGGGGATGACGAACGCATTCAATTTGCTCGACAACATTGACGGGTTGGCAGCGGGCACCGCAGCGGTTGCCTCAGGTGCATTCTTTGTAATTGCAATCCTCAATGACCAGCAGTACAGCGCACTTTTGGCAATCGGGTTGGCGGGGGCGATGCTCGGGTTTCTGCGCAGCAACTTTGCACCCGCAACCATTTATATGGGTGACGCTGGGAGTTTGTTCATCGGGTTCATGATGGCGTATCTAGGTTTGAAGATGCGCACGAATGTCGCCGAAATTCCCCAACTCTTTGCCCCAGTGTTGGTGCTCGGGATAGCCGTGCTCGACACCACTGTGGTGGTCGTGTCTCGGTTGCGCCGCGGATTGAGCCCGTTCACGGGCGGCCAAGATCACCTGAGTCATCGTTTCTTGCGACTTGGTTTGTCGGTGCGTCGGTCGGTGACGGTGCTGCTCGTCGCCGCCTTCGCGCTTGGCGTATTGGCTGTCGGCTTGTCGGATGCACCAGCCGGGGTCGGCTATTGGGTGTTGGCTGCAGCGGTGATTTCGGGCGCTATGGCTACCATCGTGCTCACCACCAAAGTGGCGCGTGTCAACGAAGCAACCGATTCTGGCGAACTTGTTGAAGCGGAGAAACCAAACGTGACTCCGATTCGCCGCAATCTTGGCTAGTGCCGGTTCGCCGACTTTGCTCGCTTACCGACTGTGCTGGTTTACCAAATTTGCCGAGTCACACGAGGGTGGGTAGTGGGGCGCGGGTTTCTGCTCGCGTGTACGGATCACGTCCCGACAAATGACCCCATCGTTGAGCGAGAGTCGGGCGTTCGACAGCCATGTCACGCACATCGGAAAAATACCGCACGTTGACCAAGGGCGTCACGATTGCGTGCAATCCTGCGCCATGTAATTTTGCCGCGAGATCAAAGTCAAACATTCGACTTGAATACTCTGGGCTGAATCCACCGACGGCCTTCAATGCATTCACATCAACGAGTGCACAGCGCGTGCTGACCCCGAGGCACTCGCGGGCAATGGCAAACATGCCGACGGGGCCAAGTTCAGACGGGTGGTGGCCGGCCCCGATGTCGTGGGGTTCGGGTGTGAACGCCAACCCCGCTGAAACGATGAGCCCGAATTCATCCAGCACCACAGGTGCCACGGCGGCTACATGTTCGCGATCGACATAGCCAAGCAAAGTTTCCAGCCAGTTGCCCTCGATGAATTCGCAGTGTTGGTCGACGAGCACTGCATGTTGCGAGCGAGCAGCGATGAGACCCACATTGAGATAACGCCCCTGACTAAATGCAGAATTTTCACGCACGATGCGTACCGGTTTGTCACACCGGGCAGCAAGTTGGTCAACCACATCGTCACTCAGGTTGGCAGGCGCTACAAGCACCACTTCGTAGTTGTTGTACGTGGTTTTGTCAAGTAGCGAAGCCATAACGTTCGAGGCCAATGAGGTTTCGACTCCATAAACGCGCCGAGTTGAGCCATCAATTGGCACAATCACCGATACGTGGGGGTGTCGGGTTGGGTGACGTCGGATGCGGGCGAGCGAAGGCCCAGCCTCTGTGACTTCGCCAGAAATGTCACTGCGCTGCAAATGCCCGGCGACTGCCTGAAGAGCGGCCGTGAATGCGTATGGTTTCGCTGACGCATTTGACGCTGTTGATGTTGGCAGCGACCTCCAGTGGTACAGCACGTGGGGCACATGCACGATGTGGCGGGCCCGTTCGATGACGCGCAATACGAGGTCATAGTCCTGTGAGCCGTCAAAGCCCGCGCGAAACCGGCCGACATCATTGACCACCGATCGCCGCAAGACTGAGAGATGACTGGTGTAATTCTGGGCCAGCAGCCGTTCTGGTGACCACTTCGGTTTACGGAACTCCCCGAAGTGGGTGCCATCAGGGGTGATTTTGTCCTCGTCGGAATAGACGTAGTCGGTGAGCGGTGAAGAACTGACCACACCAGCAACGAGTGCAAGTGCCTCGGGGTGCAACATGTCGTCGTTGTCGAGCAGCACGAGGAATTCACCAGTGGCAATCGATATCGCATCGTTTGACGCAGCCACGATGCCACCGTTCATGGTGCGGTGCGTCACTTTGATGCGTATGTCCTGGATCTGTAGTTCGGCCAGACGCTGGGCTACCCAGGGTTGCGATGAACCATCATCACACAGGCACCACTCCCAGTCGCCGGTAGATTGTGCCCGCACCGAATCAACACAGGATTCAAAGGCGTCGCGCGGTGGGTTGTACACCGGTGTGATGATGCTAAAAAGTGGCATCACTATTTAGCGGCTCGGTCGAAGTCGCTTGGCTGCTCGCACTGGAAGCAATATTAGGCGTCCGAGCCGCCAGGTAAGACTCGATTTGAGGGACTGTAGTTCGTGCTGCAGTTGCTTGGCATCTCGGCGCTCTTGCTGGGCAGTAGCGAGGGCTGCTTCGAGTCGGGCAATGTGTGCGATCCGATTGGCCTCGTGGATTGCCAATTCGCTGGCGCGTTGGTCAAACAGCGAATCTTGGCGTGCCGATTGATGTCGTAGTTGTCCAACTGCTTCAGATTGACTGTGAGCTTGATCCCGTGAGTTCAGCACCTCGAGTTCCAACCCTGCTTGTTTGGCGCGCAACGCCTGAAGTTCGAGCTGCAGATGAGCCACAATGATGTCGTTTTGTATTGACTGGGCTTTCTGCTCGGGGTGCAGTCCAGACATACCCAAGATTGTATTCAGCCCACCACGCGAGCGTTGCTCGGAGAACTGCAATGGCAAGGTTTAGCGACGTACGACGAGTCGCAAAATACGTATCGGCAACATGAGCAAACGACCAAGCCGCCATGTGGTGGATGCCCGCAAAGCATCGAGCTCGCGACGCAAGTCACCGACACCAGAAAAATTTTGTTGTCGCGTCTGAGCTGCTCCTTGCAGGGCCGTCTCCAACCGGGCAATGTGTGCCAGATGGTTGGCTTCATGACTCTCTCGGTCTCGCAGGCGCTGCTCATACACAGCCGCCTGGCGAATTAATCGATATCGCCATTCGCCGATTTCAGCGGCCCGACCGACTGCATGGTCACGAGAGTTGAGCACTTCAAGTTCGAGCACAGTTTGTCGTTGGCGCGATAATCGGAGTTCGTTCATGAGACTGAGCTCATCATGGGTGAGTGGTTTGATTACTGGTGCGTTGACTGCACCCAGTGAGGTGCCGAGGTATGCATCATCACTCACTCCGATTACCTTACCGAGTTGCTACCGTGATTACAGGTGAAACAAGTCGTCGACATCGTGCGTTCACGCAATCTTTTGTGGAACCTCACACTGCGTGAGTTGCGCGCAAAATATCGCCGCTCATTGCTTGGTTGGGGCTGGTCAATGCTCAATCCCTTGTCACAAATGCTCATCTACAGCGTTGTATTTGGTTCTATTTTTGGCGTCAAGACCCGGGTTGGGGACCCCTCGGGTATCGACATTTATGGGCTGTACCTTTTAAGCGGCATCCTGCCTTGGGGGTTCATCAACCTCATTTCTGGTCTAGGCATGCAGGCCTTAACCGGCAACTCGGCACTCGTACGCAAGGTGAAGTTTGCGCGCGAAACTTTGGTGTTTTCCGAAGTGCTCTTTAGCTTGGTGCAGTTCAGCATTGAGATGTCGTTGTTGTGCATCGTTCTGTTGTTTTTCGGCAGCCCACTGTTGCCGTGGTTACCGATGCTCGTGTTGTTGATGGCACTTTTAGCCATCTTCACATCTGGCATCGCACTGGTGCTTTCGGTCGGTGCAGTGTTCTTTCGCGATTTGAAATATCTCTGGACGATTGTTACCCAGATTTGGTTTTTCTCCACACCGGTTATTTATGACCCGGCCCGTGTCGAAGAAAAAATCTCAGGTTTCTGGTATTCGGTGTACCACTGGAATCCGTCGACTGCGTTCGTACGGTCGTTCCGTCATGTCACTTTTGATGGTCGCGGGCCAGAGCTCGTGGACTTGGTCGTGCTTGTCGTGGTGTCGTTCGTATCGTTGGCGATCGGTTTGGCGGTGTTTAGTCGCTTCTCGCGTCGAATCGCCGAAGAACTCTGAGCCTCGCCAATCACTAGTCATTGTTTAGGTGCGTTGACGACCAACCGACCACACTGATGGCATCGATATGACCCCACCGTCGTTGGCTTGGCCGCCGGTGACGTGCACCTTGGCCCAATGCTGACAGTGATCAAACTCGGTAGCACCCGTGGCGTCGGTGATCGCCACACTGAGGTAATAGGTGCCTTCAGCCAACGGCAGCGAGGGAATTTGCAATACTGCTGCCGCTGGGCCGTCCAAGACTCGCAGTGTGGCGGTGCCACGCTGGGTTGATGTTGACCACACCAATTCACCAGTCATTGATTCAAGTTGCAAGCGCAGAACGGGGGACTCCAATCGGGTGTGGGAATTCATCTCGATGCGTACGCGCAGTTCGTCCCCTGATGTGAGTGTTTCGTTGGGCTGGTCGTTGCGGTCAAGCGTGCTGATCTGCGTGATTTGGGCGTCGCCGGTGCCCCACCGAGTTTTTGAACTGGCATCTTCACGGGCAAAGTTGCCGTAGGTGGTGCCGGTGTAGGCGGCAATCACATCAGCAGCTTTGCCCATCGTTTTTACGTGACCTTTTTCCAGCCATACGACTGTGTCACACAATTGCTGCACGAGCCCCAGCGAGTGGCTCACCACCAAAATCGTGCGGCCCTCGCGACGAAACTGCTCAATTTTTTCGGTGCTCTTGCGTTGGAACTCTTGGTCACCGACGGCGAGAATTTCATCGATCAACAACACTTCGGGTTCAACATGGGTGGCTATCGAAAAGCCAAGTCGTACCACCATTCCAGAGGAGAAGTTCTTCACCGGAGTATCGATGAATTGTTGTAGCCCGGCGAAATCAACGATGCTGTCAAATTTTGCGTCGATTTCTTTTTTGGTCATCCCCAGGATGGATCCGTTGAGATAAATATTCTCGGTTCCCGACAACTCGGCATGGAAACCGGCCCCAAGTTCTAGTAGGGCCGCAATGTTGCCATTGATGGTGATTGCGCCGCGTTCGGGTGTGTAGATACCAGTCAAACATTTGAGCAGCGTGGTTTTACCTGAACCGTTAGATCCAATGACACCAACCGTGGCCCCTTTCGGCACTGTTAAGTTGACATCAGAGAGCGCCCAGAATTCTTCGTAAGTGGCGCGGCGACCCCGCAACATGGCGGCTTTGATGTAGCGGTTTCTTTCGTGATATAGGCGAAAGTTCTTCCAGACAGAGTCAACTTGAATCGCGGGTGTGGTCATGGTGAGGTGTTGCCTTGTGAACGGAGCATCTGTAATTGTGCCCGAACATTGGCGGGGATTCGATCAGAGTTCCAATTGGAGATCAATCGATCGGCATGTGCCACGTAGTACTGCTGTTCTGGGGTGGGGGCACTGGTGTTTTCATACCAAGGCATATGGTGTGCTTCATAGGGGGGCTGAGTGCGCAGTGACCGGCTGTTTTGGTGTCCGACGCCTGGGCGATACATGGCAAAAGTGGTATCAATCGGAGCAAAAAAGAAGCCAGGCGCAAATTGGTTCGTCCAAAACTGTCGTTCCCAGGTGATCACCTCGTCACGATGCTGATAATGCTCGGGTAGGTCATCGATTCGCAGCGAGAACCCCACCTTGTCCATGTCGTGATGTACCTGCAGGGTGTCTGAAAAATAGTCGAGTGCGTCAAATGGGCAGGTTGCGCATGGCACTACATCTGGATCGGTGACAACGAACGGGCGATCAGCGCCAAGCTCGGCAACAAGCCCACTCAACCACGGGGCACGATGGCCCAGGTTGTGGTGGTTGTAGACCACCCGATGCTTGGTTTCGGCAAGGAATTTCACTGTTGGTGGGTAGGTGCTGGCGTTGTCGCACAGCCAAATTTCTCGCTGGCCGACGTTTTCCAACCACGACAACAACGACAGTAAATCCGTGACGCGGTCACGCACCGTGATGATGATCGGATACTGGCGTTTCATCGGCTGCTCCGACGCTGCTGTCGCAATGTCACTACGCATGCAGGCTAGTCGTGTAATAGCGCAGTGATATTGCGACAGCACGGGTTATGCCCAGCGATATCGGGCGTGGTGATAATTGAGATAGTTTCGCTATCACGATGTCACGAATCACGGCTCGACATGGAGTGCGTACTGCGGAGTTTGTGTATGCAACGTTGGCACTATTTGCCCTCACTCAGGGCCCCGTGTATCGACTCTGGAGCGATAGCGGGGAGTACCAACAGTTCATTGCGCTACCTGCAATTGGTCAGGCGTATTTTGCAACATTCGTTTTGGTGCAACTGCCTGGCTGTTTGCTGTGGTTCCGCTCGGTTACTGAGCGGAATATTCAAGAGCCACGGATGTGGATGCTCGTGGGATTGTTGGCATGGTTGGGGGTGAGCGTCGTATGGTCGACCTTTGCGCGGCACTCGGTGTCTGAGTTCATCGCTCTGGCTATGACTACGGGTTTTGGTTTGTATTTCGCCACACGTTTCGCGATGCGCGAGTTGTGGCGAATTGTTGCTGCTGCCATGGCACTTGGGTTGGCGATGTCATTGCTGGCGATTCAACGTGATTGGCAACTCGCTGTTGATGCGCAAGACGAGTATTGGATTGGTATCTACTACAACCGCAACTCGTTGGCGCCCGTTGCCGCAATGGCGTTGTTGGCATTCATCGGGGTGGCATTCACCACATTGCGCCGACGCACGATTGATGTAGCAGTTCTTGCTGCAGGTGTTGCACTCGCTGGTGTCGCAGTACTCGTTTTGTGGCGAGCCGAGTCGCGCACTTCGCCGCTGGCTTTGGGTGTGGCAAGCGGTGCTTTGGTGTTGTGGTTGCTTGTTCGCTTGATTACTCAGCGCATTTGCGTGGCACGGCGTTGGCACAACCTGGCTGCACCAATTGCGGTGACTCTTTCTGCGGTTGTTGTTTTCGTGGCGCTGCGCACCGTCGGCGGGCTGGCATCGGTGTCTGGTGAGACTGCCACATTCAATTCACGCAGTGGTCTGTGGGCCCAAAGTTGGGCCGGCTTTCTCGAAAAGCCATGGCAGGGCTGGGGCTGGATGGCTGCTCGACGAACACTGGACTTTGATCGTGTTGGGGTGTGGTGGGCAGCAATTGATACCGAATGGTCGCACAACGGGTATCACGACTTATTGCTAGGCGGTGGTGTGTTGGCGGGCATCTTGTTCTTCGGTGTAGTGGTCTTTGGTGCACGCAATCTCGATCAGATTGCCAATGTATGTGTAGCAACACCACGATTTTTGGTGATTGGTTTCGTGTTGGCCGCAGCAACGCAGGAATCGTTTTTTATCGGGTCGCACTTTTTGTGGGCCATGCTGATTGCTGCGTTGTTCGCTGGTTCGGCTACAGGAGCCGGCGAGTCAGTTGAGCCTGCAGTGAATTACTCAGTAAACGATTCAGTCAACGAGCAGAACGCCCGCCACTGACCGGCCGGTGCGGTCCAGAGCCGCTAAGACTTCCACTACATCTGTGCGTAAGTCTCGGTTGCGCTGCACCACGATGACATCCAGTTCGCTGGGGTTTCCTGTTGTTAGCTCTGAGACACTCAAGTCACTGAACGGTGCGGTCACGTTGAATGGGGCTTGGCTCATGTCGGCAACTCGCTGCACGGCAGTGGTGTCAGCCAAGGCGCTGCGCACCGGGATGTA
>JBBANT010000011.1:5260-6591 GCA_040401815.1 Ilumatobacteraceae bacterium | reverse complement strand
GTAAGCGCGTCGCGACGAATCTCTACTGTCTTGGCAACATAGGCCGCAATCGCTCGTTCGCAGTCGGCCTTCACGGGTTCAGTGCAGCTAAATGAATATGTGGGCACTCCGGCACTAGTGAAGACGAACGAACTCTCGCCATCACTTTCCAGGGTGTCGACCAAGGTGAATGTGGGTCGACTACGTGTCACCGTTACGACAATGTTGCTTCCGAGCTCGGCGGAAATCTCATCACGAACTGCTGCACTTTGCAACACCAACAATTGGTTGTTGGCATCCGGAAACGCGCGCACCGACACAGGGTCGATGCCCACACTGGCCAAGACGGCGGTGGAATCGCGAGCTTCGTAGGTGCGAACCACGTAATACGACGATGGCTCGGTCCGCAGGTCTGACTCTTGAGCCCACAAAAACCCCACGGCGAGGCCGACGACAACCGGGATGACCCACCAACGCAGTTTGAGTGTTTCCCAAAAGGCCGCCAAGTCAACCCCTGCCAAGAGACCCGCATCGGTGTCATGGTGTTGATCTGTCACGTAAGTACCTTGCGCAAGGCTACCGAAGTTGGTGAGTGCCACCGTCACTATCCGCTTTGTCAGCAAGAATGTGCACATGTTGGCGAACGGCCATTTTGCACCGTGGGTTGACCCTGCAGTGGTGGAATTACAACGCCTGGCGATGCGGCCACCGCTCGTCATCAGCAACACACTCGAAGATGTGCGAGTGGGTCGCGCACACCGCCGCAAAATGTTGGATGGGGTGTGGCGGTTGCTGCTTGTGCGTGGGCCGGATGCCGTCACTGAATCCCACTTGCGTGGCCGTAGTGCGGGGCTTGGCAAACAATGGCATCGTGTTGCAGTGCCAGGCAACTGGACCCTGCAAGACGTCGGCGATTCGCCGCATTACACAAACATTGACATGCCGTTCGATGGCCCTCCGCCACGTCTGCCTATCAATAACCCGACCGGCATTTATCGCCGAACAGTTTCTATTCCTGCCACCTGGCTCAAACAGCAATTGGTGCTTCATCTGGGAGCAGCCGACAGTGTTCACATGCTGTATGTCAACGGCAAGTTCGCTGGCTACGGCACCGACAACCGTTTAGCCAGCGAATACGACGTGACCCATCTGGTGCGCGCGGGCGACAATGAAATCGCCGTCGTAGTGGTGCGATACAGCGCCCAGAGTTATGTTGAAGATCAAGATCAATGGTGGATGGCTGGCTTACATCGCTCAGTGTTCATCGAAGCTCGTTCGCCTGTCCATGTGCGTTCGGTGGAATGCAATGTCGACTACGACCATGTCACGGCAACCGGTCGCGCGACGGTGAC
>JBBANT010000011.1:0-5160 GCA_040401815.1 Ilumatobacteraceae bacterium | reverse complement strand
CACAACTGCAATGCAGTGCGCACGAGCCATTACCCCAATGATCCGGTCTTCCTTGATTTGTGTGACGAGCACGGCCTGTATGTGGTGAGTGAAGCAAACATCGAGTCGCACGCCTACAACATTTCGCTATGTGACGATGAACGATTTTTGGCGACGTGGTTGGCGCGTGGCGCACGAATGGTGGTGCGTGACCGTCATCATCCGAGCGTGATTTTTTGGTCGTTGGGTAACGAGTCTGGCTTTGGCACCAATCACGATGCCCTGGCAGCACTCGTTCGTTCACTTGACCCGACACGACCATTGCATTACGAAGGCGCGATCTTTCATGCGCGGAATGGCGAAACTGAGGCCTGGCGCAACGGCGGGTGCAACGCCACAGACGTGGTGTGTCCGATGTATCCGTCGATCCAATCCATCGTGGCGTATGCCCGCAGCGGCGCTGATCGCCCGCTAGTGATGTGCGAATACAGCCACGCGATGGGTAATTCCAACGGTTCACTCGCCGACTATTGGGCCGCTATTGAAAGTGAACCATTGCTGGCCGGCGGCTTCGTTTGGGAATGGAAAGATCATGGCCTGCGCCAAACCGTTGACAACACGGGCAGCAGCAGCGGCAAAGTTAAAGGTGGCAGTAAGAGCGCCAACTGGCGTTACGCCTACGGCGGCCAGTTCGGTGACACACCCAACGATGGCAATTTTGTGGCGGATGGTGTGAATGCACCTGACCTCACACCGCACCCAGTGATGCGCGAGTTGGCGTGGGTGTATCGACCAGTTGCTGTGACAGCAAGTGGTTCGACTCAGTTTGTGGTGCACAATCGACAGTCACACGTTGGCCTTCATGCGTTGCGCGGCACACTCAGCGTGCGGGTGGCTGGCACCACGGTGCACGAAGAAGCAGTTGATATCAATGTGCCTGCCTTGCAGCAAGCCACCTCCAACTTGTCTTCTGCTGCGGTGGCGGCGATTGATGCCGCACAGCCCAACGAGACCATCACGGTGCAGTTCCGGTGGACGCAAAGTACGGAAACGGCGTATGCACCAGCAGGGCATCTGGTGGCCTGGGATGAAATTGAAGTGCGTGCACCACAATCAAAAAACAACTGTGTTGATACCGCTGTTAGTAGCGATGTTGATACTGGTGCGTCTACTCATCAGCTGCCTGCCGACAGCGATTTTTCAGCACCGGTCCGCCTGGCACTCATGCGGGCCACCATCGACAACGACGGCTACAAGGTGATGCCTGGTTTTGGTGAGGCTCATCACATCGGCGGTCGAGCACTCGCCCGCTGGACGCGTCAGGGGATACTTGCTGACACCATTCCCATAGGTGTGCAACATGTGCAGCGGCGCGAGGTGCAATCCGACTCGAGTGTGGTGTATCACCATCGCGTGACGGTGCCTGAGCCACTCACTGGTTTGCCTCGGGTGGGTGTGCGGTTGTCCCTTCCGCAGCACTTCACTCACGTGCGATGGTTTGGCCGTGGGCCGCACGAAAATTACCCAGATCGCAATGCCAGTGCGATGCGCGACGTGTGGGCGCGTGAAACAGATGAGTTGCCCTACATCGTGCCGCAAGAGTTTGGTTTGCGCACCGATTGTGAGTGGATCGAGTTTGTCGCCCAAGATCGCACGCTGCGAATCGACGCACTGTCACCTGCCACCTTGCACTTCAGCGCGGTGCACCACACCCCGCTGCAGCTGTTTGAAGCATTTGATGTGACGCAACTAGAACGCAGCAAAGATCTCGTGGTGCATCTCGATGTGGCCCATCGTGGGCTCGGCACGGCAAGTTGCGGCCCCGATGTTGACCCGCGCTACGAAGTTGTGGCAGGCACCTACGAATTCAGTTACGTGGTGCGGCGAATCTGAAGTTGACGATCGTCAGCGGTGACGCAGCGGCCATCGCTGGTGCGAAAACGCCATCCGTGCAGAGTGCAGACGATTTCGTCACCCTCGAGTGCACCAAACGTGGAGAGGTCAGCTTTTCGATGCGGGCAATACCGCTCGAGAGTAAATTCGCCGATCTGAATTTCTTCACTTGGTGTCGCCTGTGCTCCCAATCGACGTTGCGCCTCGGCCTCGGCGCGGTCGATGCGCTCAACCGACAGGCTTTTAAAGAAGTTGTAAAGGTATTCATTAAATGCACCTGCCCGCCAGGCAGTGAAGCGACACGATAAAAACAACGAGTTCGACCAGTCGACGGCATATTCACTGAGCACCTTTTCCAGCAGTTCAGGGGCAATATCAAAGCGAAACTGAAATGGTTCACCAGCGTGCTCGCGCACGGTGCCCGCTACAAAGTCGATGAAGACGGCTTCATCACCAATGCGCAACAGACAGCCACCGCCCACCCCGCTGCGCAAGGTTGGGGCGCGCAACAACAAAGGCTCCCACCAGGCTGCAAGGCGAGGTTGAAACGATGACTTCTTCGCAGGCCACGACACTTTGTGTTGCGTGAGCCACGGCTGCCAGTCGGCTTGATAGTTGCGCAAGTACTCGCGCTTGTTGGCAAACGGCGCGTGAATGTCGATCGGTGGGTGCACCACATTGACTGCACCTTGCGAAACTGACACCGTGGTGCCTGGCACGTTGAGTGCGGCGTGGCGGCCACTATCGGCGAGTCGTGCAATGAAATGTGTTTGATCGGGGAAGATTGATACCTCGTCGCCATCGATCATGTTGTAGCCAAAGAGCGCATCATCCAAAAAACATGGTGGGCCTGCCGAAGGCACCACGACGGTGGCACCGATGGCCGCAACATAGTGTTCGGCGCGCACGAATTGACTTTCCACTTTGGCTGCGGCTTGGGTTTGACGCACTGCTACAGGTTCGTCGTACACCATCGGATACCAGATGGCGCCGCTGTATTGCAGCCAGTGTTGATCAACGGGCCCGTGGGCGGCGAGTGCGCGCGGGTCGTGCGTGCGACAGTCGTTTTGATTCACCAACCGTGATACGCCGTCGCTCACCATGATGGCCGAGTCGCCACCTGGGCCATCGGTGATCGATGACTCGACGTGAATCGCAATGCTGAGGCCGTCGCCAAGGTGTTGTTCGACGCCGTCACGGGTGGTGATGAAGTTGGTGAACCCGAGCTGGGTGAGGCGGCGGCGCAGTTCATCGGTCGGGAAGTCGGGCAACAGCACGCGGGTGGATTTGTCCATGCGGTCCCGCAGGAACGGTTCATCAAAATGGTCTCCGTGCAGATGCGACACATATAAATAGTCAGGTGCACACACCGCAGCCATGGTCTCGGCATCAAGTTGGTCGTTACGCGGAAAGGGGAACCAAGCACCAAGAAAAGCCGGCTCAAACCATGGGTCGCACACCAATGTTGCTTGGCGACAACGAATCAGGATTCCGGCATGACCAAGCGAAGTTGCCTGCAACGACGTTGGCGATGCCAAGCGCATCAGCGAATCAGGCAACTGGTGGGTCGGTGAATTGCTGGCCACTGCGCGAGACGTGCTCGGTCCAGGTGGTGCCGTTCCAGTAGCGCAGTTCGAAGCGACCTGACGGATCTTTGTACCAAGCAGCAGGCACGGCTGGGGTAGTGGGGCCAGCAGTGTGAGCCGAGGCATAGCCCGAAGTGCTACTCAAGGCGTTGTTCGCATCGGTTGCGACTGGTGCGTTAGAACTAGTCACAGTCGTCACTGCCCGTTGAGCGGTGGGGCGGCGCAGAAACGCACAGAATCTTCCGTCGCTCGTAGTCGTGATTGACACCACTTCCCATCCCTCGGATGATTTACGTGTGAGTTCGGCAGCAAGGCCTTCAGGGCTGGCATTGAACGGATTGAACGCCGCGTATTCGAACATGGGTGGCAGGCTAATGGCTGCTCATAGCCTTGACAGCGTGACGAAAGCACGTCGTGTCGGCTATTTCGGCCCAGCCGGAACATTCACCGAGCAGGCCCTGGTCACCCAGCCCGATCTTGCCGCGCTCGAGCGTGTGCCATTGCGAACGGTTCCTGATGTGTTGGACGCCGTCGCTGCCCACGAAGTGGACCTGGGATTCGTACCGATCGAAAACTCCATTGAAGGCACGGTGAACTTCACCCAAGACGCACTTGTTTTTGATCATGATTTGTTGATTCAACGCGAAGTGGTGCTCGATATCGAACACTGTTTGGTGGTGCGCCCCGGCACGACATTGGGTGACATCAAGGTGGTGTTGTCGATTCCGGTTGCTACAGCGCAGTGCCATGCATATCTGCGCAAATCGTTGCGCGACGTTGATGTGCATGCAGCAAACTCCACCGCCGAAGCAGCCCAGATGGTGTCGCAAGACGCTGGACGCAGCATGGCGGCAATCGCACCGGCCAATGCAGCAGGTCTCTACGGGCTTGAGGTGTTGGAGCGCAACATTGCTGATCACGAGGGCAACCAGACACGATTTGTGTTGGTCGGCAACCAACAAATTCCGGCTCGCACGGGGCACGACAAAACAGGTGTCGTGGTGTTTCAGCGAGCCGACGAACCAGGCAGCTTGATTGGCATCTTGCAGGAATTTGCTGCTCGGCGTATCAACATCACACAACTGCTCAGTCGACCCACTAAACGTGGTGGGCTTGGTGATTATTGCTTCATCATCTACGCCGATGGTCATGTGGCCGACGAGCTCATGGCTGACGCGTTACGAGACCTTCGCACCAAACAAGGCGACGTGAAATTTCTCGGCTCGTATCCTGCCGCTGGTCAACATACACAGTCAGTGCGGGAGCATGCCGATCAACGTTGGCGTGACGCTGATGATTGGCTGAATGACATTCGCACACGTATTCATCGTTGATTGACGCGCGCAGATAGCGTTACGGTCGGAACGATGGCAGAGCGGACGATTGCACCTGTCTTGAAAACAGGCGGCCCACAAGGCTCGGGGGTTCGAATCCCTCTCGTTCCGCCAAGAGCATAAGTCGGTACACTCACAGCACGGTTAATTGCTGTTGTTTCGGATTCATGGAGAGGTGCCAGAGTGGCCGAATGGGGCGCCCTGCTAAGGCGTTGTTCGGGTAAACCGGACCGAGGGTTCAAATCCCTCCCTCTCCGCCAACCTATGCGCTACTTGTGTTGCTTTGGGCGCAAGCAGGTAGCGGCGACAGTGGCGGCAATCACGCTGGCGATTACTTTCGCTATCGCGCCAGTGCCATTCAGCGGTTC
>JBBANT010000010.1:11993-32686 GCA_040401815.1 Ilumatobacteraceae bacterium | reverse complement strand
GGGGATGGTGCGAAATGTGGTGCGAAATTCGCCGACACACCTTGCATCACCATCGGTAAGGCTAGTGGGGCATGACCACAGAAGGAATAATGCCCTCAAAATCCGCTGTTCATGTTTGTGGCCACTGATTTGCCTGCGAAAACGCATTCAGGGCGTCAACGAACCAATTCTCTTGTCTATTTAAAGAGGAGTTAGGCGTCGTTTCGCCGTCGGGCTCGTTCGGGTGGTTCCCATTGCCCAAGGAACTCACTCACGTCTCCCCCAGTACGGATCTTCCAAGCCATCAATGCCACCACCATTTGGAACATCTGATACCCACGGATGTCCATCTCGCGTCGCGCTAACCCAACGCTGCCTGCTCGCCTGTTCACGAGGCGTGATTTGTAATCGTTGTGCATCGACTCGGTGTCTTCGCGCAAGCCGTACAGGCGTGAGAAGTCAGGGTCGTTCAATGGAATCGAACGCAGGTAACGCGGGCGTGGTTTACCGGCAGCAATGTCTGCTTCAGAACTGAACAAGCGCATCGGACTGTTGCACCCCGACTACACCTTTGATGAAAGTCACAAGCCTTAATAGTTCAGTCAAGGCTGTAATACAGTGAACAATGTACTAATCTCGTGTCAATGGTTACTGTCGTTCGTCGTGATGTTCGGCTAGACACGCTCAGCCGAGTCGGCACGGCGTTGGCTGATGAAGTGCGGCGACAAATTCTTGTGCGGTTACTTGACGGGCCGTCATACCCTGCCGATCTCGCCGATGAGTTGGGCGAAAGTCGGGCGAACGTGTCAAACCATTTGTCGTGTCTACGCGGCTGTGGACTGGTACGCGCAACGCGCGAGGGTCGTCAAATCCGTTATGAGATTGCTGACCGCAAACTTGTCCGAGCATTGCGGATTCTGTGTGAACTCGAACTCGCTGTTGAGTTCGGACACCCTGATTTAGATGGTCGCAAATGAGCGGCACTTCCCACGGCCACAATCACGGCGCGCTGGCACCACGCGCTGGTGCCCGACATGTTCGACCGTTGTTGATCTCACTTGGATTAACTTTTGCGTTCCTGATTGTGCAGGTCGTCACCGGATTCGTTACTGGTTCGTTGGCATTGTTGTCCGACGCTGGTCACATGGCCACCGACGTGCTCGGGCTCGGGATGGCCTTGGCCGCGATACAAGCAGCGTCAAATGCTCGGAACCATTCACAGCGAACATTCGGTTTGTACAGACTCGAAATTCTGGCCGCGTTGGTAAATGCCGTATTGCTGTTCGGTGTTGCCAGCTACATCGGATTCGAGTCAATAAACCGTTTAAGTAATGCACGTGATGTGGCATCTACGCCAGTCCTCGTTGTAGGTGTAATCGGTTTGGTCATCAACGTGATCGCATTCAAACTGTTGCGCGCCGGGTCGAAGGAAAGTCTTAATGTGCGAGGCGCCTATCTCGAGGTGATGTCGGACATGCTCGGCTCGGTCGGAGTAATTGCCGCGGCGATCATCTGGGGCATCACCGGATGGACATGGGTTGATCCGGTAATCGGCGCCGCGATTGGAGTATTTATTTTGCCGAGGGCATACAAACTGGGACGCACTGCAATTCGCGTGCTGGTGCAATCGGCCCCAGAACATCTCAATGTCGCGGCGCTTCAGGCTGAACTTGCGACCATTGCTGGAGTTGTCGATGTGCATGATCTCCACGTATGGACTCTGACCTCAGAGATGGATGTTGCGTCCGCTCATCTAATGGTCGCTTCTGGCGTGGACACCCACGGAGTGTTGGATCAAGCCCGTGTTCTACTTGCCGAGCGACATGGCATCACCCACGCAACATTGCAGGTCGAACCAGATAGCCATCAAGGTTGCAACGACTTGACATGGTAACTGCATCCGCACTGGTATCGGCGTTAGGTTTTTGATTTGAGCGGGTGTGATGATCAAGATTGTTTTCTAAATCCGTTGCGCGAACGGCAACGCCGAACGCTACAAATCGTTCTTGGCATCAACGCTGTACTGTTCTTCGTAATTGTTGTCGCTGCGCTCTATGGAAATTCATCGGCCTTATTAGCGGACAGTCTTGACAACCTTGGTGATGCACTAACATATGGTCTTAGTCTTTTTGCGGTTTCACGAGGTCCTGTTGTAAAGGCCAAAGTTGCTCTGTTCAAAGGTTGGCTTATTCTTCTCGCCGCTTTTGCAATTGTGGCGCAAATCGTTTATCGGTTTGCTGCTGACCTAAGCCTGCCCTCATTTGAGGTTATGGGAATATTCAGTCTTCTTGGTTTAACCGCAAACTCGATTTGCCTTTTTCTTTTGTGGCGCCACCGCAGCGAAGATGTAAATATGAGTTCGGTCTGGGAGTGCTCACGAAACGATATCGCAACAAATATTTCTGTTTTTGTGGGAGCTGGCGCTGTCTGGTTAACCAGCTCCGGTTGGCCCGATACTGTCGTTGCACTGGGAGTCGTGTTGCTCCTAATACGCTCTGCACTTCGCGTGATCGCATCAGCCAATGCAGAAATTAATTCAGCAACCTAACTGTTCTTGTGACCATCAAGCACTAGACGTCCCTCTTGGTTCCAACACTCAAATCTGCCAGGCATGCAATGAAGAATGATCCGGCGGTTGGGATCGAATTCTTCACGATGATAAGCACTGTTGGGATCCGCCCAATGTGTGACCCATGTGCCGACACGTCACACGGTTGAGAATGGAGGCTTCGAACTCCATTAAATAGAGCAAAAATCCTATGGTTTGAGTGTTCCGATGGGAAGAACGAACACGCCATCGGCGCGCGCATACCCGTACCCAGTAGCCGTGACGACAGCCAGAAATGCGGGTTCACCGCAGCGCGCGGTGTCTATTTTTTTGGCAAACTGGAGAAGAGTCTTTGCGGCATCGTCTACCTGCTTGGGACCGAGTTTGACCTCAATGGCGGCCCAACTCGAATCTTCCATTTCAATAATTAGGTCAACCTCGAGGTCGTCGCTATCGCGGTAGTGCGAAAGACGACCGCCGGCATGTTGCATGTAGACCCGCAAATCCCTGGTGACAAGACTCTCGAACAACAAACCGAAGAAATTGAGATCCTTTAGCAACTTGGCTGGGGATGCATTCAGGGCAGCGACGGCCAGACACGGGTCGATGAAGTGGCGAGTAGCAGCCGCCCTCAGCGATGCCCGGGATCGTAACGCTGGCGCCCATGCAGGTAAATCTTCGATGATCATCAGTCGCTCAAGTGATGTGAGGTATTCGCCAACAGTTTCACGCCCAACCGTGGTGTCAGTTCCACCGACATCGGCAGCAATAGTTGAGTTTGCGGCTTGAGTTGCGACATTGCGTGCGAACGACTGGAGGACACGTTTGACCTTTAACGGGTCACGATGAACTCCATCCACTCGCCGGATATCGGTTCGTGCAATTTCATCCAGATAAGAGCGCATCGCTCTCTGGGCTTCATCGGGTGGCAATCCTGCAAAGGCAGGCCAACCCCCGATGCAAACACGATCAATGACTTGGCTGATTGTTAGCCCCGAGTCAGTTGCGCTCGGTACGCCGCCAGCAAACAGCGTTGATATTGAGACATCTCCCGTACTGTGGCCGGTCTCAAACAAGGTCATCGGACGAATCCTCATCCGTGAGAAACGTCCTGCTCCTGTATGGCGAGCGACATCGTCTGCTGGAACGGCTGAGCCCGTCAGTATGAACTGGCCGGGCAACTGGCGTCGGTCGACTTCACGTCTGATGTGGTTCCATAGATCTGGTTCCATTTGCCACTCATCAATGAGACGCGGAGTGGAACCTTTGAGCAGTAAAAATGGGTCAATTTTTGCTAGCTGAAGTGCGCCGGAGTCAATGTCGAGAAAGACGTTGCTAGCAGAGAGTTGTCCAGCGGACCACGTCTTACCGACGGCCTTTGGCCCCTCCAAAACGACGGCACCAGTGACTTTGAGTAGACGGGTCAGTTCATCGTCGACGATCCGGCTCTGATATTTCACTTGAACCCTCCATATTGACTACGCGCGTAATAAGTGCTTTCGCTTAATCTACGATTAGCATACCGCAGTTTATGATCAGTTTGTACCGCAGTTTATGACCTATCTATACCGCAGTTTATGAGATTTTAGCTCCACCCTGTCTGTCCTGGACTCCGCCTCTTTCTTAGGAAGATGATCAAACCCGCGTTCCAAGAACTGCCGTTTCGCGTTCCAAACATGTACTGAAACCCCGACCACTACCCCATCAATACTGGGGTTTGGAATTACGCACCAGCCTCACGGAGGCTGGGGATGGTGCGAAATGTGGTGCGAAATTCGCCGCCACATCTTGCGTCATCTATATAGAGGTTACTAGCGCCACAAGAACCACCACGATGACCGGAGAAACTACTGCGAGCACTAGTCGCCTTGGCCAAGTATTTGATGAAGATCTTTGCGATCTCGCTTGGATAATTTGCCGACAAAACCCGCGAGCAACTCGCGATGATTGGTCGCCTCATTGAGAATCGCATTCATTCGTCTTGAATACCATTCTTCACGCGAAATCTTTGGCGAATAGACATATGAGCGTCCCACGATTGATCTGCCGAGTTGTTTTTTGTCACACAAACGCATTAGCACCGTTGCAACACTCGTGTAGGCAAGATTTCCCGACAGTTGCTCACGCACTTGACTTGGCGAAATCGGCGTTGGGCTGTCCCAAAGTATTTGCATGATCTCGAGTTCGAGAGTTCCGTCGGCTCGCTTGACCACGACATTTACACTAGCAAGTGCTTACAGCCTGACTGCTACACACTGTAGTATCTGTGTTTATGCGCCGGGCAAACCGTGTTCTGAGGAACTTTTTTTTATCTCTGGCGGTGAGTTTGGGCCTTGTGATCTTTCTGGGGGTAGCGCCCGCGTCGGCTCACAACTCGTTTGACTCAAGTGACCCAGTTAATGGTTCAACACTTGATGTTGCTCCGGCGACATGGTCGCTTATGTTTAAAAAGGAAGTACCACTCGCATCTGCATCTGCAGAACTTGTCGGATCAGACGGAGTACGCATTGCCCTTGCCCCGCCGACATATGGAGCAACAACAAATGCGATTGTCTTTTCTCTGCCACCTAACCTCACGGGTGTCAACACAGCACGATGGCGCCTTGTCGGCGTCGACGGGCACGTCATAAGTGGACGCGTTGCATTCACGGTCAATGCGCTTACCGCGCCATCAGAACCGTTGGCCACTGTTGAAGGTGCGCCCCAATCAACTCAGACGACAATTCAAGTTCCTCAATTAAGTGTTGACGATTACTTCATTGAGCCTGTTCCTGAATTGCCACGTCATGTGTTCAGGTTTATTAACTATGGCGCATTACTAATATTAATTGGGTTGCTGTTTGTCGAACTCGATATCGCCACCGGTGTGCTCGGACTTGCGGTTGCTAAAAAAACGATGCGTATCGCGTCTGTACTTCTCGCTACTTCCGCAGTTCTTCAGATGATGATTTTTTCCGCAGATCTTTCGAGTACATCTTTTCTGGGTTCGATCGGTTCTCTCGGTGCGATCCTAGAAACAACTCCAGGATCGATGTTGATCATGAAATCAATCATCGGTTGTCTAATTGGCTTAATTTCATTTCGACGAAAAATTGAGCAGACAATCCATCAAACTTCTTGGCTTATACCCGGCCTTCTTTTTCTTTACCTCATCACCCTCGCCTACACCGGACATTCTCGTTCACAACGGTGGGCGATTTTTGGTGTGCCGACTGACGTAGCGCACACCGTAGCCGCTGGAGTTTGGCTGGGCGGTTTACTGGTGCTACTTGGAATTGTCAACCAAAATGTTTCGCCTTTGCAGGCCGTTCAAGCACTTCGACGATTCGGATCAGCCGCGAAAATCTCGGTAATTACTCTCGTGGTCACAGGTTCATTTCAGACCTTGAGGTTGCACGATGATCCATGGTCGATTTTGACCTCTAGCCACGGACAATTACTTGTGGTCAAGTTGCTTGCGTTCGGCGGAATGTTGATTTACGCAAACTTTAATCGGAGCTCATTGGAGATGCGCCCGACTGACGGCTCACATGCTGTTCAAATCAAGCGACTGGTTGTGCGAACGAGCATCATCGAAACGTTAATGGGATTTGCTGTTGTGGCTGTGACCGCCGTTCTCGTATCGAGTTCTCTTGGTAAGTGACTTGACAAATACGATCTTGGCTACTACACTAAGTAGTAGTCAATAAATTCAATCACGGAGGTCCCCCATGAGTAAAAGATTTGCTTCCATTGTTTCTCTGATCGTTGTTCTCGCGGCCTGCGGTTCTTCGCACAATATGGATTCGATGGACAAGTCCGAGAGCGAAACAGCGTCGTATGGGTCGTCTGCAGATTTCAATGATGAGGACGTCCATTTTTTGCAAATGATGATCCCCCATCATGAGCAGGCAATTGAAATGTCTGACATCGCTTTAGACCCAACTATTGAAGCAAGTGATGCTGTCAAAGGGCTCGCCGCACAAATCAAAGGGGCACAAGACCCCGAGATTACACAGATGAATAAATGGTTAACCGATTTGGGTAAAACTGAAATGGATTCGTCGATGGATATGTCCGGAAAGATGGACGGCATGCTGACTGCAGATCAACTCATGAACCTAGGAACACTTCAAGGTGCAGAGTTTGATAGCGCATGGATCAAAGCAATGATCGGTCATCATGAAGGCGCCATCGAAATGGCCACTGTTGTGATCGCCAAAGGCTCTAACTCACAAGTGCGAATTCTTGCCGAGGCAATCATCATCGGTCAGCAAAAAGAAATCAGCACGTTGAAGGCTCTGCTCGGCTGAGATGCATAGTTGCAAGTTTGGCTCGTTCGCTAAAGTGAAGATATGACCCAAACTCAACTAACAGTTTCAGGAATGACATGCGATCACTGTGTGCGCCACGTAACTGATGCGATCTCAAAAGTTGCTGGAGTAAACAGCGTCAATGTCAGTCTCGCAGACGGAATCGCCACAATTGATTCTGATCTCGGACTTGACTTGCAGTTAGTTAAGACTGCGGTTGTTGACGCTGGATACGGAGCCTAAGCGCCAAAACCTCGACGCGACATCGCGCGGGCAGTGCCCGTTAGTTCACGTATTTGGCGGATACTGCGAACCGTTAGGAAAATTACCGAACAACGGGCGATCACCGTCGGTGCATGCATCAATCAGCAAGTCGCCGCCAACGAATGCGCCACGCCACGACGCACCTTTGCCGCCGAATACTTCTTCGCGGTCGCCACGGCTACGCGGCGCGTTGACTCCAAATTTGAAAGACTGAACATCAGGTCGAAGACGTGCCGCAAAATCTGGGTCGTCGGTGGCGATCGACGCGACAAGTGAACCGTTCGAAACGTTCATTGCCGCGAGAAGTTCTGACTCGGTGTCGACGATAACGATCGAGTCGACGGGGCCGAACGGTTCGCTGTGATGCAACGACCACGCCGACGGCGGATTAAGCACGCAGGCTGGCGCAATGTACGCCGACTGATCTTGGCCAGCAATAAAATTTTGGGCGCTGAGTTCGCCACGAATAAGTGGAATTCCGCCGGTGCCGATCGCCTCGTCGTAACGAGCACGCAGGTCATCGGCTTTTGCCCGCGAGATCAACGGACCAAAGTCGAAATTAGGCAGCGGATCATCGGCAGATGCAACGGCGAATGGATTGCCGAATTGCAGCGAAGCAATCACGTCGTGATATGACGCAAGAAAATCTGGCAGCAACTTTCGTTGCACGACGTAGCGCGGGTATGCGGTGCAACGCTGCTTGGCATATTCAAAACCTTTTTTAAGATGACCCGCGAGTAACGGCCACTGCGAAAAGTTCCAGATGCCCCAAGTGTTGAGACCCTCTTGTTCGAGAATGTGGCGACGGCGCAGATCGGCCAAGGTGCTTGCCGCTTTGCGTCCGTTTGAGCGACCGCCGACAAATGCGAGTGCGCCGAGTTGTGGCGAAGAAATTAGTGCGTCACTCAGATCGCCGCCGACACCAGAAATCAATGTGACGGGCAAACCGGCACGAGCCATTAGCGCGTGTGAAAGCGTGAGTGCGTGAAAGCCGCCTTGTGATGGCGTTTTGGCGATAACCGCGTTGCCGGCGAGAAGTTGCGCCAACTCGGCATGCACGAGCACGCTCAACGGATAATTCCATGAGGCGATGTTCGACACAGGCCCATGCAACGGTGTGCGGCCTTGCATCTGTCGTTCGATTTCTTCGAGGTACCAATCAATGCCATCAACGCAACGATCGACATCGGCGCACGCGATGCGCCATGGCTTGCCGATCTCCCACATCAACAACATGGCAATCGTGTCGCGATGCTCTCGCAACAACGTCACCGCATTGCGAACTCGTTGCTGACGCTCGTCGATCGGAGTCTTCGACCACGTGGCGTGTTGGCGACTTGCTTGCTCGACTGCCGTGCCCGCGGTGGCGCGATCGACGCGCGGCGGACCAGGAATCAATGTTGCGTCAACAGCCACAGCATGTGGCCGAGTTTCACCAACGAAGCACCACTCGCCACCAAGCAAGTTGGCGATGCGATCAGATTCAAATGCCTCGGGTGCGATCAGACGAGCACTGCGGTAGACATCGCTCCAACTTGTGCCTGGTTTGTGTTGAAGCGTCATTAGAGAACGTTACACGCGATACCGACAAATCGACTCAGTTGGGAGTAGAACACAATCTTGGCGTTTCAAATCATCAGCGTGAATGAGAATATGTGACACGTTAAAAGGCGTTGCTGCTACTGGCGCCCCCTAGTTGAATCGAACATGCAACCTACGGTTTAGGAAACCGCCGCTCTTTTTCGCGAGACTCTTTGTGCATCACGGTCACAAAGTAAACCTTTGCCATTCATCTTCGGTCCAGTATTGCCGTAGCTCTTGCGTGACAAAGTCAGCCACCCACCGCACAGAGTCAATCCATGGCAAATGCTCCGACATCACCTCGGTATAGGCCATTCCGTGCAGCAACAGCGCAGCATCATCAATACCAATTAGAACACCGTTCTCCTCAATCGGCGCCGTTAATCGAGCTTCCAAATCAATGATGTGCTCTGAGTTCCACCCGTTCGTGTCATCGCCGTCGAATAAGCGGTCGAGCATAATCCCGAGTATCTGAGCCAGTGCCAAAATCGCTTCCCGGTCCAAAGTCACCGCGCGTGGTTCAATCACAAAACCTCAGTCGAGAAAGATAAGCGGGATTTCGCGATCGGTTCGTTGTTGGTAACCGGCGTATCCCTTGTACTTCTGTTCGACAATTGGCCACAAACGCGTAGCATTCATGCGCCTACAACGGCGAAACCCAAGGCTCTGCCGGCTACCGCTTGCCGAACGTCGAAGGTAACGAAGCGAAGCGAGGGAATACGCAGTCGCTGCGCACATGCAAGGTGAACCGCATCGAGAGATCGAACGTTCAGCGCTGCACCAATCTCGGCGGCAGCCAACCACGTAGTTGCATCGGGCAGGACCAGAGCCATGCGGTCGATGTCGTCATGAACGACGTGAATCGACTTTGCCAAATCACTTCCCTGCAACAGCTTGGAAAGTGACCGTCGAATCTCGACAACCGTCAGCCAACTGGTGGCAAGCACTTCATCGGCATCGATGAGAGAGATTGCATATTCCGAATCAGGCTCATTCACGTATCTTTTAATAAGTGCGCTTGAGTCGACGTAGGTCGTCATTCGCCGCGATCTTCGTTTAGGACGTCGAGCGATCTGCGAGCTGCCTGGAATTGCAGGGGTGGGTTCAGTTTCCCGCTCTTTGACGAAGGGGTAATCCACCCCTCCTCAACTCCGATAGCCATCTGGTCACCGCCAGGAATTGCAACGATGAGAGCTTTGGGAACCCCTCGATCGGTCACCACGACCAGCTCACCTTTTGCCGCACGGTCGAGGTACTCGGACAGGTTCTGTTTGAGTTCACGGACACCAATATTCATGTGTCCACATTATCAATTGATGTAGATACATTGTCAATGGTTCTGGATTGCGCCCCAACTACGGCCCCTGAGCGCCCCCGGCATGAAACGAACATGCGAGCTACGGTTTGGGAAGTCGTCGTTCCCAGTGAACTGCGAAGACAGGTTCAGTCGAGAAAAATGAGTGGGATTTCACGATCGGTTCGTTGCTGGTAACCGGCGTATCCCTTGTACTTCTGTTCGACGATCGGCCACAGACGCGCTCGCTCGTCTGCGGTTGCCGTGCGGGCAGTCATCATCTTGGTGGGTTCGCCTTTGAGTTTCACTTGCACCTGCGGGTTTGCCACCAAATTGAGATACCACGCTGGGTGAAAGTCATCGCCGCCACGTGATGCAACAATCAGGATGGATTCACCTTCCTGAATCGGTGACGTCAACATCACACTGCGAGGCTTTCCGCTTTTGCGACCCGTTGTGGTGAGTTCGAGCACGGGCATGTTGCCGGCCTGCCAACCCAATCGGCCTCCACTCAGACTCAAAATAATGCGGTGCGCGGTGTTCATCGCTTTCAACGTGAGGTCGCTGGGCATTTGAGTGTTAGCCGTTCACGATTGTTTGGACGAGACCGGCGACCAACGCTGCGCGCTCGGGCATCGCGTCGAGTTGCACGTGTTCGGTTTCGGCGTGTGCACCGGCGCCGACTGCACCAAGGCCGTCAAGCGTGCGCACGCCAACCGCTGCAGTGAGGTTGCCGTCGCTGCCCCCACCCACTGCGACGCCTCGCAAACCGGTGATGCCATAGTCATCGGCAACCTTTTCGGCAATGGCAAACAGTTCTTTGGTCATCGACTCGTGCATCGGTGGGCGGTTCATTCCCCCGCTTACTTCAACGCGTGCACCAGCAAGCGTCGCGGTGAGACGCGACATCTCGGCCTCTAAACGATCCTTTTCTTCCGGAATCACACACCGCACATCGACAGCAATAGTTGCCGAGTCGGGCACCACATTGTCGGCGGTGCCGGCCTTGGCCACCGTTGGCGTGACCGTGGTGCCCACATCGGGTCGGGCGATTGCCACGATGCGAGGTACTTGAGCGGCAAGTTCGACCAGCGCGTTGATGCCTTTTTCGGGTTCTAACCCGGCGTGTGAGGCGCGACCAGTAATGGTCACATTGAACGTGCCGGTGCCTTTGCGGGCAATCTTTAACGCACCACCATCGGCGCTGGGCTCGAGTACCAACACTGCACCCGTGGCGCGAGCGCGTTCTTCGAGCAACGCGCGTGATGCATGCGAGCCGACTTCTTCATCAGCCGTGATGAGAATCTCGGTGTGGTACCACTCCTTCACCGCCGCCACGCCGTAGATGGCTTGGATGATGCCGGCCTTCATATCAAAGATGCCTGGGCCACGCCCAATGTTGCCTTCACGTGTAAATGGTCGACGCGCCACCGTGCCGAGTGGAAACACCGTGTCGTGATGCCCGACGATGAGCACCTTGGTGTCGTCGCTGCCCTTCCAATGCACGTGTGGGCCACGGTCACTTGCAACCAGCACCGGCGGCGAGCCCAATACGCGCGTCATGAGGTCGGCAAGAAATTGCGCACTGCGCGCGAGGCACTCGTGCTCGAGCGATGGTGACTCGATGTTGACGAAGCGTTCGAGATCGGCCACCATTGCGTCGTATTGCGCGGCAAGCGTGGCGCGCACTTGTGCTGCCGTGCGGTGGTCGTCGATGCCAAGAGTCATGTGCCTCTATTCTGTCGGGTGCCCGGGGCGGGATTTGAACCCACACAGCCATTTCTGGCCAGGGGGGTTTAAGCCCCCCGCGTCTACCATTTCGCCACCCGGGCATCGCGACCAAACGTTGGCCCAAAAAATGAGCCGATGCTTAGGCTACGTGCGCGCTCGTGGTGGCATATTCAAGCGACAGCCACAGTGCAGCCCGCACACGCGCAGCTTCAACCGCTGACAACTGATTCAAGATGACGACACCTTCGATCATGTCGGCCACCACGGCAGCGAGAGGGCGATCTTTGACATTCACCGCAACAATTCCGGCGACAGTTCCTGCGACATCTTGGCCAGCAAGGCGGCGAATCGTGCGGTCTACGCCGATGATGCGAGTTGGGCAGCGGAACCCCGGAGCAGCCAGCCCCGACTGGTGGACCGTCGATGCAATTGCCCGCGCCAGCGCTGCGAATTCAACCGCGGTGAGTGATGACGAACGTGGCTGCATGGGGTTGGACATCTTGACAGAGGGGTGCCACGCGGTGACACGCACCCAGTTACTACTGTTGCCCCACGATGAAGGTGCCTGAAGCTGTGCCCACAACGGTGCCCGACACACAGGGGTCGGGGCTCAACCCGATGCAACAGGCCGTGGTCGACACACTCGGCAAATCACCCGACTGGGTGCCGCTGCCCACCAGCGTGGTGGATGCCGTGCGCACCATGTTGCACGACCAACTTGCTGCAGTGGCAGCTCGATTCAGCCGCAACAATGCGCTGTGGGTGAGCAAGAACAAACTCACCACGATTCATGGTTGCCAAGCCCATCACATGGCCACCAAAGACAACTTCGCCTGGACACCACTCACTGCGCGCGGCACGGTGCTGCACAAAGCAGTCGAGCTTGGCGTGCATTGGCGAGGCGAATCAACACCGGTCGAAGTTGTCGACGAAGCCATAGCGCGACTGTCTGATTCGAGCAACAGCGTGGCCGACTTTCTCATCAGCATGACCCCTGGCGACGCAGCACAACTGCGCGGATACGCCGTAGATCTGTACACCCGCTTCGAAGAATGCTTTCCCAAACTCAAGCCCTCGTGGCGACCCGTCACCGAATCATCAGCGCGCTACGAGTTGTTCGACGGGGCCATCGTGCTCGGCACACGGTCAGACCTCACCCTTGGCACTGCTGACCAAAAAGTAATCATCGATGTGAAAAGTGGTGGTCTGCACACATCGCACCGTGAAGATCTGCGTTTCTATGCACTCGTCGAAGCGTTGCGCAGCGGCATGGCACCGCGACGCCTGGCCACCTACTCGCTGGCAGCCGCACGCGCCGATGTCGAAGACGTGTCAGAAGGTGTGTTGCAGGCTGCGGTGCGCCGCGTTGTGGCCGGCGTTCAACTGATCGTTGCGATCGAGTTGGATAAGCGTGAGCCAACACGCAGCCCTGCTGCGCATTGTCGATGGTGTCCGCTCAACGACTCGTGCGCCGAAGGCATCGCGTTTTTATTGCGTGACGAAATAGACGATTAATTAGCGCGTAACTAGCGAGACATCAGCGCAAGCGGCACGCCAAGGCCAGCACCAGAACGCACCGTGGCGATTCGCCGGCCAGGTTGCACCGCTGGCTTGGGTGCGCCAATCACATCGGGGCCAAGGTGTGTTGCAACTTCATCGATCTGATCAACGACCACCACCAACCCCCAATAGCTGGCTGTCGTAGCCGAGTCATTCGGGGCAACCAGTCGACGCTCGACCACTTCGAGAATCACGCTTCCCCAGCGATGAAAACCCTGCACACCTCGGTCGCCTTCTTTCACTCGCTTGAGTGGTGCGCCAGATTGCTCTGCAATTTCGCTGCACGTCACCCGCACATCGTCGGCCAGCACGACCACATGATCTACCCCGACAATGTGCAACGCAAATTGGGAGGATGCGTTGCTCGGTGCAACGGTGTCGACTACTTGGGTGTCAACTACTTGGGCGTCACCCACATGCACCACGGGCAAGCCAGCGATATGACTGGCGCGAGTTGGGCAACCGGCGAGGTCAAGATGATGCAAACCCACAGGCAGCGACTCGTCGATGTTCAGCCGTACGTCGCCGAGTAACCCACCAACAATGCCGATGTCATGCCACGGTGCAGCGCGACCGCCGACCGTAATTGTTACGACGCGAGTCAAATCAGACGCGCCGAGAAAAGCCGAATAACCGAGCCGGTTAGCGACGACCCATGTTGGGTCGCTTGCCGTGGTTTGCTTTGGAGCGGCGCATGCGCGCCTTGCGCTTCTTGGTCTTCTTGGACATGGGCATCAAGGGTAGTGGTCGGCCACCGCTTGTCGGCACAGATTTCTTACGTTTGTTGACGCCAGCGTGCGCGATTGCCCGTATACGGGGTGCCATTCATATCCGTTTTTGCACACACGTACGCACGCCCGTTGTATACGCCTGTGGCGCCTTCTGGTGCGCAAAATGAGCCGGGTCTCAGACTGGCCACAACCGGCGACCCACCCGGGGCCACAGTGGTGGAAGCGCCTGTCGACGCGACTGTCGTGGCTGTGGTGGCTGTCGCAACTGTCGTGGCGGTGGAGACTGTCGACCGCCCCGTGCTTGAGGGTGTCGTCGACGATGTAGTCGACGGGTTGGTTGAAGATGTAGTCGACGGTGCAGTCGCTGGTGCGCTCACCGGCACGTCAGACCAGCCGCGCACCGTGGTGCCCGCGCATTGACCGCTGAGCACGTTGTTGAGTCGACCCCATTCGCTTTGATCCATCGACAAACCCCAGCGTGCTTTTACTGCAATCCAGTTGGCGCTGTAAGTGCACCAATAGCCGCGTAGCGGCGGCATCCAGTTGGATGGGTCTCGATCGCTTTTCGACCTATTGCTGGATGACGATGCAGCAATCAACGACCGTGCGTCCGAAGTGTCGTTGGCAAAAGCAGTTCGCTGTGCTTCGTTCCACTGCCATGCACCAGAGTCCCACGCTTCTTTGAGTGCCACCGTGTGGTCGATGTCCACTCGTGTGCGATCCGAGGTGCGCACACCGTCATACGGCGAGAGCCAATCGGCTTCGACCACGAAACATTTGAACGGGTCAACTTGCGGCAGGCCGATGGCATCGCGCTTCAACACTTGTTCGCGAGCGTCGCAACCATCGCCGTCGATATCCAACCAGTGTTTGAACAGGCTGCGTTTGTATCCACGCGAGTACTCGTTTTGCACACTGATGGTATTGAGCACCTCGATGGCCAAATACGTGTCGCTTGGGCCTTGCACCCGCACATCGACTGTTTGGGTTGCCTGGGCGCCGGCGCTACTCAAGCCAATCGACATTGCCAGCACTGCCCCGGCAGCGGCGATACGAATGTTCATGCGCTAGTTGTTGCCCCGCCCATGAAAGTGAGACTTTCTTCTTCGTCGCGGGTGTCGATGAAGATACATTCACCCGGGCACACATCGGCAGCCAACACCACCGCGCCAAGATGTTTGTCGGCAACTTCGGCCAAACTGCCCGCACTTCCTGGGTCGTTTAAGACAACACCGTTTTCCACCACGTAGGCAATGCCATCTTCGAGTTGGGCAAAAACCTCTGGGCAGTGATCAACACACAAGCCGTCACCCGTGCACAGGTCTTGGTCGATCCACACGCGCACGGCTTTGAGGCTACGAAGCAATCGCGACGAACACCAAAGCCAGCAACAAGATATTGCGCACAATGTCGCGGGCACCAATGGGTCGCTGCGACGCACCACCGAAACAAGCACACGGCGGTCGATTGTCACGCCGCAAATGCACAGCCAGCAAGCCCGTAAACGCCATCAACATCACTGCTGCAGCCCCCAAAAACTCGGTGCGCCACGCATCGCCCAGCACCACGCCCAACCCGATTGCTACTTCGCCGAGCATCACACTCGAGGCAACGATAGGCGGAATGCCCAGATTGCGCGCCGACGCTGGCCATTTTCGCCCAGCCAGGATTTTGGCAACCCCGGCGTACACGAACACTGCACCCACGACGCCGGCAGCGAGCGTTGCGATGTTCACAAAATAATGCGTGCGTCGCCGGTCTTGCCTTGCACGAACACCATGGCGGGCACATCGGTCTGCAGAGCGCGCAACGCCGTCACCGACCCGACCACCAGGTCGTGGTCACCAAAACTGTGCACGACGTGCACGTCACAGTCGATTGTTGCCACCACATCGGGCAACACCGGCGAGCCGTTGGCCGACACCCCGACTTCGAGCCCGTCGAATCGCGAGCCATCTGATCCATCTGTCCCAGCCGTTGCGTCTTTGGCAAAGCGCCAGCACAACTCGGTCTGGGATGCCGCCAGAACGTTGGCACAAAATTTGCCACGGGCAGCCATGAGCGACCACGAACGCGAGGCGCGACCAATGAAGAATCCGGCTAGCGGTGGGTCGAGTGAAATCGAGGCGAATGAACCAATCGTCACACCGACAAGCTCATCGTCAAGACTGCGACCCGTGACCACCACTACCCCGGTCGGCAGATGACCAAAAACTTTACGAAAGTACTGCGGGTTCGTCGGCGATTCAGCAGCGTCGCTCACGCACTACACGTTACGACGTCGACGGTTTCACCTTCGCGTGCGGCGAAAACCCCGATCTTGCTGGCGCCACCAACCCGACCAGTGATTTCGGTGAGGGCAGCATCGGTGCGCGACGGGTCGTGGTGAAACAACGCCAACTGCTGCGCGTCGCAGGTTTCAGCCACCCACTTGGCATAGGAATAAGTGGAGTGCCCCCAGGCAGATTTTTCGACGAATTCTTCGTCGGTGTATTGGGCATCATGAATCAGCAGATCGGTTCGCTCACACAATTCGCGGGCGCCCTGGGTCAACGTGAATTCGGGGCCCGCAGGTTGTTGGTGATCCGACAAATAGGTGACGCTCACCCCAGAGTGAGTCACCCGAAAGCCAAGGGTCGGCCCAATGTGGGGCACGAAGCGGCTACGAATCTGCATATCGCCGATCGCAAAGTCGTCATCACCGATTTCGTGAAATACCACTCGCGCGGCAAAGTCGTCGAGCGGCACCGGAAACATCGGCGGCTTGATTTTTTCGAGGAACAGTTCGCGAATGCTGCGGCCATCGGGCTGCTTGGGTGCATAAATTTCGAACGTGGTATCGCTGCGCAAGAGCGGCTCGAAAAATGGCAAGCCAAGGGTGTGGTCGTAGTGCAAGTGGGTAAGCAAACACACGGCTCGAAACGCACCAGTGTCGCCGCATTGCTTACCGAAATAACGCAGACCGGTACCAAGATCAAACACCACGGGCACCTGACCCGGCGCACAAAGCGATACACACGAGGTGTTGCCACCAAAGTGATGGGTGTCGGGCCCATGACACGGGGTGGAGCCACGCACACCGTGGAAAGAAACGCTGATCATGGACTGTGCTGACGCTAAAGCGGCGACACGCGGGCGACCTTGCTCTATGGCGGTGACGTTGGTCGCAAAGTGTGGCGTTCATCTACTCTGTGAGCCGTGACAACGTCCAACCAGCAGCCACCAGTTACCACCGCCACGATTCGCGCCGGCGAACTCGATGTCACATTTCTTGAATGCGGGTCGGGCCCGCTGGCGTTGTGCCTGCATGGTTTTCCTGACTCGCCCTACACCTGGCGACATTTGTTGCCTGTGCTTGCTGCACGCGGTTACCGAGCAGTAGCCCCCTTTATGCGTGGCTATGCCCCGACGAGCGTGCCTGAATCTGGCGTTTACCAAACTGCGGCGCTGGCCCGCGATGCCAATGCCCTGCACGATGCCTTGGGTGGCGACGAACATGCCGTCATCATCGGTCACGACTGGGGTGCGCCAAGCGTGTGCGGTGCTGCCATCGACGCGCCACAACGCTGGCGGAAAGTGGTGAGCATGTCGGTGCCACCTGGCCCAGCACTCGGTGCAGCATTCCTGAGCAACCTTGCTCAGATTCAGAGCAGTTGGTACATGTTCTTTTTCCAGCATCCCCTTTCCAACTATGTGGTGGCCGCCAACGACATGGCGTTCATCGACATGTTGTGGGCCCAGTGGTCACCGGGATACGCAGCCATTGCCGATCTTGCCCGTGTCAAAGATGCACTTCGTAACCCCAACAACTTGCAGGCTGCCCTCGGCTACTACCGCGCCACACTCGGCGAGGGAAAACGTGACCCGGATCTCGCCTCGCTACAAGAACGCATGGGGCGAGAATTCCCCTCACAACCCATGCTCTACCTCCATGGTGAAAATTGCGGTTGCGTGGGAATTGAAATTGCCAAGACTGCGCAGGCATCAGCGCCTACACATGTTCGCTTCGAATACATCGCCAATGCGGGGCACTTTGTGCAAGTTGAGCAACCCAATCTCGTAAACCAACTCATCGTCGATTTTCTTGCCAGCTAGTTATTGCTCGCCACTCGCTACGCCAAGCGACACCACTCACCGTCGACAGCAACCAAACCATCGTGCACGAGCGTTTCGAGAAGTCGTGCAGCGCGCTGGTCATCGCTAGACAACCCCATTGCCGATGCGACCTCGTCGCTGTGCACACCACGCTCGGCGAGCACCTTCATCAATCGCCCGCGGGCTTGGCGATCTGAGCCAGCGAATCGCTTTTGCGGTTTGCTCGTCAGCGCAGTGGTGCGTGCTGGGTCTGGCCCGTCATTCCATTTGCACTCACGCGCAATCGGACAGACCTCGCAGAGTGGATTCCGCGCCACGCACACTTGGGCACCGAAGTCCATCATCACTTGGTTCCATTCCCAGGCCTGACCAAGCGGCAGCATTTCGTCGGCCAACTCTTGTGACTGCCGCGCCGACAGCGAAGTGTTGGTGACTCGGGCCAACACGCGGGCCACGTTGGTGTCGACTACCGCCACATCGGCGCCGTCAGCAAACGCCATCACTGCCCGAGCGGTGTACGGCCCAATGCCCGGCAACGACTGCAACGTGTGCACATCGCCTGGCACCTGCGAGTTGTGGTGCGTCACTATGTGCCGAGCAGCGTCGTGCAAGTTCTTGCACCGACGCGGATACCCGAGGCCGCTCCACAGTCGCAATAAATCCGCCAATGGTGCAGCCGCGCAGTCACCCACCGTCGGATACTCACGCATGAACGACTCATATTTGGGCACCACCCGCGAGATTTGTGTCTGTTGTGCCATCACCTCGCTCACCAGCACCGACCAGCGATCACGGGTGTTGCGCCACGGCAAGTCACGCAACCTTGGCAACCCCCACTGCAGAAGTGGCGCAGTGACCAGGTTTACTTCACCCAGATGTCGTTACTCCGACCAGACGTCGCGGCCGTCGTATGGGCGTTCGCGCACGGGCGCCGCATCACGTTTCCACACCATGACGCGACGACGGAAGTAACACACTTCTTTGCCGTCTTGGTTGAAACCTTTTGTTTCGACCGTGACCACGCCGCGCTCGGGCTTGGACTTAGATTCAACAACTTCGAGCACGCGTGTTTCGGCATGGATGGTGTCGCCGTGAAACGTTGGGTGCTTATGTTGCAACGTCTCGACTTCTAGGTTGGCGATTGCTGCACCGCTCACGTCGGGCACGCTCATGCCGAGCACCAGCGAATACACCAAGTTGCCCACCACCACGTTGCGACCCTGCACGCTGCGTTCGGCAAACCAATCGTTGGTATGCAGTGGATGATGGTTCATCGTGATCATGCAAAACAAGTGATCGTCGGCTTCGGTGATGGTCTTGCCCGGCCAGTGCTTGTAGATGTCGCCAACGACGAAATCTTCGAGGTGTCGCCCAAAGGGCCGTTCGTGTGTGGTCATGCTGTCAAGAGTAGGTGCACGGAAACGTCAGGCTTCGTCGCGAGGCGGTTGTTGTGGTTGTTCGCCCGTGTCTTCATAGGTCGGGGTGGCAAACAAACCCGTGCGGTCGCGTGGTGCGTTCTTTTCAATCCACTGGGCCTTTGACAGGCGCACTTGCGACCCATCGCGCGTCGCAGATTGCAATCGCTCAAGTCGCGAGCGCGGCGTTGGCACCGCAGGCACTGCGCCAATCCGCAACGATGCATAGCTCACCGCCCCCACAAGAATCGGCAGCCAAAACTGGGCAATGCGATAGGTGAGCACGGTGACGGTGGCCGTCGCCACTGGCACACCGAAGCCAACAAGCGTTGGAATATAGACACCTTCGACGATTCCCAATCCGCCCGGCGTGATGGGAATCGAGGCAAGCACGTTGGCCAACCCGAACGCCACGAGCAAACCGTCAAACGAAATGCTCCCGCCGAAGGCTCGCAAAAACAGCCACAGCGCCAACAGGTCAAGCAACCAGTTGACGGTGGCCCACAACACCACCCGCTTCAACACTTCGCGCTCGGCAAGCAAACCCCGTACCCGGTCGCGCAGATGTTCCATCACACTGGCTGCCGACTCGCCGTCGCGCCCGAGCCGGTCATAGAACCTGCGCACCACCCGCATCAAACGACCTTTGTCATCGACCAAGCCGAGGATGATTGCGCCAACAATCGTCATGAGCAAAGTGCCCGCAACTGCCGCCGAACCGTAAACAGGGCTAGACCCCCGCAGTGGAATCGAGATGATCAGCCCTAACCACAACAAAACATTGAGTATCACGGCCGAGCCAAGCCCGGCCGTTGCCAAAGCAAACCCAGCGTCTGGCTTGGCGATTCCCGAACTGGTGATCAGACGAAACCCCAACGCATTGCTCGCCGCACTTCCCCCAGGCAGCAGGCTGCCAAGGGCTCGGGTGCTCAACTGAATGCGAAAAAGATCAAACCGCCGCAGTCGGTAGGCATCGGGCCCGAGGGCTGCGTGGGTGACCAGCGTGTAGCAATACAACGCAACGAACTCCAGCCCGATGGCAGCCGCCAAGAGGATTGGGTCAATCTGGCGCAAGTCACCAATGGCGCCCCGAAAGGCCGGCACGAGCGGCAGAACAAAGAAATAGATGACTACCGCGAAAAGCACCCAACGCAAGGCCTTCCACACACCCCCAGCGTAAGAGCCCAGAGTGGCGACTGCCAC
>JBBANT010000010.1:0-11893 GCA_040401815.1 Ilumatobacteraceae bacterium | reverse complement strand
AACGCAAGGCCTTCCACACACCCCCAGCGTAAGAGCCCAGAGTGGCGACTGCCACAAATTGGGGCACGAACCGCCATTGCGAATGTCACTTCACTACCGTTAGTCCTCGTGCACGACTCACTCAAAGACCTCACCACTGCTGCCACCATCGTCGAGAGTACGTCGCAGTTGCTTCGTCGAGCCACCAAACATCTCGCCGAGACCGGCGGCCCCGAGCGCCAACAGGTGCTGGCGTACGACCTCGCCCATGCCAGTTCGGCACTTGAAACTGCACGTTCGCTCATCGACTACGGCGCCAAAGGCGAAGTGGAAGCTGCCATCACCTGCGCATTCGTCGCCGACATGGTGCACGACTTTGCAACACGGCTCATCGGACGCGAACAAATGTGGACAGTCAAGATCGCCGAACTAGCCAACTTCGACGCATTCGTCGCCACCTATCGCGCACCCGAGTTGCTCGCCTCGCTGGCAGCAACCCCGGGCCCCCGCCATCTTGATGACGACTACGAAATGGTGCAAGACACGTTTCGCAGTTTCGGCAAGAAAGTGGTGGCCAAGCACGCCGAGCACGTGCACCGAGAAAACGCCGACGTGCCTGAAGAAATCATCGCCGGCCTTGCCGACATCGGCGCGTTCGGATTGTCGATTCCATCCGAGTACGGCGGCTTTAGCGAAGGTGGCGAAGGCGAATACATGGCCAGTTGTGTTGCTACCGAAGAACTCTCGCGAGCCTCGCTTGGCATCGGTGGATCGCTCATTACGCGACCCGAAATTCTCACCCGTGCCTTGGTCAAAGGTGGCACCGAAGCACAGAAGCATTACTGGTTGCCCAAACTCTCGACCGCCGAAGTGATGGTCGCTGTTGCCGTTACCGAACCCGACTACGGCAGCGATGTCGCTTCGCTAAAAACCACGGCAGTCGCAGCGCAGCGCGACGGTGTCGACGGCTACGTCATCAATGGTGTCAAAACTTGGTGCACGTTCGGTGCTCGCGCCAACGTGCTCATGCTGCTGGCACGCACCGACCCCGATCGCACGAAATCGCACCGTGGTCTGAGTTTGTTCATCGTGCCCAAGCCGCTCGGCGATGCGCACGGTTTTATGTTCAACCAAGACGGCGGCGGAAAAATGGAAGGTCGCCCGATCGACACCATCGGTTATCGCGGCATGCACTCGTACGAAATCGCAATCGAAGATTGGTTCGTGCCCGCCGACCATTTGATCGGTGAACAAGAAGGTCTAGGCAAGGGTTTCTATTTTCAGATGGAAGGTTTTGAAAATGGTCGGCTGCAAACCGCAGCCCGCGCTGTTGGTTTGATGCAAGCGGCCTACGAAGCGGCCTACGACTATGCCAATAATCGCAACGTGTTCGGCAAGAACATCATCGACTATGAACTCACCCAAGTAAAGCTCGGGCGCATGTCGGTGATCATCCAAGCGGCTCGCCAGTTCAGTTACGCAGTGGCCAAGATGATGGGCAAAGGCGAAGGCGCAATGGAAGCCAGCATGGTGAAGGCCTACGTGTGCAAAGCCGCCGAGTGGGTCACCCGCGAAGCAATGCAGATTCACGGTGGCTACGGCTACGCCGAGGAATACCCGGTGAGTCGCTTGTATGTCGATGCCCGCGTGCTCTCTATTTTTGAAGGCGCTGACGAAACGCTGTGCTTGAAGGTGATCGCCCGCCGCCTCGTGGAGAGCGTGCAGGCTTAATTAGACACGTCTTATTTCACGAACTCCAGCAGTTCGTGCAGAGAGCGAAGTCGCTCACAGTCGTAGTCGGCATGATCGTCGAACGGGTCGTACAGCAGCGGCACCAATCCGGCCGCTCGCGCGCCGCCGACATCGTTTACGTATGAATCACCCACATATGCCACTCGCTCGGGTGGCAGATTCAACGCAGCGATGGCGTCGCTAAAGATAAGTGGGTCGGGTTTGGCGTATCCGACCACGTGCGAATCAGTCACGATGCTCACCGGCACGCCCGCACCAGGCCCCACCTGACAGATGCACAAATTGTTGAGTGTTGCTTCAATCTGACCGCTGGCGTTAGACACCACGCCAATCGGCACTTTGCGGTGATACAGCTGGGCTAACGCAGCGACGGATTCCAGCAATGGAAATTGCCAATACTGAGGCGAAAACAACCGACGCATTGCTGACGCTGCTGGTTCAACCTCGTCGTCGGCCACGCCCGCGGTTCGCACATAGGCGATTCGATACGTATCCCAGGTGATTTTGTCGATAGATGCGTCGGTGCGTTTGCTCGCAACGGCATCCAACGCCTCCATACCGGCGTAGTGACAACGCACCAGCACGCCGGTGTCGGTCACACCGCCAAACGGGGCGATAGCCATCGCCGTTGCGATGGGGTCGGGCACCACGAAAATGCCACCGGCATCGAACAGCACACCGTCGAAACGTTTGGTCATCGGCGACGACTATTTCGAGCGAGTTAAGCCGGCGCGCGAACCACGTGAAATGAACTTGAGTGCCATCTTGCGACTGGCCTCGTCAATCATTTCGTCACCGAACATCACCGCGCCTTTGCCTTCGCCCTCGGTTGCCGTTTCGTAGGCATCGAGAATTGCGCACGCACGATCAAACTGCTCTTGGGTGGGCGAAAACACCTCGTTCAAAATCGCCACCTGATCCGGGTGTAGCGCCCACTTGCCGTCGTAGCCAAGTGTGCGAGTGCGCTTGCAATAGTCGCGGAAACCGTCGGCATCGCGAATGTAGAGGTACGGGCCGTCGATTACTTGCAGCCCGTTGGCACGACCAGCCATCAAGATTTTGTTGAAGACGTAATGGAAGTGATCACCTGGGTAATCGGCGATTTGCACGCCGCCGGTGAGCACCGGCATTTCCATGCTGGCGGCAAAGTCGGCAGGCCCAAAGATGATGGTCTCGATGCGCGGGCTGGCGGCGCAAATCTCTTCTACATTGATGAGCCCGCGTGCAGTTTCGATCTGCGCTTCGATACCGATGTGTCCAACTGGTAGGCCGTTGGCAATTTCCACCTGCCGCAACAACAGGTCGGTGGCCACGATTTGGGCGGCTGACTCCACCTTGGGCAACATGATCTCGTCAAGTCGCGCGCCCGCGCCACCGACAACTTCCATGATGTCGTAGGCAGTCCACTTGGTGCTCCAGTCGTTGACGCGCACGCACATCACCTTGTCGCCCCAGTCCTGGGTCTTGATGGCGTGCGCAATCTTGGCGCGTGAGGCTTCTTTCTCTTTCGGTGCAACGGCATCTTCGAGATCCAAGAACACCATGTCAGCGGCAATGCCAGGGCCTTTGCCCATCATTTTTTCTGATGATCCAGGAATTGACAGACAAGAGCGGCGAGGCAGGTCGCGGGAGCGTGGTGACATGCCTTGCAGGCTAGATGACGCTGCGCCGCAACAACTCAGCCGTCGCCGGACATTCAGCAACGAATTCTGCGGCTGTGTCGGTGGTGTGCCCGAGCGGGCCAACCACGCGTGTAAACCGATTCACATCAATGACGTCGAGGCCGGCCCGCCAGTCGTCATTGATTTGCAGTGCGCTCACCATGCCCGACCACAACATGGACGGCAAGCGTGTGCCCACGCCGGCAACCAGCCACACTTGTTTGCCCTGGGCGACCGCAGTGTCGACTACTGCGCGTGATCCCCCGACGGCCAGCACGCTGCTGGCGCCGCACGCCAACGCTTCGACAATCACTACATCAGCAGTGCCAACCGCAGCAGACACATATTCAAATGGCACGAGCTCGGCTGCGATGTCTGCATCGTGCAGGCGCTCTACGAGCGCTTCACCTTCGCCGTGGCTGTCGACTACCAACATGAGCGCATCTCCGCGCTGGGCCAAACACTTCACGGTGGTAAACGGCCAGCCCACGATCATTGCGCGTGCATCATCGGGCAACGCGTCATCCAGATGCCCAGGTGTGTCGTCGTGCTCCACCACGAGCGCCAATTCGCGAGCCTTCGAGAAAGGGTCCGGCGCAGCCAACACGTGGGCACACAACCACCACAGCTGTGCCATCGTTGGGTGTCGCTCGACGATCCGCCGACAAGCGAGCACCAGTGACTGTGGGTCTAAGTCCATATCGCAAAGTGCCAGCCCGGTCTCACGCACGAGCACGCCTGGGCCCGCACCATCAGCGCGTGCCACATATCGCAATCGCTCAATCGGGTGCATTGCCAAGACTGTACTTGCGACTTGCTACCGTCGCTGTTGTGGTTACGCCCTCATCTGACACCCTGCTGCAGCCACTAGAAGGCCAAGCGCGTCCGTTGCGTGACTGGCTGACAACGTTTCATCTCTTGTCCGTTGTTGTCGACCCCTACACCAACGAGAGTGCCTGGCTGTTGCCCACTGCGCGGCGAATTCTTGCCCAGTTCGCGGGCTCGAGCGTGCGCACCAACTATGTAGTGACTGCGTCACCCGATGAAGCGCGGGCCTTTTTGGGCCCCGCGGCCAGCGAAACCCTGGTCTTTTGCGACCCAGAGCGCACCTTCGTAAAACAACTGGCACTCTCTGCGCTGCCGGCCTTCGTGTTTCTGCGCATCGATGGCCAAGTGGTGGCCCGCGCCGAAGGCTGGAACCCACTCGAGTGGCGTTCGGTCACCGAACAAGTTGCTAAGACAGTTGCGTGGAGCAAGCCGCTCATACCGGCACCCGGTGACCCTGGCGCATTTGTCGGTTCGCCGGCTTTGGTCTGATGACTACTCCCGAGCCATTCGCTCACGTCGAGTTGCTGCCGCTCGGCCCAGACACCACAAAGTACCGACTCATTTCTCGCGACGGTGTTTCGGTGACAAAAACCGAACTCGGTGAATTCTTGCGCGTGGATGCCGCTGCCATCACCCGTTTGGTCGCCGAAGCAATGCGCGATATTGCCCACTTCTTGCGCCCCGAGCATCTGCAGCAACTCGCCAACATTTTCACTGACCCCGAAGCAAGTGAGAATGATCGCTTCGTGGCTCTCGACTTGCTGAAGAATGCGTCAATCGCAGCCGGTGGGGTGCTGCCAATGTGTCAAGACACTGGCACCGCCATCGTGAAAGCGAAGAAAGGTCAGTTCGTACTCACCAGTGGTGCCGATGACGCAGCCATCTCGCGGGGCGTCTACGACACCTATCTCACCAGCAACCTGCGATACAGCCAACTGGCCCCGTTGTCGATGTACGAAGAAGTCAACACCGGCACGAACTTGCCGGCCGAGATAAAGATTGCCGCCGTCGACGGCGACGAATACAAGTTCTTGTTCATCGCCAAAGGTGGCGGCTCGGCCAACAAGAGCTACTTGTTCCAAGAAACCAAGGCCCTACTCAACGAAAAAACGCTGCTCCCCTGGCTGTTTGAAAAAATGAAGACGCTCGGCACGGCGGCCTGCCCGCCGTATCACTTGGCAGTCGTCATCGGCGGCACGTCGGCCGAGTACGCAGTTGAAGTTGCCAAACTTGCCAGCACCCACTACCTCGATTCGCTGCCCACGGTGGGCAGTGCAGCCGGCCACGGCTTCCGCGACCTCGACCTCGAACAACAGGTGTTGAAACTCGCCCAACAAACCGGCATTGGTGCACAATTCGGTGGCAAATATTTCTGTCACGACGTGCGCGTCATCCGCCTGCCGCGCCACGGTGCAAGTTGCCCGGTGGCCATGGCTGTTTCGTGCAGTGCTGATCGTCAAGCACTCGGAAAAATCACCCGTGACGGCATTTTTCTTGAACAACTCGAAACCGATCCAGCACGCTTCATGCCCGACGTGAGTTTTGGTGACCTTGATGGCGAGGTGGTCAACATCGACTTAAACCAACCGATGGCCGATATTCTTCGCGAACTCTCCAAACATCCGGTGAAAACCCGCGTGATGCTCACCGGGCCAATGGTGGTAGCCCGCGACATTGCCCACGCAAAACTCAAAGAAGTGCTCGAACGCGACGGTGCGCTGCCCGACTATTTCAAAGACCATTGCGTGTATTACGCCGGCCCGGCAAAGACCCCTGCCGGTTTAGCCTCGGGCGCATTTGGCCCGACCACCGCGGGGCGTATGGACTCGTACGTGGCTGAGTTTCAAAAAGCCGGGGGCAGTCTCGTGATGCTGGCCAAGGGCAATCGTTCGCGGCAAGTCACCGACGCCTGCAAGCAATTTGGTGGCTTTTATCTCGGTTCGGTCGGCGGCCCTGCGGCTCGCCTGGCCCAAGATTGCATCACCAAAGTTGATGTGCTCGAGTATTCCGAACTCGGTATGGAAGCCGTGTGGAAAATCGAAGTGCGCGACTTTCCCGCATTCATCGTGATCGACGACAAGGGCAACGATTTTTTCGACATGGTCGATGCGACGCGCGCGACGCCAGTCAACATCCGCGCGTAAACCACGCCGGCGGCGGCGTGGCTCTGCACCGGTGCGTGCAGCGGGTGAACTCTCCGTGCTCGAACAAGAGCGCATCAGTTGCCCGCTCTCGGCTTGGCAAGGCGAACCAAGTCGATGCCAATGGTGCAACACACTGATCACAGCACCCCGCCGCCGCACGTGGTGCAGCAATGTATGCGCCCGCAACTACCAACGTAACCACATCTGGCGTTTTGCTCGCTCAGCAGCCAAACGTCGTGCCAAATATTTTTGTGAACAACGCGGCTGCCGCGCCGAGCGTCGCGATTGTGAGGTCAACCACCGCACTGCGCGCCAAGGCGCTGGTTATGGCCCGGGCTGTCATCATCACTTGAGCCCCGATCACAACGGTGTGGGCGGGCTAGAGGTGCTGTGTCGTGCGCACCACCGCGAGATCACTACCGCCCAAGCCAAAGAGCGCGCCGCACGACGAAAAGCCGCCCGCGCAGCCGACACTACGGAAGCGTCGTCGCCACCGGCTGCTGATTAATCGCCGAGTCGTCGCGGAATCGGGGGTCAAGACACGATGCTTCGCGATACGGCGCATAGTCGAGCGCTCGTCCAATGGTTTGGGCCAGCGCGGCGCGACCAAGGTCAGAGAGGTGAATTTTGTCGGGGCCATTCACACCCCTGATTTTTGCCACACTCGCCCAATCCAGCACATTTACATGGTCGAACTCTCCAGCGACTTCTTTAATCACTTTGTTCACCGTTTTTTGGGCATCACGAAACACACCTGTTGTTAACACCACTGTTTCCACCCCGCGGGTGGTCTCGAACATTTGTTCAAACTGTGCACGCAGCGACGACTCGTTGCCTTCGTAATTGGTGCCGAGGTAAATCACCACTACGTCCCATATGGCATCAATCCGCGACTGCAAGACGCGCACGCCGAATTCAGCAAAGCGACCCGGTTCTGCTTCGACTGCAATCTGCCAACCCAGCGGCTCGAGTGTGTTACACATCTCGTTGCCGTACCGCTTGGCAGTCGACGCAAGGATTGAATCCCCCACCAACAACACACGATTGCCATCGACGCGTCCACCAACGGGCCCTCCCTCGGGCAACGGCAGGGCGAGTGCCACGCCGTCGGGCAACGTGACCGGCGCCCAGAAGTCGTACCCGGGCAAGCGACCAACACCCTCGAGCTGCCCCGACTGCGAGCCCTGCGAGTTGTTGCTGCACGACAATGTGCCGAAGCAGAGTGCTGCAACACCGAACGCCAACCAACGACGAATCATGCGGGCTTCAGATCCTCGAAGCGGTCAACATCACGCATCGACTTGAACTTAAACCACCACACGCCGACGATGCCAAGCGTCAAAATTCCACCACCCACCACGGTGGCTGGAACACCTACCGCCTGCGCCGCAACACCCGACTCAAACGCGCCGAGTTCATTCGTGGCACCGATAAAGACATTTTCCACCGCCGACACGCGACCACGCTTGTCATCGGGCGTCACCAACGGCACGATAGACCCACGAATGAAGACGCTTACCATGTCGGCACCGTGCAACACCATGACCGCGAAAAAAGCAACCCAAAAGCTACGGGTCAAGCCGAGCACAATTGTGCCCACACCAAACACCGCCACAGCTACGAGCAGCCAGCGTCCGACATGACGTCGCAACGGCCGCACCGCCAAAAGAATTGCAACGAGCCCGGCCCCCATGCCCGCAGAAGCACGCAGCCATCCGTAGGCGATATTCCCTACACCGAGACGTTCCTCGGCAATCACCGGTAGCAGAGCCACTGCACCGCCGAATAGCACTGCAAAGAGGTCTAGCGAGATTGCAGCAAACAAAATTGGCGAGCGCCGAATATAACTCAAGCCCTCAACTGCTGAACGCAGCGTTGTTCGTTCATTGCCCTCAATACCGCGCTGTGTAGCAGGAACGCGCACGTTGGAAAACAGCAATAGAGCCAACAAAATCACTACCGAGCCGACACCGTAGGCCAGCACCGGCGAGGCGGAGTACAGGAATCCGGAAATCGCTGGGCCAATGATGCCTGCCGAAGTCCACACTGTGGAATACAGCGCAATCATTTGTGGCAAGCGACCAGCGGGGGCAATGGCGGCGGCAATCGGTCGCATGGCTGGGGCCAGAAAAGCTCGTGACGCGCCATACAAAATCGCAATGAGAAAAATCGGCAAAACACCAGTTGGTTGCGTTGAGGCGTACCACATGAGGAGCAACGCTGACGCAAGTTCGCCACACATCGCGAATTGCGAAATACGTTTGCGGTTGAAGCGGTCGGCAACCGTGCCCGTGACGAAGACCAACAAGGCAATCGGCAAGAACTCGGCCAACCCGAGAAACCCCAGGTCGATCTCGCGCCGAGTGATGTCATAGACCTGCTTGGCGAGGGTGGTGACTTGCAGCGAGAGACCCACATACAACAGCACGTTGGCACCGATGTACACGCCGACTGATGGCGCACGGAGTACTTCAATCACTGACGCGCGTCCCGATGAATGTTGAGACGACACGGCCTCATTAGGTTAGTGAATTATGGAGATGTCCTCGTTCGCCCGAGAGACACGCTTTATGTCAGCGCTCGATCAAGCACGGCTAGTTCGCGACAAAAAAGTTTCAGCAACCGAATTGCTCAATGCCACCATTGAGCGCCACGAAGCGTTCAACCCGCAAATCAATGCGGTGAATATCACTTGGTTGGAACACGCACGAGAGCTAGCCAAGCAAGCCGACAAGCAGCACAGCGATGCACCTTTCCACGGTGTGCCGACACTGTTCAAAGATCTCGGCATCTTGTACGCCGGGCAACAAATTTCTAACGGCAACAAAGCCATCAAAGCGATGAATTACGTTCCGCAACAGACCTCTGAACTTGCGGCACGTTTCGTTGCCGCCGGCCTCATTCCATTCGGTCGCACGAACAGTTGTGAGTGGGGCAGCCTGCCCGTAACCGAACCCGAGGCCTGGGGCCCGACTCGCAACCCACACGACTTGACGCGCACCTGCGGTGGCTCGAGCGGTGGTGCAGGTGCCGCAGTGGCCGCCGGCATCGTGCCACTTGCCCATGCCAGTGATGGTGGTGGCAGCATTCGAATTCCGGCGTCGTGCAATGGTCTCGTTGGTTTAAAACCAAGTCGCGGTCGTGTTTCGCTGGCACCACTCGGCGACGAAGCAGGGCTCAGCGTGCAACTTGCAGTCACCCGCACCGTGGCCGACACCGCTGCGCTGCTTGATGCTGTGCACGGTGCCGGAGTCGGCGATGGCGTGATTGCACCACCACCAGCACGTCCGTTTCTCAGCGAGGTTGGCGCACCTGTCGAACGACTGCGCATCGGAATGCTCGACCACGACCCACACGGTGCGCACGTCGATGACGAATGCCGCGATGCGACACGAGCTACTGCGAAGTTGCTCGAATCACTTGGGCACAGCGTTGAAGAGTCATACCCGCAAGCAATGGCCGACGCGTCGTTCCCCCCGCGATTCGGGGCGATGTGGGCCACAGTGCAAGCTGTGTCTCGCGATTCACTTTCCGCGTTGCTCGGCCGCCCAGCCACGAGCGACGACATCGAAGCGGTGAACTGGGCACAAGCCGAATACGCAGCCCGGTCGTCGGCTGTTGACTATGCAAAATCAGTGGCTGCCGCAGCAATGTTTCGCCGCGCGCTTGCCCAGTGGTGGCACGATGGGTTTGATTTGTTGCTCACACCCACGCTGGCGCGCATCCCGTTCCCCGTCGGGTCGTTCACGAATGATCCGAGTGATCCAATGAAGCCCTCGCGATTAGCGAGCGAATGGGTGCGCTTCACCGCCCAGTTCAACATGTCGGGCCAACCTGCCATCAGCCTGCCGATGGGCCGTACCGCGACTGGTCTGCCCATCGGCGTGCAACTCGTAGCGGCTTACGGACACGACGACTTATTGTTGCGAGTAGCGGCACAACTCGAAACCGCCGCGCCATGGAAGAGTTTTACCCCGACTGCACTCGGATGACGAACCACAAGTAATCTGTTGCTATGCGCGTACGAGTAGACGAAGCCTCATGCCAAGGCCAGCAAATGTGTTCGATTGCTGCACCCGAAGTATTTGGTAGCGACGAACTCGGTCACGCCACAGTGCTCATCGTCGGTGATTTGCCCGTCGAACTGCACGCCAAGACCCGCCGGGCCCAAGCCAACTGCCCTGAAGACGCCATCATCATCGAGGAGTAGCCATGACGACACTTGAAGAAAACGCTGGGCCGGTCAACGACCCCATCACTGACTTCAATATTTTTGACCCCGAGTTCGTGCGTGATCCGTATCCCACGATGGAAGAAATTCGTGAATCGCAGTGCCCGATTGCCCACTCTGACCGCTGGGGCGGGTCGTGGTTTCCAACGCGTTATGACGACGTAGTCGCCATCGCCCAGGAACACGAAATTTTCACATCGCGCGACATCATCGTGGTGCCACGCTCCGCAGCAGCAGCCGAAGGCCCATACGCGGGTGTTGCTGCACCGCCCATCACCAGCGATCCACCCGACCACCACTGGCACCGCCGACTCATCCTTCCGGTGTTTGCGCCGCAGGCCGTAGCCAAATACGAACAGAGCACCCGCGACTTGTGCAACCAGCTCATCGACAAGTTCATCGCCAAAGGCGAGGCCGATGCGGGCACCGACTACGCCCAACAGATTCCAGTGCGAGTCATCGCCACCATGCTCGGGGTGCCCACCGAGATGGCCGATGAATTCACCGGCTGGGTGCGCGGCGTGCTCGAAGTGGGGCTCACCGATCCAAAAGTGCGGCTGGAAAGCCGCCTCAAGATTTTGAAGTTCTTCCAGGCCCAGCTCGACGATCGCAAAAAGAACCCGCGCGAAAACGACCTCATCACCGACCTCATCAACTCGGGCGACAAGTATCCGGTCACCGATCAATACGTGCTCGGGGTCTGCAACCTCATGCTCGTCGCGGGCATCGACACCACCTGGAGCGCCATCGGCTCGTCTCTGTGGCACTTAGCCCAGCACCCCGAACATCGCGAGCAGTTGCGGGCCAACCCCGACCTGTGGCCAACGGCAATCGAAGAGCTCTTGCGGGCCTACTCGCCTGTCACCATGGCTCGCATCGTGGACCGCGATACCGAGTTTCAAGGCTGCCCAATGAAGGCCGGGGACCGCATCTTGATGTCCTTTCCGGCTGCCAACCGCGACCCGCGCCAGTTCGAGCAACCCGACGAGGTCATCTTGGATCGCGAACACAACCGCCACGTGGCTTTCGGCTCGGGCATCCACCGCTGTGCTGGGTCCAACTTGGCCCGACTCGAACTCCGAGTGTCGCTCCAGGTATGGCTTGAGCGCATTCCTGAGTTCAGCCTGATTGACCCTGCCACCGTCACCTGGGCAGGTGGCCAGGTACATGGCCCGCGCGTGTGTCGCGTGCGCTTCTAAGTCACCAGACGCCTCACCTAGACACTGCTGAGGTACCGCCGAGGCATCAGCGAAGTATCACCCAGCCATCCACCACCTGTGTAATAGGGTGGGCATCTA